>NZ_CALCDX010000150.1 GCF_937900395.1 uncultured Caulobacter sp.
CCGCCGGCGTCCGGCTGGATGAAGCCGAAGCCCTTTTGGGCGTTGAACCACTTGACGGTTCCGGTTTGCATGGGAAGTACCTTTGGATAGAGAGTGACAAATCAACGCACGCACTTGCATCGGCGGTCAGCCATCTGCACGTGCACCGTCCATCGATGTTCTTGGAGAGGTCGTCAGCCAAGTGGCCCAACAGGTCCAGAAGACCCAAGGGATTCACGGGGGCAAAGTCATTCGGCCGAAACTCGATGGCGCAACGTAACAGCCTTTTCGTCCCCCGGCAAGGTTGAATGCCGAGCGCGCCCCGATGCGGGTATTTCTCTTTTTTGCCAGAGAGATACCGGACAGGGTTCGGCGAGACGGCATCCGTCATCCCGCCGTCAGACGCCCCTCAGCCGCCGAGCAATCCGCGCCGGGCGAGATTCGCCATCAACGCCCGCGTGCCGAATTCCCACGGCGGGCAGGTATCGCTGGCGGCCATGCGATTGGCGAGCGCGCCGAGCTTCGGCGTCGCGATCGTGACGATATCCCCGAAAGCGTGGGTGAAGCCCTTGCCGGGCGCGCCGCGATCCTGCGAGGGCGCGAAAAGCGTGCCGAGGAAGAGCACGGCGCCATCGGGATACTGATGGTGCGGGCCGATCATCTGCGCGGCAAGATCCGCCGGATCGCGCGAGATCTTCGACATGTTGGAGGCGCCGTTGAGCACGAAGCCATCCTCGCCCTTCACGACCAGCGTCAATTCCATCCGCCTGACATCATCGAGCGAGAATGCCGCATCGAAGAGCCGGATGAACGGGCCGAGCGAACAGGAAGCGTTGTTGTCCTTCGCCTTGCCGAGCAGCAAGGCCGAGCGCCCCTCGACATCGCGCAGGTTGACATCGTTGCCAAGCGTCGCACCGACGATGCGGCCGTCGGAAGCAACGACCAGCACCACCTCCGGCTCCGGGTTGTTCCAGCTCGAATTGCGATGAAGCCCCGCATCGGCCCCGGTCCCGACAGCGGACATCGGCTGCGATTTCGTGAAAATTTCCGCGTCAGGGCCGATGCCGACCTCAAGATACTGGCTCCAGGCGCCCTGCGCGATCAGCACATCCTTGAGCCGCATCGCCTCGGGCGAGCCGGGTTTCAGCTTGGAGAGGTCGTCCCCCACGAGCCCGACGATTTCCTTGCGGATCGCCTCCGCCGCCGCCGCGTTGCCGCGCGCCTTTTCCTCGATCACACGTTCGAGCATCGAGATCGCGAAGGTGACACCGGCGGCCTTGAGCGCCTGAAGATCGGTCGGGGCCAGCAGCCAGGGCCGCGCGGGATCGCGCGTATCCGGCGCGGCATTCGCAAGGATGGCCGCGACAGGGCCGAGGCTTTCGCCCTTGGCCGCCCGTGCGGCAGCAGCGGGATCGGCAGCCTCGCAGAGATCGCTCGTCGTGGCGTGGCTCGCGGTGATGTCGAGGAAGCAGAGCTCGTCCACCTCCATCTCGTCGTAAATGCGGACCGTGTTGATCGGGTCGCCGATGTATTTCCCCTTCCGAAAGCCGACAGTCTTCACGAGGCTACGCCCCTGAAGAAGCAGGCACGGGATCACGCGCGGCCGAACCTTCGTCGTCGGTGAAGTCATGCTACCTCCGCGAAATTCTTGAGAAGTCGCATGCCGTGCTTGTGGCTCTTTTCCGGATGGAACTGGGCGCCGTAGATATTGCCCCGACGCACGATCGCAGGGAACCTTCGCCCATGGAAAGCGCTGCCGAGGACGTGCTCTTCCGCGCACGTCGCATGGAACGAATGGACAAAGTAGTAGGAGAAGCCGTCCTCCATTTCGGCGAACAGAACTTCGTCTTTGCGGGATTTGAAGAGCGGGTCTTCGCGTGTCGGGAGCACGTCGTTCCAGCCCATGTGGGGGATGGTCAGCGACGGATCGTTGGGCTCCAGCTTCTTCACTTGGCCATGGATCCAGTCCAGACCGGGGGTGACGCCGAACTCCAGGCCCTCGGTGGCCAGGAGCTGGTGTCCGACGCAGATGCCCATGAACGGAACGCCGCGGCCATGCACGGCCTGGTTCATGGCCTCGTAGACGCCTGTGGCGTCCAGGCCCGCGCGGCACGAGGCGAAGGCGCCGACGCCGGGCAGGAAGACGCGGTCGGCCTTGGCGACAAGGTCGGGGTCGGCGGTGACAACGATGTCGGCGTCGAGCGCGCGGCGGCGGGCCGCCTCACGCAGGGCCTTTTCGGCCGAACGCAGGTTGCCCGACCCGTAATCGATCAGGGCGACGGTCTGCATGGAGTGTCCTTACAGCACGCCCTTGGTGGACGGAGCCTGGCCGCCGGTCTTCGGGTCGATCTCGACCGCCTGACGCAGCGCCCGGGCCAGGGCCTTGAAGCCGCTTTCGGCGACGTGGTGGGTGTTGTCGCCGTACAGGGTCTCCAGATGCACGCACGCCCCGCAGTTCATCGCGAACGCGTGGTGGAACTCCTTGAAGAGCTCGGTGTCCATCTCGCCGACCTTAGGGCGCTTGAAGTCGACCTTCCAGACCAGGTACGGCCGGTTGGAGAGGTCGATCGCGCAGCGCGTCAGGGTCTCGTCCATCGGGATATAGGCCGAGCCGAAGCGGCGAATGCCCTTGAAGCCGTCCAGCGCCTTGTTCACCGCCAGGCCCAGCACGATGCCGGTGTCCTCGACGGTGTGGTGCATGTCGATGTGCAGGTCGCCCTTGGTCTCGACCTTCAGGTCGAAGCCGCCGTGGCGCGCGAAGCTCTCCAGCATATGGTCGTAGAAACCAATGCCGGTGGAGATCGTCGAGGCGCCGGTCCCGTCGAGATCGATCCAGACCCGGATTTGGGTCTCCTTCGTCTCGCGGACCACTTCAGCGGTGCGGGCCATCTGAATCCTTAGAGTCCGTTCTTCTGGGCCAGTTCGCGCAGGGAAACCTGCGGACGCGGGCCGTAGTGGTCGATCACCTCGGCGGCCGCCAGGCTGCCCAGCTGACCACAGATAGGCAGCGGGCGGCCCTGGGAAAGGCCAAAGAGGAAACCCGCCGCGTATTGGTCGCCCGCGCCGGTCGTGTCCACGACTTTTTCCACCGGGTAGGCCGAGATTTCGTGCAACTGCCCGTTCGCGGCCACCACCGAGCCCTTTTCGCTGCGGGTGACGGCGGCGATCTCGCAGCGGTCGGCCAAGGCCTTCACGGCCTCTGCGAAGTTGGTGGTCTCGAACAGCGAGCAGACCTCGCTCTCGTTGGCGAAGACGATGTCGCACTGGGTTTCGATGAAGCCCAGCAGGGCCGAGCGATGGCGATCGACCATGAAGCTGTCGCTCAGGGTCATGGAGATCTTGCGGCCGGCGCCGTGGGCCAAGGCGGCGGCCTTGGCGAAGGCGCGGCGGGCTTCCGGCGGATCGAACAGATAGCCTTCGAGGTACGAGATCTGCGCGCGCTCGATGATTTCGGGATCGACGTCGGCCGGGTTCAGCTCGACGCAGGCGCCCAGATAGGTCGACATGGTGCGCTGGGCGTCGGCGGTGACGTTGATCAGGCTCTGGGCCGTGGCCGGACCTTCGGCCAGCGGCGGGGTGGTGAACACGCAGCCGATGGCGTTCATGTCGTGGCGGAACACGCGGCCCAGCTGGTCGTCGGCGACCTTGCCGATGAAGGCGGCCTTGCCGCCGAAGCTGGCGACGCCGGCCACGGTGTTGGCGGCGCTGCCGCCCGAGGCCTCGATACCGGCCGACATGACGTCATACAGGCTGGCCGCCCGGGCCGGATCGATCAGGGCCATCGAGCCCTTCACCAGGCCTTCGCGCGCGAGGAAGGCCTCGTCGCATTGGGCGATGACGTCGACGATGGCGTTGCCAATGGCGGCGACGTCGTAGAGCGCGGTCATGGGGCGGAGCAAACCTTTGAAAGAACTGGGCCGTAAGCCAAACAGCACGGCGATTAAAGGAAGTGGGGCGTCAAGGCAACGCAAGCTCTTGCCCGCGACCCTGCGACACTCTAACGCGAACCGCCAAATAAGGGCCTGTCGGCGATCCGGTCAGATCGCCAATAGACCCTCGTCTCTTTGATTAGGCGCATTTTCTAACGACGAACGGGCACCCACTTCGTCGGAAAATGCTTGGAGCGAGCTAGCCGATGGTCGACGTCCTGATCCTGGTTCCGGCCCGAGACGAGCCGAGGTTCGCCACATCCTGGACGCCGCTGTTCGAGCGCCTGGCCGCGCCGCTCCGCGCCCACGGCCTGCTGGTCGGCGCCCAGCCCTGGACCGATCCGATCGCGCGCGGCCGCGCGCGCCTGGTCATGCCGTCCCTGGCCTGGGGCTATCACCACCGCCAGCCCGAGTGGTTCGCCCTGCTGGACCGACTGGAGGCCGACAAGATCCGCGTGGCCAATCCGGCGGCGGTGCTGCGCTGGAACTCGACCAAGACCTATCTGGTGGAGCTGGCCGACAAGGGGGCGCCCGTCGTCCCGACCCACGCCCACGAACGCCTGACCATGGACTCCGTCGAGGCCGCCTTCGATGCGTTCGGCGTCGACGAGGTGGTGGTCAAGCCGCAGGTCTCGGCCGGCTCGCAGGACACCATCCGGGTCAAGCGCCACGGCTCGCTGGACGGCGGTCCGAGAGGACCGGCGCTGATCCAGCCCTTCCTGCCGGCGGTCGGCGAGGAGGGCGAGCTGTCCCTGTTCTATTTCGACGGCCGCTTCAGCCACGCCGTCGCCAAGGTGGCCGCCTCCGGCGACTTCCGCGTCCAGCCGCAGTTCGGCGGCCAGGTCAGCGAGATCGCGCCCGAGCCCGAGGCGCTGCACGCCGCCGAAATGGTGCTGAACGCCGCGCCGGGGAACCTGACCTACGCCCGCGTCGACCTGATCCGCGGCCTCGACCATACGCCCCAGCTGATGGAACTCGAGGTCATCGAGCCGGATCTCTTCCTGGAGCACGCCCACGACAACGGCGCGGCCTTTGCCGCGGCGGTGATGCGGGCGATCGGCTAGCTAAACCAAGATGCTCCCCCGCGATGCGGGGGAGCTGTCGCGGAGCGACTGAGGGGGCGAGCGCGGCCTAGGTCCAGTTGGCCCCCTCCGGCCCTCTGGGCCACCTCCCCCGCATCGCGGGGGAGGAACAGAGACCTCACGCCCCTAAAAACAGCTCCCGCGACGGGCAGAGATCGCTGATCTTGCACACCTCGCACTTGGGCCGCCGCGCCACGCACACATACCGCCCGTGCAGGATCAGCCAGTGGTGCGCCCGGGTCTGGTAGGGCGGAGGCACGATGCGCATCAGGTCCTGCTCGACCGCGTCGGGCGTCTTGCCGGTCGACAGCTTCAGGCGGTGGGAGACGCGGAAGACGTGGGTGTCGACGGCGATGGCCGGCTCGATGTCCAGCTCGTTGAGCACCACGCTGGCGGTCTTGCGGCCGACGCCGGGCAGGTTCTCCAGCGCTTCCCGGTTCAGCGGGACCTCTCCGCCATACTGGCTGACCAGGATGTTGGCCGTGGCGATGACGTTCTTGGCCTTGGTCCGGTAGAGGCCGATCGAGGCGATGTAGGGGATCAGCCCGGCCTCGCCGAGGTCCAGCATGGCCTGGGGCGTGTTGGCGACCTTGAACAGCTTGTCGGTGGCCTTGTTGACGCTGACGTCGGTGGCCTGGGCCGACAGGGCCACGGCGGTGACCAGCTCGTAGGGGTTCGAATAGTTGAGCTCGGTCTTGGGCCGCAGCTCCAGGCTCTCGAACCGCTCGAACAGCACCTCGACCCGTTCGCGCTCGGCCGGCGAGATGCGTTTGGCCGGCTTCCTGGCGGGCTTTCTCTTTGCGACAGCGGGTTTGACCATGGCGCGGACCATGCCGTGATGCGCCCCTCTCGCCAAGCGCCCGGGCCGCGCCTAAATTCCGCGCCATGGCCTCGCCGCTCTACATGGACCGGGTGATCGCGCCGCACCGCTCGTTGACCCCGCAAGGGGCGGCGGTGCTGCTGGCCGTGGTCATGGCCTTCAACATCCTGGTGGCGATCTTCCTGCTGGTGGTCGGCGCGCCGCCGGTGCTGCCGTTTCTGGGCCTAGATGTTCTCGCGCTGTGGCTGGCCTTCCGCGCCAGCGACCGCGCGGCCAAGCGGGTCGAGCGCGTCCAGGTCACCGCCGAGGCGGTCACCGTCAGCCGCGAGGACGAGAAAGGGGCTCGCACCGTCTGGACCTCGCCGACCGCCTTCACCCGGGTCGGTGTCGATCTCCCCGGCGAGCATGACGCCCGCGTGCGGCTGATGATCCATCGCAAGCGCCTGACCCTCGCCCGCTCGCTCAGCCCCGACGAGCGGATCAGCTTCGCCAACGCCTTGCAGGACGCCATCCGCGCGGCGCGCAACGAGCGCTGGTCGTGAGCGCCGCAAGAACCGGGCGGACGGCGTTATCCGACGGGGCTAGCGTGCCGGACATGGCATACGACGCATCAATCCTTTCGACGGGCCTTTCGGAGGCCGCCAGCCAAGAGCTGGCGCGCCTGGCCGAACGCTCGGTCGACTACCACCGCATGGCCAAGGCGCTCGACTGGCTGGCCGAGCGGTGGTCCGATCACCCCTCGCTGGACGAGGCGGCGGGGGCCGTGGGCCTGTCGCCGTTCCACTTCCAGCGCATCTTCACCCGCTGGGCGGGGGTCAGTCCCAAGACCTTCGTCTCGGCCATCGCCCACGCCGAGGCGAGGCGGTCCCTGGAGGCCGGCGGCACGGTGCTGGACGCGGCCTTCGACGCGGGGCTGTCCGGACCTTCGCGCCTGCACGACCTGTTCATCGCCCAGGAGGCGGCGACGCCGGGCGAGGTGCGGCGGCGCGGGGCGGGCATGCGGCTGCGCTGGGGCTGGGCCCCGACGCCGTTCGGCCGCGGCCTGTTCGTGATGGCCGAGCGCGGCCTGGCGGGTCTGGCCTTCTCCGACGGCGACGATGAGATGAGCTTCGCCGACATGCACCGCCGCTTCCCGGCCGCCGACTGGGTCCGCGACGACGCGGCCGCGCAAGCCATGGCCCTGCGCGCTTTCATACGCGGTGGGGGCGCGGGCGGGGAGGGGCCGCTCCCGGTGGTGCTGATCGGCTCGCCGTTCCACATCCAGGTCTGGAAGGCCCTGCTGACCATCCCGACCGGCGCGACGGCCACCTACGGCCAGGTCGCCGCCTGGGCGGGCAAGCCCGGCGCCTTCCAGGCGACCGGCGGCGCGATCGGGGCCAACCCGATCTCGCTGCTGATCCCCTGCCACCGCGCCATCGCCAAGAGCGGCAAGCTCACCGGCTACCACTGGGGCCTGGCGCGCAAGGCGGCGATCCTGGGGATGGAGGCAGTCCAACGACACCCTCTCCCAGCGGGAGAGGGCGGGGCCCATCGCGAAGCGATGGGAGGGTGAGGGAATAGCCCGTCGACCGCTTTAAACCCTCATCCCCCCACGCCTGCGGCGCGGGTCCCGCCTTCTCCCCGAGGGAGAAGGTTTCTCATCTAAAGAATAAAGCGACTGAGATCCGCGTTCGCGGCCAGCGCCCCGACCCGCTCGGTCACATAGGCCGCGTCCACCGTCACCGTCTCGCCGCCGCGATCGGCGGCGGTGAAGCTGATATCCTCGACCACCTTCTCCAGGATGGTCTGCAGCCGACGGGCGCCGATGTTCTCGACCGAGGCGTTCACGGCCACGGCCGCGTCGGCCAGGGCGTCGATCGCCTCGTCCGTGAAGACCAGCTTGACCTCCTCGGTCGCCATCAGCGCCTGGTGCTGGCGGATCAGATTGGCTTCCGGCTCCGTAAGGATGCGGCGCAAATCATCGCGCGTCAGGCCTTTCAGCTCCACGCGGATGGGCAGGCGGCCCTGCAGTTCGGGCAGCAGGTCCGACGGCTTGGCGACGTGGAAGGCGCCCGAGGCGATGAACAGGATGTGGTCGGTCTTCACCGGCCCGTACTTGGTCGAGACGGTCGTACCCTCGATCAGCGGCAGCAGGTCGCGCTGCACGCCCTCGCGGGAGACGTCCGCGCCCGAGCGCTGCGACGAGCTGGCGACCTTGTCGATCTCGTCCAGGAAGACGATGCCGTGGTTCTCGGCCAGCTCCAGGGCCTCCTGGGTCAGGGCCTCCTGGTCCAGCAGCTTGTCGCTTTCCTCGGCGATCAGCGGCGCCCAGGCGCCGGCGACCGTGGTCTTGTGGGTCTTCTGGCGACCGCCGCCGAACGACTTCATCATGTCCGACAGGTTGAACACCGCCGCGCCGGGCTGGCCGGGGATCTCGAAGGTCTGGCCGCCGGTGTCGGCCAGCTGCAGCTCGACCTCCTTGTCGTCCAGCTCGCCGGCCCGGATCTTCTTGCGGAAGGCCTCGCGGGCGGCGGTCGAGCCGGGGCCAGTCATGGCGTCGAGGATGCGTTCCTCGGCGGCGGCCTCGGCCTTGGCGCGGACGGCGGCGCGGCGCTTGTCGCGGACCATGGCGAGCGCGCTTTCCACGAGGTCGCGGACGATCTGGTCGACGTCGCGGCCGACATAGCCGACCTCGGTGAACTTGGTGGCCTCGACCTTCAGGAACGGGGCCTGGGCCAGCTTGGCCAGGCGCCGGGCGATCTCGGTCTTGCCGACGCCCGTCGGGCCGATCAGCAGGATGTTCTTGGGGGTGAGCTCGTCACGGATGTCGGCCGGGGCGCGGCGGCGGCGCCAGCGGTTGCGCAGGGCGACGGCCACGGCCTTCTTGGCCTCGGTGTGACCGACGATGTAGCGGTCCAGTTCGGAAACGATCTCGCGGGGGGAAAACTCGGTCATCGGTCGTTGATCAGGGCCTCGAAGATCAGGCGCCACCCTTCGGGGCGCTTCTGCCAGACATGCATATAGTGAGCGTTTTGGGGCTTTGCCTGGGCGTCGGTCCAGAGGGCCTCGCCGTGGGTCCAGACGAAGTCTCCGGCCTTGGCCGCGCCGCCGCCGCGCAGGGTGAGCGTCATGCGTTGAGGGCGGGCCGCCAGGCGCTCGGCCAAGGCGGCTGGCGTCAGGCCCTCGGCGTCCTGGGGGCCCAGCAGCCAGGCGTCGGCGGCCAGGGCGGCGCGATAGGCGCTGGGCGCATCGGTGTCCGCCGCCTGGGCGAGGGCGGCCTCGCTTGCCCGGACCTTGTCGAAGGCGACGGCGGTCGACGCCTCGCCGGTCTTGGCGGGCGGGTCTAAGCGAGCGGGCGCCTCGGGACCCGGCGCGGGCGCCGGATCGGCCGCCGCCCCGCCGTCATAGACCCACTTCCAGCGACCATCGGGCTCGCGTCGCCAGATCGTGGCGTAATAACCGCCGCGCTTGGCGTTGATCGCCCAGGGACCGACCGACAGGGCCAGGTCCCCGGAGCGCGCCGCCACGACCCGCTGCGGCCACCATTCCAGCTTCGGCGTCTTGCTGGAGGGCCGCTTGCCATACAGAACCTTGGCGCTGACAGGGCCCGGCGCGAAGACGATCGCGTCGTCCGCCATGTGCTTCAAGAAGGAGTCCCGCACGCCCAGGGCCAAGCCGTCGGCGGCGAAGGCGCGTTCGGCGGCCTCGACCTGGGCGGCCGGACTCTGCGCCGCCTGGGCGGAAGCGGCGAGGGCGGCGGCGACACCGGCGCCGAGCAGGGTCTTGAGCATGTGGAAGTCCTCCCGATCGGGGGAGTAAAGCCTACAAGCTTTCGACGGTCAGGTTACCGTTCGTATAGACACAGATCTCGGCGGCGATGCCCATCGCCTTGCGGGCGATCTCCTCGGCCGAAAGGTCCTGGTCGATCAGGGCCTTGGCGGCCGCCAGGGCGTAGTTGCCGCCCGAGCCGATCGCCGCCACGGCCCCGCCGCCCGCGCTCTCGCCCGGCTCCAGAACGTCGCCGACGCCGGTGACGGTGTAGATGGCGGTGTTGTCGGCCACCAGCAGCATGGCTTCCAGGCGGCGCAGGTAGCGGTCGGTCCGCCAGTCCTTGGCCAGGTCCACGCAGGCGCGGGCCAGCTGGTCGGGATACTGCTCCAGCTTGGCTTCCAAGCGCTCGATGAGCGTGAAGGCGTCGGCCGTGGCGCCGGCGAAGCCCGCGACGACCTTGCCGCCGGCCAGGCGCCGCACCTTGCGGGCGTTGCCCTTGACGACGGTTGGGCCCATTGACACCTGTCCGTCGCCGGCGATCACGGTCTGGCCGCTCTTGCGCACCGCCAGGATCGTCGTCCCGTGCCAGTCTGGGAAAGTAGAATTGTTGCCTTGCATGGCTTCGCATGTGGCGAGCCGAAGGCGGAGGGTCAAGCGCGTTGAGTTTCTCGGAAGCAGAGGTCGAACGCTACGCCCGCCACCTGGTGCTGCGCGAGGTGGGCGGTCCGGGCCAGCAGAAGCTGAAGGCCGCGCGGGTGCTGATGGTCGGCGCCGGCGGCCTCGGCGCGCCCGCGGCCCTGTACCTGGCCGCCGCCGGGGTGGGGACGATCGGCCTCGTGGATCCCGACGCGGTGTCGCTGTCGAACCTGCAGCGCCAGGTGCTGTACGCGGAGGCCGACGTCGGTCGGCCCAAGGTCGAGGCGGCCAAGGAACATCTGGCCGCGCTCAATCCGCATGTAACCGTCGAAACCCATCCGGTCTGGCTGGACCCCCAGAACGCCGGCGACCTGGTCCAGCAGTATGACCTCGTGCTGGACGGCACAGACGACTTTTCCACCCGCTTCGCCGTGAGCGACGCCTGCCTGGCGCACGGCAAGCCCCTGGTCAGCGGGGCGCTAGGCCGCTGGACCGGGCAGGTCGGCGTGTTCCACGGCCAGCCCTGCTATCGCTGCCTGGTGCCCGAAATCCCGCCGGACGCCGAGACCTGCGCCCTCGTCGGCGTCGTCGGCGCCCTGGCCGGGGTGATAGGCTCGATGATGGCGCTGGAGGCGGTCAAGCTGATCACCGGCGCCGGCGCTCCGCTATCGGGCAAGCTCTTGATCTACGACGCCCTGGCGGGCGAGACCCGGACGGTCAGGATCGGGGCGGATCCGGCTTGTGCTGCCTGCGGGAAGGGCTGAAGAGGCGGATCGTCGCGTCCGGGCTCTTACGGAGGGGACGGGGGGGCGACCATCGGCTAAGGCCTGCCCCCGTATTTTTGGAGGAGAGACATGAGCGCTGGACGGATCGCCCTCGCGAGCCTGCAAGCCAAGGTGATGTCGGCCGAAGCCGCCGCCGCCCTGATCGACCCCGCCAGCACGGTGGGCATGAGCGGCTTCACCGGCTCGGGCTATCCCAAGGCCGTGCCTCTGGCCCTGGCCAAGCGGATCGAGGCCGAGCACGCGGCCGGAAACCCGTTCCGCCTGCGCGTCTGGACCGGCGCCTCGACGGGTCCGGAGCTGGACGGCGCCCTGGCCAAGGCCGACGGCATCGAGTTCCGCCTCCCCTACAACTCCGACCCCATCGCCCGCGACAAGATCAATCGCGGCGAGATGGACTATTTCGACATGCACCTCAGCCAAGTCGCGCCGATGGCGTGGCAGGGTTTCCTGGGCCCGCTGGACACCGCCATCGTCGAGGTCAGCGGCATCCGCGCCGACGGCTCGCTGATCCCCTCGTCCTCGGTCGGCAACAACAAGACCTGGATCGACCGGGCCTCGAAGGTGATCCTCGAGGTCAATCGCTGGCAGAACCCGGCGCTGGAGGGGATGCACGACATCTATTACGGCACGGCCCTGCCGCCGAACCGGGTGCCGATCCCGCTGACCCGCCCCGACCAGCGCATCGGCGAGCCCTATTTCCGTTGCGATCCGTCCAAGGTGGTCGCGGTGGTCGAGACCGACTCCCCCGACCGCAACCTGCCGTTCGACGCGCCGGGCGAGGACCACAAGGCCATCGCCGGCCACCTCTTGGAATTCTTCCGCCACGAGGTCGCCAAGGGCCGCCTGCCGGCGTCCCTGCTGCCGCTGCAGTCGGGCGTGGGCAACATCGCCAACGCGGTGATGTTCGGCCTGGTCGACGGGCCGTTCGACAAGATGACCGCCTATACCGAGGTGCTGCAGGACGGGATGCTGGAGCTGATGGAGTCCGGCAAGCTGCTGACCGCCTCGGCCACCGCCTTCTCGCTGAGCCCCGAGGCCGCCGCGACCCTGAACGCCGACATGCACCGGTTCCGCGATCGCCTGGTCCTGCGACCCCAGGAGATCAGCAACCACCCCGAGGTGATCCGGCGTCTGGGCTGCATCGCCATGAACGGCATGATCGAGGCCGACATCCACGGGGCGGTGAACTCGACCCACCTGATGGGCTCGCGCATCCAGAACGGCATCGGCGGCAGCGGCGACTTCGCCCGCAACGCCTATGTCTCGATCTTCATGGCCCCCTCGACGGCCAAGGGCGGCAAGATTTCGACGATCGTGCCGAAGACCCCGCACGTCGACCACATCAACCAGGACGTCCAGGTCCTGGTCACCGAGCAGGGCCTGGCCGACCTGCGCGGCCTGTCGCCTCGCCAGCGGGCCGAGGTGATCATCGAGAACTGCTCGCACCCGGACTATCGCCCGGCGCTGAAGGACTATCTGGCCCGCGCCCGCCGCGACTCCTACGGTCAGCAGTCGCCGACCCTGCTGATGGAGGCCTTCGCCTGGCACCAGCGGTTCGTCGAGACCGGCGACATGAGGCCGAAATGAGCGAGACCGCCGAAGACGCGGAGGCGCCCGTCGCGGAGACCCCGTTCGACCAGATCGGCGGCGCCGAGCGCGTCCAGGCGGTGGTCGAGGCCTTCTACGACCTGATGGACAGCGATCCGGCCTATGCCCGCCTGCGGGCGATCCACGCGCCGGACCTGACGCCGATGCGGGCCTCGCTGGCGGGGTTCCTGACCGGCTGGCTGGGCGGGCCGAGGGATTGGTTCGCCGCCCGGCCGGGCGTCTGCATGATGTCGCTGCACCGCTCGATGCCGATCGACGCCGAGCTGGCGCGGCAGTGGACCGACGCCATGGGCCGGGCGCTGGACCAGGTGGGCGTGGAGGCCGAGATGGCTCAGGCGCTGCGCGAGGTGTTCGGGCGGATGTCGGGGAATATGACGACGCGGTGAGGGGGTTATCCAGAAACCCTCTCTCTTAGAGAGAGGGAGGGGCCCGCCGCGAAGCGGTGGGAGGGTGAGTG
>NZ_CALCDX010000151.1 GCF_937900395.1 uncultured Caulobacter sp.
GGCGTCGGCCTTGTCCAGGCAGATGAACCGGGTCGTCCAGCGATAGCTGAACGCCTGGTGATTGAGGGCGTCGAGGATCCCAGGGCGCGTCGCATTGGGAAAACCCAGCACAGTGAGGGTGCGCAGATGCTGGTCGCCCAGGCGCGGCTCGATGCCGCCGGTGAGCGGCGTGTCGACCAGCAGGCCATCGAGATACATCGGGATCTCGGGGACGGCGACGGGGTGGCGGCGCGCCGAGATCGTCGCGTGCAGGTAGGTCAGGGTCTGGCCGTCATCGAGCGCGCGGACCTGCGGCATGAAGCCGGCCAGCAGGTCGAGGATGCGGTCTGTGGTGGCGACGAAGGCCGCCAGTTCCTGGCGCCAGTCGCGGCCGTGGGCGGGCCCATCACGAGCGATCAAGGCCCGCTCGGCGCGGCTCACTTGATCGACCGGCGGCAGGAAGTAGAGCGTCAGGTGGCAGAGGCTCTCGAAGTGCTCGCCCTTCTGACCATCGAAGTCGGCCCTCCGTTCTTCGTCGACCAGCCAGGAGGCCGCGTCGGGGAAGGCCCCGTCCGGATAGCCCAGGGCCGGGACGCGCTCGGCGTCGAAGAACAGCGCCCAGCCCGATCCGAGCCGGCGCAGGACGTTGTTGGCGCGGGCGCAGACCGAGACCAGGCCCGCGTCCGTGGTGCTTTCCAGATCCGGACCGCGGAAGCTCAAAGTCCGCTGGAAGCCGCCGTCCTTGTTCAGGACCACGCCCGGCGCGACCAAAGCCGCCCAGGGCAGATGGTCGGCCAGCCGGTCGGCGCGGCTCCTGTACTCGCGCAGGTTCAGCATGCCAGCCACCCCTTCTGACGCAGATGGCGTGTGACGACGGCGGCGAAGGCGGGGTCGCGCTTGGCGGCGAACACCGCAAGGCTGTGGCCGACGAGCCAGATCACCAGACCCGCGATCCACTGCTGCAAGCCCAAGCCCAGCGCCGCGGCGAGCGTGCCGTTGAGGATGGCGATGGACCGGGGCGCGCCGCCCAGGAGGATCGGCGCGGTCAGCGAGCGGTGGAGCGGGACTTCGAAACCCTCGACATCACCGCTGGAAGGGATGGCTGGCCCGCTCATGCGATCAACGCGCCTCCGCCGAACGAAAAGAAGGTCAGGAAGAAGCTGGAGGCGGCGAAGGCGATCGACAGGCCGAAGACGATCTGGATCAGCTTGCGAAAGCCACCGCTGGTCTCGCCGAAGGCCAAGGCCAGGCCGGTGGTGATGATCACAAGGACCGCGACGATCTTGGCGACGGGCCCTTCGACCGACTCCAGCACCTGCTGCAGCGGCTCTTCCCAGGGCATGCCCGAACCGGCGGCCTGGGCCTGGGCGGACCAGAGCAGGATCAGGATCGAAGTCAGGGCTGTGAGGTGGAGCGGGCGCGGGTCGGCGACCGCGCGCGCCTTGGCGACGTACGACATCAGGGTTCTCCCTGTCTGAGGGCTTTCAGCTGTGGAGGGTCGAGATCGACGACGACGTAGTCGCCGGAAGAATCGAGACCGGTGACCCGGGCGAGGGTTTCGACGCGGCGGCCGGTTCCCCGGCCCCGGATGAAGACGACCAGATCGACCGCCTCGGCGATCAGTCGTCGCGGCACGGTGACCACGCTCTCCTGGACCAGCTGCTCGAGCCGGTAGAGGGCCGAACGGGCGGAGTTGGCGTGGACGGTGGAAAGGCCGCCGGGATGGCCGGTGTTCCAGGCCTTCAGCAGGTCCAGGGCCTCGCCGCCGCGCACCTCACCAACGACGATGCGGTCGGGCCGCAAGCGCAGCGTCGAGCGCACCAGGTCGGTTAGACTGACGACGCCGGGTCGGGTGCGCAGGGCCACGCAATCGGGCGCGGCGCATTGCAGCTCCGGGGTGTCCTGCAGCAGGATGACCCGCTCGTCTGACCTGGCCACCTCGGCCAGGAGCGCGTTAGCCAGGGTGGTCTTGCCCGCCGACGTCGCGCCGGCGA
Source organism: uncultured Caulobacter sp. (assembly GCF_937900395.1). Classification (GTDB taxonomy): domain Bacteria; phylum Pseudomonadota; class Alphaproteobacteria; order Caulobacterales; family Caulobacteraceae; genus Caulobacter. The sequence continues at coordinate 1,974 of NZ_CALCDX010000151.1, forward strand.
TCAGGATGTTGAGATGCTCGTCGATCGCCTGGCGCAGGATCTCTGCTTGCACCGGCGCCATGACGCCGGCCTCGACGTAGTCGTCCAGTGTGTGGATGCGGCTGGCCGGCTTGCGGATCGAAAAGCAGGGGCTCGCCGAGATCGGCGGCAGCACGCCTTCGAACCGCTCGCCCGACAGCGCCTCGCCGCGTGGCGGCAGGTCGGCGCTGACGATCGGCGCGCCGGCGTGGACCTCGGTGCGGACATGGCTGGCAACCAGCCTGATGATCCGCTCGACTTCGGCCGCCGCCAGGCTGACGCCCGTATCGACACGCCCTTCGCCGAGGCGGTCGAGGCGCAGAACCCCGTCGGGATTGACCATCACCTCGACCACCGCCGGATCGGCAAGTGCGACGGCGATGTCGGGTCCCATCGCCGTGCGCAACATCGCCGCGCGCCGGTCCAAGGTTTCCATGCCAGCCACGCTCATGACGCCGCTTCCCCGGTCTGATCCAGGGTCGCGCGGCCACTGGCGACCTGACGGCCAACCTGGTCGACGAAGCGGGCGAAACGCTCGCGGCCGACGGCCTGGGCGGCCTTGTCGGATTCCGGCAGCGGTGCGGTGACGGTCAGCTGGTAGCGGACAAACAGCGCCAGGCTTTCGAGCAGGATCTTCTGGTCGCGCTCGATCCGGCCGAGCTGGCGGCTCATCCGGTCGAGCCGGACCTTGAAGAGGTCGTCGATCTCGCCGGCCGCACGGCGGCCCAGATAAGCCCGCAGGGCGTCGGCGACGATGGCCGACTTGGAGGTCCCCGGCTTGTTTCCCAGCCGATCGAGTTCGGCGGTCAGCGCGTCGTCGAGATAGAGGTGATGGCGGGGCTTCACGATCGCCCCCTCAGAAAGACGGGAGCAGGTCGTCGTCGCCACGACCGGCCCCTTCGTTCATGGCGTGGGCGCGGGCGAGCGGCGCGGTGGCTTGGGCGCGGGCCATGGCCGCGCGGTCGGCGGCGACGTCGCCGTCGTCCTCGCCCAAACCCAGACCAAGCTCGACATCCTCGCCGCTCGGCCGGACCGTGGCGTCCTCTGAGAGGCCAGGATGGCGTTGCTGCTGGAGACCGCCCTCCTCATCCAGCAGGGCCTCGGCGTCGACCACGCCGGCCAGTTCGGCGTGAGGGCCACGCACCTGTCCGCCCCAATCGTCGCCACGCGGCGGCGGACGATCGACATAGCCGCCATCACCCAGCGTCGGAGGCCCGGCGACACGGCGCGCGAAATTGTCGTCCTCGTAGTAGCGGAGCTTCTTGGCGCGGATCGGCGCCAGACCCGAGACCAGGACCAGCGCGTCGTCCGGCGGCAGCTGCATGACCTCGCCGGGCGTCAGCAACGGCCGAGCGGTCTCCTGACGGCTGACCATGACATGGCTGAGCCAGGGCGAGAGCCGGTGGCCGGCATAGTTGCGCTGGGCGCGCAGCTCTGTCGCCGTACCCAGAGCGTCCGAGATGCGCTTGGCGGTGCGCTCGTCGTTCGAGGAGAACGCAATCCGGACGTGGCAGTTGTCCAGAATGGCGTTGTTCTCGCCATAGGCCTTGGAGATCTGGTTCAGGCTCTGGGCGATCAGGTAGGCGCGGATGCCGTAGCCGGCCATGAACGCCAAGGCGGTCTCGAAGAAGTCCAGGCGCCCCAGAGCGGGGAACTCGTCGAGCATCATCAGGAGCTGGTGCTTGCGGCTCTTGGCCGGGTCGCCTTCGAGGCGCTCGGTCAGGCGACGGCCGATCTGGTTGAGCACCAGCCGCACCAGCGGTTTGGTCCGGGAGATGTCAGATGGCGGGATGACCAGGTAGAGGGTCACCGGGACTGGGGCGTCGACGAGGTCGGCGATCCGCCAGTCGCAGGCGCTGGTGGTCAGGGCGACGGTCGGATCGCGATAGAGGCCCAGGAACGACATCGCCGTGGAGAGGACCCCGCTGCGCTCGTTCTCGGACTTATTGAGGACCTCGCGCGCCGCGCTGGCGACGACGGGGTGAACCTTGGGCGCGTCCGGCGTGCCCAGATGGTTGGTGGCCATCATCCGCCGCAGGGTGTGGGCGAACGAGCGCTGAGGATCGGAGAGGAAGGTGGCGACCCGAGCGAGGGTCTTTTCCTCTTCGGCGTAGAGGACGTGAAGGATGGCCCCGACCAGCAGGCTGTGGCTGGTTTTTTCCCAATGCGACCGGCGCTCCAAAGCGCCTTCCGGGTCGACGAGCACGTCGGCGATATTCTGAACGTCGCGGACTTCGTCGGGTCCTTTGCGGACCTCCAGCAGCGGATTGTAGCGAGCCGACCGCGCGTCGGTCGGGTTGAACAGCAGGCAGTGCGAGAACGTCGAGCGCCAGCCGGCGGTCAGGGTCCAGTTCTCACCCTTGATGTCGTGGACGACGGCGCTGCCGGTCCACGACAGCAGGGTCGGGACGACCAGGCCCACGCCCTTGCCCGATCGGGTCGGGGCGAAGGCCATCACATGCTCGGGGCCGGCATGGCGCAGGTAGCGGCCAGCCAACTGGCCGAGGAACACACCTTTCGACCGGAACAATCCGGCGGCCGTCACTTCACGGCGGCTGGCCCAGCGCGAAGATCCGTAGGTGGTGACCTGGCCGGTCTGACGCGCCCGCCACAGCGAGCCGGCGATCGCGCAGGCGCAGCCGAGAAATCCGCTGGCGCCGGCCAGCAGGCCGGCCTTGTTGAAGACCGACGGCGCATAGGCCTCGTAGTGGAACCACCAGTCGAAGAGCTGCCAGGGGCGATAGAGCGGCTGGCCGAACGGCGTCGCCCAGGGCGCGCCCAATTGGACCTGGTAGTCGAGCATCGCCGCTGCCCACTGGGTCGCGGTCCAGACGCCCAGCATCATGATCGCGAAGACCGCGAGAATCTGGCCGATGAGGAGCTTGGTGGGCGTCATGCGCCGGGTCCCGAGCCCTGCGCCGCGGCATGCGGATCAGGGCCAGGAGAGGCTCAGGCGGCGCCCCGGAATCGCTTATGGCGGTTAGGCCCGCGCTAGGACGCGCTAGGCGCCGTCTTGTCCGGCGGGTTCAGTCTGGGCGGATCTTCGCGGGGCGCGCCAGTCTTGCGCTTGTCAGAAAATATGTGATACTTTCTGACAAGGAGACTGTCATGTCCGCGCTCGCAGATCATATCCTCGCCCACGCCGAAGCCGCGCCCGAAGGGACGACGCTTCGCGCCAAGGAGTTGCTGCATCTGGGATCGCGCGCCGCCGTCGATCAGGCGCTCGTGCGTCTGTCGCGTTCGGGCGCGCTGAGCCGCATCGGTCGGGGCCTCTACCTTCGTCCTCGGCAGGGTAAATACGGCCCCCGCACGCCCTCCGCCGCCACGGTGGTGCAGGCGATTTCCAGCACCACCGGCGAGGTCATCGCAAGCCATGGCGCGGCGGCCGCCAACGCCCTGGGCCTGACCACCCAGACACCGATGAAGGCGATCTATCTCACTTCGGGCAAAAGCCGGGGACTGAAGATCGGGGGCCAACAGCTCGAACTTCGCCACGCCCGGGACTGGGAGTTGCTGTTGCCCGGCCAGCCGGCCGGCGACGCCGTCCGTGCACTCGCCTGGGCTGGCCCTGAACGCGCCGCCGAAACGCTCAAGGCTCTCAAGCGCCGACTACCGGCCGAGACCGTGCAGACCCTCCTGAACCTGCGAGGTCGTCTGCCCACATGGCTGGCTCAGGAAGTTTCGAGCCTGGCGCGTGGCTGACCGGTTCCTGAACCTCTCCCGGGATGATCGTCGCGAGGTGCTCGAGGCCGCGCCCGGGCGTGGCCTCGAACGTGCGTCCTATCTGCTCGAAAAGGATGTCTGGGTCGTCTGGACACTCGAGGCGCTCTTCGCCGCGCCGTTCGCCGACGGCCTGGTGTTCAAGGGCGGCACGTCGCTATCCAAGGCCTACGATATCATCGACCGGTTTTCCGAAGACGTCGACCTGACCTACGACATCGGCAAGCTGACGGGCGACCCACGCTTTGGCGACCCGGCCCAATTGACGCCTGAAGAGGCCAAGAGCGTTTCGCGACGCGTGCGCGAACGTCTCTTGCCACGCTTCATCCGCGATACGGTCGCACCATACCTTGCCGAACGCCTGGCGGCTGACGGCCTTCCCGCTCACGTCGAACAGGACGGTCAGGACCTGCTCGTGGTTTACGAGACCGCGGCCGACTACCCCGGCTATGTGCGCCCCCGAGTGAAGCTGGAATTTGGCGCCCGCGCCACCGGGCAGCCCGCCTCACCGCGTCCGGTCGACTGCTATCTGGCTAAGGCCTTCGAAGAGCTGGAGTTTCCTGCGGCCACGCCCTGCGTGATGACCGCCGAACGAACCTTCTGGGAGAAGGCCACGGCGGTTCACGTCTTCTGCGTTCAAGGCCGCTTCAAGGGCGGGGCGGGCTTTGCCCGACACTGCTACGACCTAGCGCGGCTGGATCTGGCCGGCGTCGCCGATGTCGCCATCGCGGATCCGGAGTTGGCCAAGGCCGTGGCTGACCACAAGTCCAAGTTCTTCATCGAAGCCGATCCTGCCGGGGAAGTCATCGACTACGGGGCGGCCGTTGCAGGCGGCCTGCGGTTGGTCCCGGAGGGCGAGGCTCGCGCCGTGCTCGAAGCCGACTACCAAGCCATGATCGAGGCCGGCTATCTGGACGGCGTCGCCGAGCCCTTCGACGCGCTGATGGCGCGATGCCAGAGCCTGCAGGACAAGGCCAACGCGGCCAGATCCAGCGCCACGCCGTAGGCTGCCAATCGACAGAAAGCTCTCGTGGATCACGACCGCCTGGCCTAAGCCAACTCGTCCCAGTCGATGGCGTTGATCGGCGATCGAATGTCGATCGGCGGCCAAGCCACGGCCTCGAACTGCGCCAGACACTTGGCCCCAAACTTCGGCTCCACCCGCATCGCCCAGCCGATCAGGCCGCGGACCCTATGATAGAGGGTCGACACGGAGAGCTTTTGCCGTTCCGCATGTCGCGATGGACCAAAATCCTCGCTGGCCAGGTAGTGCAGATGCTGGCGCAGATCATCCTTGAATTCGCGCGACAGCCGGGGCTCGGGTCCGTCGACCAGCATGCCAAGGACGATCCGGCGCGCGCCTGGTCCGCGGATGGCCGTCTTGCGCAGGTTCGGCCTATAGCCGGCCTCCGACAGTTCGCGCAGAACCTTGCGCTTGAAGGCCGCCACCGTGGCGCGCGTGTGCGGCTTTCGGGCCGAGAACGCCAGGTCGTCGGCATAGCGCGTGTATTTCATGTTCGCCGCAGCGGCCATCGCCGCGAACCGATCGTCCAGATGGCGCATGACCAGATTGGAGAGCATCGGACTGGTCGGTGCGCCTTGAGGTAGGAAACCTTCCGCAGCGTGCTGATAGGCCTTGATAGTTGGCCAGCGCACGGCCGGGTCAACGCTGGGGCTCTTGCCGCCGGACGCCACGACAGTTGTCAGTCTGGCCAACTCGAAGGCGATCAGGTCCGGATAGCCAAGACCTTCAAAGACCTCGCAGATCTTACCTTCTGTCACCCGGGTGAAGAAGTCTTCGATATCGACCTTAAGGAGGAAATCACAGCCGCAATGCATCCTCGCGGCGAACTCAGGTCGCGAACCGGGGTGGTAGGCGTAGCTCGCAGGATGGGCGCGGGTGTGTTGGAGGATGTTGCGGACGATCCAGTCCTGCGTCGTCTTAAGCTCCCGATTGGGCGTGCAGATCAGGCGAACGCGTGTGCGTCCGGGGATCGCCTTCTTCAAGGTGAAGACCTTGTAGGGGTGCGTCCGACGCGCGACGACGCTGCGCAACAGGCCGTAGCGCGTGCCCGTCATTTCGCTGAGGTGGCGCAGGGTGAAGACGGGCGTCATCCGCGGATCGACGCGCCGGATCCGCTCCATGATCGCGAGCGCGGAGTCGATCACCGCGCCGGGCACGCCCTGGCGCTCGCCATCGAAACGATAGTGCTGAGGGTTCCAGGACGACACTTACTTCGACCCACTCCGGTGGGTAATACTGCAAGGCGCACCCAAGACACCGCCAGGAAAGGCTTGCAGTATTGCGCAGCATGAAAAGAGAGCTACGCGAGACGAGCGCCGAGAATCCGACGCCCTAGGCTTCCGCGAAGAAGCCCATCGCCGCTTTCGCGGCGCATTCCTAATTGCCCTCAAGGAACCCTCAGCTGACTGGGATAGTAGAAGGGACTGTCCTTGCTGGGAAGCACCGGTCGCCGCCGACCTCGCCGACGCAGGCGCGCAAGCTCCTTTCGCCCCAGCGGCGTCATGGTGAGCTTGTCGGTCAGCCATCGCGCGACCTGCGCGAAGCGCAGTATCGACTCCGTCTCGGCAACGCCCAGACTCGAGCGCCCCGAAACCGCCTTGGCATCTCTGGCGCCGTCCTCGCAGGCGGCTAGCACCATCATCGTCGAGACCCACAATTTCGTGGTCGGCGCCGAGAGGGCTTCCTGGGCGCTGCGCACCCCGAGCAGACGTTGGGCCCGCTCGTCCAACGCCTGGGTCTCGCTAACAGGAAAGGCTTCCACCGTCGCGGCCGTGCTGCGGCCATGAAACAGTGGTCTCCAGCCGTCGGCCCGGCTCCAGAGCATGGCGGGCGCGTTGTTCGGACAGCCGTGGGCGAAGGCGATCAGGGCCCCGCCGCCTCGGAAGCCGAACGGGTTGTTTCGCCTGGGCGGATAGCGGCGGCACAGATCGACCATCTTGACCGAAGCCGATCGGCCGAACCCGCCAAACAAGGTCGGACATCCGACGGCCAGGCGGACCTGAGGCTTCAACTTCTGGTTCTCGAGGATGTAGAGGCCTTCGGTCAAAGCCGAATAGGCCACGACCGTGAACTTCAGGCGCCCGCCCGACCGCCAGCTGCGCAAGGTCGCCACGTACCGGAACGCCTCCAACATGTCGTGGACGCGTTTGCCCGATCCGATGAAGTCGGTGACAATCACGATATGGCCGACGCGATCGGCCCTCAGTTTATCCGGGCCGGGATGGGACAGCGCCACCTCGGGGTTCTGTCGGCAGTAGTCGGTAATCAGCTGGGCGACCACGCCCTCGCTGCCGATCTCCTGATCGCGAGGATCGGCTCGAACGGGCTGCACGCCGGGGCCCGTCGCCTTGCCGTGACGCGAGTCAGGAAAGAACGCGGGAATCTTGCCGAACACCTTTTTGACCGGTCGCTCGGCATAGAGGGCGATCTTTCCATCCGCCGATGGCCTAGACGCGACGACCTCGTCCAGCAGCCGCCGCATTCCGCGCTGAAACGCCTCTCCACTGACCAGCAGGATCTCGTCGATGAGAGAGGCTGCGGCTTCCCGGTCGGACTCGTCGAATTGCAGGAGCCATTCGGCCGATCGGGATATGCCTGACAGGAAGGTCATGGCGCTAAACTTTGGATGGAGCACACGCATCGCCTCGACGCGCGAGATCGAGCTTTGCTGAAAGTGCCCGGTTGAGTTGCGGGACGCAACCCACCGCCTAGTCGATTGCGGGGCCGCCCCGCCCGCGTCCAATGGTCCAGCTGACGCCGGCCTCGCGCAGCACGCCGGACACGGCGCGGCCCTCCTGGCCGTCCAGCGCTGGACGCCACGGCACGAGCGTGAAGTCGCGGCTGCGCTCGATCATCGCAAAGCGTCCGCTGGCCAGGTCGACCGCGCGCCGATAGACGCCCTCGACCCGCTGCCCCGGCCGCGCCTCGGAGAAGGCCAGCCCGGTCTCGCGGGCCAGGCCTTCGGCCGCCGCGATCAGGTCGCGCCGTTGCAGACGCGTCAGGAGGCCGGCGCGATAGATCACCCGGTCCTGCTCCTGCTGGGCCAGGCCCTGCTCGATCAACCATTGGCGACGCTGGGCCAACGCCTGGCGCACGTCGCGCCCGAACCCGGCGTCGCGCAGCGGTTCGGGCGCCTCGGCGATCAGTTCGCGATCAAGCCAGGTGGCGCCGACCGCGCCGACCTGCTGGTCGAGCCGCTGGGCCGACAGGGTGCGGACCACGACGGGCGCGTCCTGGGCCTGCTTCTTCTCGTAGGCGCCGGCCCGCTCGACGTGGTCGGCGGCGATGATCCAGGTCCCGTCGTCCTGGCGCTCGACCCCGGCGCGTCCCCGACGTAGGGCCTCGAGCCTTCGGACATGGGTCTGCGCGAAGGCGGCCGAGGCGGTCGGATCGGTGGCCAGGTGCAGGTCGAGGCTGTAGCGCCCGTCGTTGACGGCGGCGATCCTGGCCACGGTATGATCGACGGCCCGGGGCTCGACCGGACGCGGCGCGATCGCCACCACCGCGCCCTCCGGGATCGGCTCGACCGCCAGGCCCCGGCCGATCTCGACATAGTGGGCGCGACCATCGACGCCGTCGACGACCAGATAATGGCGATCCTTCAACTCGTCCGACAGGCCGCGCGCGACCAGGCGGCCGACCAATGGTCGGGCACCCGGCCCCCCTGGCTGGTAGATGACCTGATCGGCCGGGGCGCGCGCGACGCCGCCCGCCTCCAGCGAACGGTACAGCGTCTTCTGGATGTCGCCGCGCTCACCCATGCGGCGCAGGGTGTCTTCCAGACCGTCGGCCAGGCGCCAGCGGGTCGGCGCGCGCTCCTGCGCCAAGCCCAGGCGCGCGAGGGTCTGCAGCCGCCCGGCCCGGACGGAATAGAGCAGCGGATCGACATGGCGCGGCGAGAACAGGCCCGCTTCGTCGACGTCGCGCAGCAGGCCGCGGTCCAGGCTCGTCAGTCGCTCCTGATCGACCTCGCGCCGCAACCGCCCTTCGATCTCGTGGTCGGCGCGCGGTCCCAGGTCCAGCGACACCAGCTCGGCGGCGCGCTCGCGCAAGCCCTGGGTCAGGTAGTCCTTGGCGATGACCAGCTCGCGGCCCTGGTCATCGCGACCGCGCACGATGATGTGGGTGTGGGGGTGGCCGGTGTTGTGGTGATCGACGGCCACCCAATCGAGCTTGGTGTCGAGGTCGGCTTCCATCCGCGCCATCAGGCGGCGGGTCAGGGGCTTGAGGTCCTCGTACTCGGCACCGTCCTCGGGCGAGACGATGAACCGAAATTGCCGGGCGTCGCCGCCGGCCTCGGCCCGGTCGATGAAGGCGCGGCCGTCGGCCTTGTCGGAGGCGGCGTCATAGAGCTGGCCGGGCGCGCCCTCGCGGGTGACGCCGTCGCGCTGGACATAGCGCATGTGGGCGCGGGCCGCGTCCAGGCCCTTGCCGGCAAGCTTCGGAATCGAGAACTTCACGATCACCCGGCGGGCGCGGTAGGCGGCGAACCGGTCGCGTGAGGACAGCACCCGGGCGACGCCCGCGCCCTTGCCGATCCGCGCGCCGGTGAACTTGAGCTTGCGCGGCGCCTTGCCGAAGACCCCGCCGCTGGCCAGCATGGCCGAGCGCAGCACCCGCGACAGGTAGCTCTTGCCCTGCCTGGAGCCCAGCGCCCGAGGCTTGCCCAGGCGTGGCTCGAAATCGTCGTTCTGGACCATGGCAACTCTCCCGCCAGTCCTATGACCGATCGCGCCGATCACCGAAATTGGCGCTATGAATTGTCGTTTCACGTCAGGCGCTTAGGTCTTGCATGGCGCCAACTCCGTCTGCATGGCGCCATGCCGCAATCTAAGAAAACGATGTGCAGACAAGGCCTTGAGGCGACAGGACCGCAGGGATGGCACCGGTGCTTTATCTTGCCTTACCCGCGCTTCCTTCCCCCTCCCGTCCCTGCAACCCGACCGCCATCACGGCGTCTCCCGGCCCCGCGCCGACCGGGGGACAAACAGCCCGGCCGACGGCGCGGGCGTGGCGTCCGGTCCAGCCGCTTGCAGCAGGAAGAACAATCGCGTCCCCGACAGCACGGCGGGCGGCAAGGCCGTCTCGCCGGGGATCTGGGCGAGGGTTTCGATGTAGCGGCGGGTCTCGGCCGGAAGCGGCGCGCCGGTCTCCAGGTGGGCGGCGTAGCGGGCCGGTCCGGCGTTGTAGGCGGCCAGCAGACCGGGGTAGCCGAACCGCGCGCGCATGGCCGAAAGATAGGCCGCGCCCGCCAGGATGTTGTCGCGCGGATCGTAAGGATCAGGCCCCAGACCGTGGACCCTGGCCAGCTCCCGATAGGTCCCGGGCATCAGCTGCATGAGCCCCATCGCCCCGGCCCGCGAGGTGATCGGCACGCCGTCGAGGTGGGTTCGCCCGCCGCTTTCGGCGCGTATCACCGCCACGATCCAGGCCTGTGGAATGTCGAAACGCTGGGCCGCTTCGGCGATCCAGGGACGCCATTGTTCGATACGTTCGGGCGTCGCCGGGCTTGCCGCGACGACCGCCGCCAGGACGATCAGGGCAGCCATAGCGGGGTCGCCCGGCCGATGACCGCGCCCTTGCCCACCGGCCCGAAATAGCGCCCGTCGAACGAGTCCGGCGCGGGATTGAGCAGCAAGACCGCACCGCCCGACAGCCGCTGGCACCCCGACCACCACGGCAGCTTACGCCCCCGGCGGTCGGCCGCGCGGCGCATGGCGAAGGGCCGGCCGTTGACCGTGATCGAGGTCCCGACCGCGCAGACCTCGTCGCCCGAGACGGCGGCCACGGCCTTGATCATCGGCACATTGGCGGGGAGATAGCGGCGCTGGGCGGCCAGGCGCCGCGCGGCGGGCGGCGGCTCGGCCAGCACGTGATCGCCGACGCGGACCGGCGCGCCCGGCCTGATCCGCCAGAGACCGACGGGCGCGCTGGCGCTGGCGTTCCAGACCAGGCGCGGGGCGGGATCGAAGACCAGCGGCGCGGCCAGGGCGACCAGCGCGCCGGCGGAAAGACCGGCCAGGACCTGGCCGCGCGGGGTGAGCCAGCGGCTAAACATGGCGGTCCTCGCGCTCGGCGTCGCGGCGCGAACCGTTGCGCCGCGACCAGGCGTCCAGGTCGTCGATGTGGTAGCGGATGAACCGCCCGTGGCGCCGGAAGGCCGGGCCTTGGCCCTGGCCGCGCATGGTCTCCAGCGTGCGTTCGGCCAGCCCGATATAGTGCGCGGCCTGGGCGGTGTTGAGGAACGGGCTGCCCTTGCGCGCGCGGGCGGCCCGGTTGATCGCGTCGTCTTCGTCCATCATCGCCGCGCTCCCTTTTCCTGTTGGGGCGCGGCGGTGGCGGGATGGGGTTGGGCCGCGCTGGGGCGAGCAGACCGCGCCCAGCGCGCGGGCGGGACGTACGCAAACGCGCCTTTGAAATTCGTTCCCCCTCTCCTGGGGCGGGCGGTGGCCCCCGCGCCTGGCGGCGCGAGGGCGGGGCCGGTCAGTCCTCGGGGTTCCAGATCAGGGCGAAGACGTCGTCGTCGTCCTGGCCGGCCGCGCGACCGAGTTTGACCTTGTAGGTGCGCGGGCCGATGTCGGGATGGGCCAGGGTCAGGCCGACATATTCCTGGCCCTTGACCTGACCGACGTTGTTCCAGCCGGCGCCGATCTCGATCCCGGACGCCACGACCCGGTAGTCGGGATAGGCGGGCGAGGGCTTGTCGCGGACGGGCACGATCTCGATGTCGGCGCGGATGTTGAGCGTGCGGAGCTGGCCCTTGAAAGCGCCGGTTTCCGAGCGGGTGACGTGGCCGAGGGTGGCGGTCATGGCGGGGGTCCTTTCAGCGATCCGCCGGGGCCGATCCCCGGCGACAGGCGCCCGTCATGGGCGGCCCGGCCCGCCTTGACCCGCAGGACCCTTGAGGTCCGGAGGGCCGCAGCGCAGCGCAGGACCCGAGCGACGGGCTTTTTTGCAGCGAAGCGGGCGCGAGGAGCCGCGCCCTCTTGTCTTGGGCGCGGCGGGGAAAAAAGTTCGGCGCGACGGTTCGAGGCGGGACGGGACGCCCATAGGGTCCAAGCCATCGTCGTGGGTTCGTGTCCGGCGGTTTGCTGCAAGGCCCCCCGCCATGATCGCCCGCTCGGCCACGCCGCCCGCGCGGGAAGCCGGCGCCTTCAAGGGCCGGCGCTGTCACCCTCACGGCCTGGCCGCCATCGAGATCGCCCGGCCGCGACAAGTCCTCGCCCGTCTATCGCCGCGCACGGGACGGGCTTGCGGGATCGAGATCGGCGCCGGCTGGCGCGGCGGCGGCCGGGTCAAGGGCCAGGGTTATGTCGGTCTGACCCTGGCCCATCCCGACATCGGCTAGCCCGCCTCCAAGGTCGGGCTTCGGCCACGCCGCCGGCCAGGACGGCGACGACGTCTTCGCCCTGATCTGGAACCTTCGAGGCCTGACCGGCCCCGCCTTCGCGCCGCCAAGCGCGGGGGCCATCGCCCGCCCAACGTCATAGGAAAAACCCCGCGTCGCCGGACGCGGGGCTCAAGGTCTGGAGGGATCGGGGCGAGCCGCCGCCCGCCCCGCCGGCTCATTCGGCCGCGAGGATGGCCGGGTTGGGATCGCTGACCAGGACCACGGCCGGGGCCGGGACCTCGCCCGCGCCGGGGACCTTGACCCGACGCAGCAGGGGCGCGACCGCCTTGCTCCGCTCGGCGGTGGCGAAGCGCCGCTTGGTGTAGGCGCCAGCCGGGAAGGTCAGCCAGCGCGGCGTCCAGCGCGCGACCTTGGGACGGTCGTTCGTCCCGTCGAGGAAGTCGCGCAGGATGGCCTTCTGGGTCTTGACCTTCTCGGCCAGATTGCCGTCGGCGACCTTCTTGCCGCCGACCTCCTTGAGCATGGCGTTGACCGCCTCGCGGTCGCGGATCAGCTCGAAGAAGGCCGCGTCCGGGCTCCAGAACGCGGCCATGTCGACCTTCATGTGCAGGCCCGCCGCCTCGACCTCGGCGCTCCCGGCGGCCAGCGCTTCGCCCATGACCACGGCGGCGACCGCCAGGACGTCGGCGTCGGGCAAGGACAGGAGCTTGGCGAAGACGCCCGCCGCGCCGCCGTCGCCTTTCCGTCCGACCAGATCGCCATCGGCTTCGACGCCGAGTAGGGCGGCGGCGCCCGCCTGCTTGGCTCGAAACCGCGCCTCGGCCGGGCTGGCCTCAACGCTGGCCGACACCGCCTCATGGCCCGCCCGCCGAGGATCGGCCTCGACGCGCCACAGCGCCGACCCGGCCACGGCGTGGGCCACCAGCAGCCGCAAGGCCACGCCCGCATGGTCGGCCAGGACCGCGCGCACGGCGGCATGGCGGTGCAGGTCGATATAGGTCTGCTGGGCGCTGGTGACTTCGGCGCGGTCGGTCTTCGGACCGTCGCCATCGCCCTCGCCGCGCGCGGCCTTCGCGGCGGCGGCTTCGGCGCGCCGGGCCTCCTTGGCGCTCAGCCAGCCTTCATGCGTCGTCACCTCGCCGCGCGAACTGATGGCCAGGAAGACCTTGCCGCCCTTGGCCTTGGAGACCCGTTCGTGCTTCCAGGACTCGAACGAACGACCGGTCTCCAGCACCTCCACCGCGTTCCAGCCGTCGGCCAACAGGGCCTCGCGCTTGGCCGCCAGGGCCTGGTTCTGGCAGGTCCAGAAGAGGTTGGGATCGGTGAAATAGCTGTCGTCGCCGAACAGGTCGGCGATGATCTGGCCGGGGTAGTCGTCGAGGCGGAACAGGGCGTTCTTGGCCGGGATCGAGGCGCCGCCGAACAGCCAGGTCTTGAGCTGGGCGCCGGTCGGGGCGCGGCGCTCGGGATCGTCCAGCATGGCCAGCCACTCCTTCTGCTGGCTCTTGGTGGCCAGGGTCAGGGAGCGGACGGTGGCCACGTCGATGGCCTCGCGGCGATAGAGGCCCCGGATGCGCGGCAAGAGGTTGCCCAGCGCCAGGGTGCGCCGGACCACCGCGTCGGTCATGTGGAAGGTGGCGGCGATCTGTTCGGGCGCGCGGCCCTTGCGGATCAGCTTGGCGAAGGTCTCCCAGCAGGTGACCTCGTCGGCCGGGAGGCGCGCGAGGTTTTCGATCAGCGAGGCCTCGATGGCGGCGGCGTCGTCGCCGGGCGCCAGGATGCCGATGGGCACCGGATCGATCTCGACGCCCTGGGCGATGGCGGCCATGGCCGCGAACCACCGCCGCCGCCCGGCGACGATCTCGAAGTGACCGGGGACGACGGCCCCGTCCTGGGTCTTTTCCTGCACCAGCATGGTCAGGAGAACCCCGCGCTGACGGATCGACGGGGCGATGTCGGCGATGTCCGGATCAGGCCGCCCGTAGTTCATGTTGAGCGGCGAGACGGTCATGTTGCGGGGGTCGGCGAAAGCGAGTTTCATGACGGTTGCTCCTGTTTCTCAGGGGTGGAACCGGCCCCGTCCGTGTTGCTGTCCAGGCTGCGGGCGGGGCCGGGGATGCGCCGGGATTGGCGCGGTCGACCGGCGCCGGGCTTGATCCCGGCGCGCGGAAGGCGGGATCAGGCGGCCATGGCGCATTGCGCCGCCGCGCTAGGCTCGGGCGACGGCGCGGTCTGGAAGGCCAGCAGGAAGTCGGCGGCCTTGGAGGCCTGGGAGGCGGCGCGGAAGATGGCGCGGTTGTCCTCGCGCAGGACTTCAAGCCACGCGCCGATGTAGTCGGCATGGCGGACGGTGGGGACGATGCCGAGGGTGGCGCAGACGAAGGCCGCGCCCATTTCGGCGACCAGCTCCTCGCGCGCATAGGCCTTGCCGCCCCGGTGTCCCGACTGGTCGCGGTCCAGCCGCGAGCCGTGGCCGGTCCAGTGCGACAGCTCGTGGAAGGCGGTGCGGTAGTAGTTGATCTGGTCGGTGAAGGCCGGTTGCGGCGGGACCTGCACGTAGTCGAACAGAGGATCATAGAAGGCGCGCGGCCCGCCGACGCGGAAGTCCGCGCCGGTGGCGGCGATCAGCGCCTCGGCGTGGGGGACGGCTTGGCGCTCGGGCAGCGGCGCGGGTTCGGGATCGACGCCCGACAAGCCTTCGCATTGGGCGAGATTGAAGACGGTGAACCGCTTGAGGAAAGCGACCTTGCCGGGCTCGTCGCCGTCACGCGCGGCGCGTTCCTGCTCGGCCTTGGGCGTGAAGCGGTCGGCATAGACCACGCTCGTGCCGCGTTCACCGCGCCGCACACAGCCCCCGGCGGCCAGGGCCTGCTTGAAGGTCAGCCAGCCCTGGGACGGATAGCCGTGCTCGATGACCGCGCCCCACAGCAGGAGGATGTTGACGCCCGAATAGCGCCGCCCGGTGATCCCGTTGCGCGGCAGGGACAGGGCCGCGCGCCCGGCCGTTCCCCACGGCTGGACCCAGGGCAGGCGCCCGGCCTCCAGCTGGTCGATGATCCGGTGGGTGACCTCGTCATAGAGGCTGGCTTCAGCTTGTCGGGACGGCTCCCGCCGGGAGGGCGAGGCCTTGGCGGCGGACTTGCGGCCTTGACCGGTCGGGCGCATGAGCGGGCTCCTTCCCCGCCCAAAACCCCGCATCCTTTCGCCGGAAAGGGGGGTGGGCGGCGAAGAGCGGCCGAAGAGGCCCGTCGCCGGACGGCGGCACCCGAAGGGCCGAAACGCAGTGGAGGAGCCGGCCCTGGCCGGCTTGCCGCCGACCAAGGCGGGCCTAGAAGGGCGCGCCGCCCACCCCCGTTTCAGGGGAAAGGAAAACCAGGAAAGTCATCGCGCGCAGCGCGATGGCCGTATCGGACACTGTTCAGGCTTCTGGCGCGTGCTCGTCCGACGAGATCGTGCTCGAGAGCATGCGAGCCCCGTCGCGTTCGATCACCGCCAGCACCGCGTCGTCCCGCCAGACTTCCACCGATACGGCGCTGGCATGCTCGCGAAGCAAACCCCACGCGTGAGCGACATAGGCATCGGGTGAGAGCGCCTGAACGTCGACCGCCGTGGCGACCTGGTTATCGGCCAAGCAAACGAAGGTGTAGGTGTCCATCGCATGACCCAGAATATTCGCTGCCTGTATGGTCATCAACTGCCGAACAATAGGCCCTCGCCCTCTTGATCACCTGCCGCCGAGGAGAAGAAGCCCTCATGACTGAGCCCTCCGACGATCCGCTCGCCCAACATCTGGCCGAGATCGTGCAAACGCGGCAGGCCGCGATGGACGCCCACGCGGCGCTGCGCCAGTCGCAGCCGTTCCTGAACGCCTGCCGCAGGACCGAAACCCTGGTCGGCGACTATGGGCTGGCGCTCAACGCCATCAGCCTGATGTCGACCCGATCACCGACCTTCGAAGCGGCCAGGCTCAGCATCCGAATCGCCGATCTGCTGATTGAATCGGCCGTGGCCACCATGGCCCACATTCGCGAAGGCCTGCTGAACCCGGCCCACCGCGAAATGCGCTTCCTGCTGGAAGCCAGCATCAAGGCCTGGTGGTGCGACAGCGTCGAGCCCGAAGGCGAGGTCGAACGAAAGCTCGACTTCCTCGACGACCTCGGCGCCGCGCGCTTCCGTGACATCGTGGACGGCCTGCGGCCTCGGCTGATCGCCGCCGAAGAGGCGGCCGGCCTGGTCCACAAGGTCACCAATCTCTACAAGAAACTGTCGACGCGGGTCCACGCCTCGACCGGCGGCGTCGGGGTCGACCTTCGACGGTTCGAGCGCGGCCAGTATGTCGGCTTCGAGGGCGTGGGCGATCTCAACAAGGCCAACGCGCAGTTCGCCGAGGTGCTCGACATCAGCCTGGCCTGCGCGTTCGAGGCGTTCGACGGCGGCCTGCTGGGCGACATCTTCGTCCAGGTGCTCGACGATCATCCCAAATGGGCGTTCCACAAGACCCCGCTGGTGCGCAGCATCTCCAGCCACTTCGATTACAAAGCCGAGCGCCAACCGCCACGATAGCCTGAAGGCGCCCCACGGCCGCGCATCTCGACTTGCGCGCTAGTCGTGGTTAACCTCCCGGAAAAGGGCGCTCCATGACTAAGAAGACCGGCAAGAAAGCCGCCAGCGACGCGGCCAAGGTGCTTTCGGATCCGAAGTCGACGTCCGCGGAAAAAAGCGCGGCCGGCGCGGCCCTGACCCAGCGCGCCGGCCCCAAATCGTCGGCCGCCAACGAAACCACGAGCCCCGCCGCCGCCAAGAAGGCCAGCAAGGTCCTGTCGAATCCGAAGTCGACGGCCGCCGAGAAGACGGCGGCGGCCTCGGCGCTGGCCCAGGCCGCCCCAAAAGCCAAGCCCGCCAAACCGCCGGCCCCGGCCAAGCCCGCGCCGAAGCCGGCGGCAAAGCCGGCCGCGGCCAAGCCGGCGCCGAAACCGCCAGCAGCCAAGCCGAGCGCGCCGAAACGCAAATAAGCAGGCGTCCGGCCTTGGCCATGAAAGCCATCACCCGGGCGTCAGGGTTTCGTCGGCGAGATGGCTCCGGCCGGCTGCCCCGCGTGGCGTTGATGATCGTGACGACGCGATAGGAGTCCTGGACGATGGCCATCGTGGTGATGATCCTGGCCGTCATAGCCTGGCTCTTCGTGCAGGCTGCGCTGGCCGACGCCGGCCAGGGCCCACGTTCGCGCGGCTCCCTGCGCTACCAGCGTCGCAAGGCCGCCAAGCTGGGACTGGACCCCGCCGACGTCGAGGTCCGTCCGCGCGGCGCAGGTCCTGACTCGATCGAACCGGTCGGCCGCTCGGTCGTGGGCGACTTAGCGTTCGGCCTGGGCTTTGGCCTCCTGGCCATCGTGCTGATGTTCGGCGGCGCCTTCGTGCTGATGGCGATGAAATTCCCGCCCGACGCCGTATGGGTCTGGTTCGGCGTCGTGATCCTAGCCACCTTCGTCCTGAACAAGATCCGCCGGAGCGGCTGAGCCGCCGCCTCGGTGGGACACCCGCCGCTAAGATGGGATCGGAGATCAAGTGTCCATGCGCTGCCTGTTCTGCAAGGCCGACTCCTCGCGATCGCGCAGCGTCGAGCACGCCATTCCCGAGGCCTTGGGCAATCGCAGCTTCGTGCTGCCGGCCGGCGTCGTCTGCGACGGCTGCAACAACTACTTCGCCGTGAAGGTCGAAGGCCCCTTGCTCAAGACCGGCTCGCTGCGGCAGCTGCGCGCCAGGCAGGGCGTGCCCACCAAGCGGGGGCGCCTCATGCCGGTGCTTGGCCGCTTCGAGGACATCGACGCGGACCTGGCCGCCTTTCGCATCAACGCCGGCGAGGTGGTGCTGGCCGTCACCGAGATGAGCGCTGCGCCCATGGTCTCGGCCGCCCTGAGCAATGGCCTCGGTGGGCTCTTTATCCATGAAGAGCCCCCACGCCTGGATCAGCGGTTGTTTTCCAGGTTGATCGCCAAGATCGCCCTGGAGCTGATCGCCCTGCGGGTCTGCCATGTTCCAGGCTGGGAGGAATTCGGCATCGACCACCCGCAGTTCGACCCGATCCGCGCCTATGCGCGTTTCGGCCAGGGCCCGACCTGGCCCGTCCTGAGTCGACGCATCTATGACGAGGAGGCCACGACCCTGCCAGCCTCGGGCGACCCGCAGCAGACGATCTACGAGACCGACTTCTTGCTGACGCCCAGCGGCGAGGGCTACGCGGTGATCTGCCTGTTCGGCGTCGAACACACGATCAATCTGGTGACGCCCTCGGTCGAGGGTTACCGGACCTGGATGAAGGACAACGCCGGACGCAGCCCGCTCTATCCCGACGGGAAATACCCCCAGCGGCGGGGATGGACGAACGACGACGAGGCCGACTTCCGTGACGGCGCCGAACGCGACTAGAAGCGGGCATGATCATCGCCGCCGCGCTCACCGCCATCATCGCCTGCAACGCCCCCGACGTTCACGACGGCGACACCCTGCGCTGTGGTTCCGAGCGCGTGCGCCTGTTCGGCGTCGACGCGCCGGAAGTTAGGCGCGGCAAAACTCCGGCCGAGCCGCTGGCCTATGAAGCGCGGGATGAGCTGATCCGCCTGACGCGCGGTCGCGTCGGCTGTCGCTTTGTCGAGCGCGATCGCTATGGCCGGTTCGTCGGCCGGTGTTGGTCGGACGCCACCCCTGACATTAACGCGGCCCTGATCCGGTCGGGACTGGCGACCGAATACCGGCGCTACAGCAAGGGCGCCTATGCGGCGGCGGAAGATGAGGCGCGGCGCGCCAACCGCGGCGCCTGGCACCGCCCGTAGTCATCCACACGCGACCCACAGGTGCGACGCCAGCGCGCGATGAGTCCGATTGACTCTCTCGGCCTCAAGGGGAACATATAAGGAACATCGGAGCTCCCTATGCCATCCCAACCCGCGATTTCGCGTGCGACGCCGCACGCCTGCGCCTCAGTTCACGTTCCCTTCGAGGCCGACATCGAGACCCTGGCCGAGTGCGTCGCGCCCGACCGTCATCTGCGGACGATCTGCGGCTGCGGCGAGATGGCCGAGTTTGACGCGACAGCCTGGCTCGAGCGCCGGCTGGGCGACTTCTCAATCGTCAATTTCACCGATCGGCTGCGCTGTCCCTGCGGTCGACGCCAGGGCCGCTTCGAGGTCTGGCCTGGACCGGCCGGCTGCTCGGGCCTGAAGACCCGTTTCGCCGCCTCGCTCTACGACTGAGCCATGTCGATCCGGCCCCCTTCTCAGTACGTCGCGCCGGCGGTGTCGCGCAGCGACCGCCGCGTGATGAAGCTGACCCGCGTGCGGGTCGACACCACGGACAAGACCTCCAGGACCCTGCACTTCCTGCATCCCGACGGTACGGGCCGCGGCAATTCGCGGGTCGGCTTCGTCTCGCCTGAGCACGTGCCGGAATTCGAAGGCGAGGAAGGCTGGTTCGAGATGGAGCGCGTCAGGGCCAAGCCCTGGTCGTACTGGCGCGCCATCCGGCGTCTTGACCCGCCGCCCCATGCCTGAGCCGAGCGATGCCGATCGCCGCAAGGCCGCGCGGCTCGATCCGGCCTTCGCCGGCGCGCGGTTGATCGACGCGCTGGAGCGTGGCTGGGAGATCGGCTTTCGCTGTCAGTACTGTGGCGCGGGCAAGACCTGGCGCCGGGACACGATGCTGGGTCGGGCGCGGCGTTATCTCAACTGCACCATGGCCGAGATCCAGGCCCGTCTGCCCTGTCCGCGATGCCCCGGCCGCATGCCGATCATGACGATGTCCGGGGTGATCGATCCGGGCGACGCGGAGGCTCGCCGGTGGGCGACCGTGTCCCTCCTGCTCGACGTCGGCCTGAACCCCACCGACTACGGTTACGGCTGGGCTCCGCCTGGCCGGCAAGCTGGTGGATGAACGCCATGGACCTGCAACCCAGTCTCTTCGACCTGCCGCTGGCCCCGCGCCGACCGATGCCCGACGGCTTCCGCTACCAGCCAGACCTGATCACTCCCGAGGAGGAGCGCGCCCTGGTCCGCCAGTTCGCGGGCCTCGACTTCAAGCCCTATGAGCATCTGGGCTACCTGGGCAACCGGCGCATCGCCGCGTTCGGTTGGCGACGCGGCGACGACGGCGCCATGGTCGAGACCGGCGAAGGCGTTCCGGATTTCCTCACGCCGCTGCTCACCAAGGTCGCGGCGTTCACCGGCCTGTCCGTCGAAAGCTTCCGCCACGCCCTGGTCACCGAATACGCGCCCGGAGCCGGCATCGGCTGGCATCGCGACCGGCCGCCGGCCGTGGCCATCGCCGGGGTCTCGCTACTGTCGCCCTGCACGTTCCGCCTGCGCCGCAAGGTCGCCGACATATGGGACCGCGCCTCGATCATCGCCGCGCCGCGCTCGGCCTACCTGATGAGCGGCCCGGCGCGCAGCGACTGGCAGCACAGCATCCCGGAGGTCGACGTCCTGCGCTACTCGGTGACCTTCCGCACAGTTCGAACTTAGAACGCCATCCGCCACCCACCGACCGCATGCTCGTAGGTCAGCTACATCAGGTGGCAGCCGCTTTGAGCGCCCGCCTCACACTTGCCGGGAGGCTAGAGCAGGATTCCGCGCGCTCACGACCCACACATGCAACCACTTCCGGCGCATGATGCGCCGCGACCCGCATCTTAGCGTCTATCAAAGCGCCATACAGGGCATCGCCAAGAACCGCTTCGCCGAGCCCGCCGCGCACGGCGGGCTCAAAAAGGAGATCTACCGTCGAAGCGACTAAAAGACCCGGAAAGCGAACAGCCGCTAGCGAGGTCGCTTTGCGCTCATCGATGAAGGCTGTGGTGCTAACCCGGTGGGCATGGACGAGTGTCGCCGCCTCGCCGTCGTCGAGGGTTTGGGCAGCATCGCCGGCCACCAGGCTCAGGAACAGATCTGCATCCTGAGGATCGAGGTCGACGACATGCATCAGTCCAAGGTGCAGAAGGGTCGCAACTTCGTCTGCGGCTTGCCTCCCCTTGGCCCGCCCCCGCTCCAACTCAGCAAGCGCTGTTTGGGTGATCTCCAGGGGCCCGCCATAGAGTTTAAGAATCTTGTCCGCGCAGCCGGTGGCAGCGAGATTGATCCACACGCTTGCATCCGCGACGGCCATGCGGGCCTCAGATCAGCGGACGAGAGGGCGCGTCATCGACCTCCTCGTCCTCGAAGGCGTCGATCAGCTCGCGGATCTCGACGCGATCGAGCTGCAGCAAACCGGCTAGCTGACCTTCGCTGAGGAGGTTCTGTCTCCAGGCCTCACGCGCCAACATGCCCAGACGCAACGACACCGGCCGGGCAGCATCGGCCTGGCGCGCGTCGGCACCCCAGGCTTCGCCGAGAACCTGGCGCGCCTGATCGTTGGTGATCCCGCCGTTGTGCTCGAACCAGTCCCAAGTCCCGACTTTGGTTAAGCTTAGTTCTTCCAAGCGACGGACCATGGCTTCGCGAGCTACGCCGAACGCGTGGGCCAAGACAATCACGTGGCGTCGGGTCAACTGAGAACTTCCGGCGGTAACGTCCCGGAACATCGCCATGACTGCGCGGGCGGGAGTCAGGAAGGCTCGGGCGAATGCGTTCGCGTATCGCTCCTCGCGACTCGTTTCGGGCGATCCGTCATAGAGAGCATCGGGTGCTCGTCGAGTAGAGACGAGGTGACCCAGTTCGTGAGCCCCGGTCTGCGCTCGGCGTTCGCGTGGATGGGCCCCGTTTAGGAGAACGCAAGGCCCGGCCGCCTCGTCATAGGCATAGAGGCCCGACACTTTGGCGGGAAGGCGTCGGACGAAAACCCTGACGCCAAGCTGAAGTTCCAGCAAGGAGACGATGTCGTAGACCGGCGCTTGGCCGATCCCCAGCCACTGACGCAGCTCTGCTGCGTCATGCTCGGCTTGCAGGACCACATCACCCGGCATCAACGGTCGCTCCGGCGGATCGTTTCGCGGCCGGCGCACGCCCAAAAGATCTTCAAGTTCCAGTTCAGCCTGCACCAAGGTGGTTAGGAGTGCGACCGCACCCTCTACGCCGTCATCCTGCTCCCCCATTCGGCGAAAGCGCGGTTTGAGGTCGACTTGGACAGCCTCCCGCCTCAGCAGGGCGTTCACTGAAATCCCATAGAGCGAGGCCAGGCGTTGTAGCTCATCCAGCTTGGCGCGACGTTGGCCCTGCTCGATCGCGACCACGGTGGTGCGCGCCACTTCCAGCGCGGCCGCAGCGGCAGCCTGGGTGACCTTCGCCGCCTCCCGAGCGATCCGTAAGCGTTCGCCGACCTCTATTGGGGAAAGTGCTTCGGTCATGCCGGGACGACCGACAGGTCCCGCACGAAGGACTCCGGCGCCAGAGAGTCCAAGAACCGGCGCCATTCGGCGGCGTGACGGGTAAGGAGTGAGCGCAAGCGCCCTTCGATCTCGACTGGATCCTGGTTCAGGACCTCGGCTGTCTCGCGAGCAACGCGACGTACGGCGCGCACCGCGCTCGGCGCGATAGCGAGGTCCGCCATGTGATCCATGTGTAGGATGCCTGCAATAGCGTGCTCCCGCATGGAGTCGGTGATCCCGATGAAGCCCTCCACAGCACCCGCCTCAAAGGTCGAGGCCGACAGGTTTTCCCAGATGTAGGCACCGGCCGGCTCTGCCAATCCGGCGGCGAACATGCTCATGCGCCGAAGCATACACGCCGCGCAGATGCCGCACTGACGACGACGTCCATCGATGGACGCGTGGCGCGACTGTTGCCAGCAGGAGCGAGTATCTGACCAGGACGGTGGGTGGGGCAGCGCCGCCGCTTCCGCCAGGGTCTCGCCCTTAGTGGACCATAGCCGCGGATATTCATAGTGGGCGGTCGAGCCAACCAGTGCTTCGAACAGGCGCTCGACCCTGGTGGTGAATAGCGGGTGGACACGGTAGTCGGGATAGATCTGGCCGCTAACGGCCATCATCGGACCGAAGGAGCCCTGCCCACTCTCGGTAACGATGATCCGGTCCACACCGGCGATCTGCGCCGCCACACCGGTCACCACGGCGAACTTGAAGCCACGAGACCGAGCTGACGATTCCTTACGCTGCGGAACCTGGACCTTGTAGGGCACGAGGGTAAACGCCGCACGGCGGCGCTCACGCTGGGGGTCGTCGACCCCCACCGAGCCCAGACGTACACGAACCAGATCGGCGCGGCCGACAGCCTGAGCGGTGATCGCGTGGACAGCCCGAGAATCTAGACCGTCGCTGTATGGCATGATGGCCTTAGCCTCAGCCGGCAGTTCGAGGCTCGCCTGGCGGATGCCCTGAGCGCTCTGCCGGCGCGCCACGAAACTAAAGGTCCAGGTATCGCCAGTGAGGAAGGTCAGCGCGCCTTCCAATGCCGATTTGACTGCTGTTGACGACCACAGCTGTACATCGTGCACAGCAACGCGGACATCGAAGGTCCGGGACCATGATACAGTCGAGCGCGCCTTGGCGGCGTCACAGTATTCCGCCGCCGCTGCGACGACGAGAAGATCAAAGAGCTCGGGACGCCACTTGGAAAAAAAGTAGGTTTCCAGCCCCTCAGTCGACAGGCGGATAGCGTCGCCTAGCGCGGCGAGTTCGGCCTCGTCACGCACCCGGACTCCCTCGTCGACGACGTCGACGAACATGGTCTCGTCGACCAGGCGGATGGCGAGGGCGGTCAAAAGCTTACTCCTTCATCAAGACCGGACCTGTCAGTTGGGACGGTCAAGTCACGGGCGGAAACTCCCGCGGCCAGGGCAGTCGCGAGGCCCTTCAGGTCCGTCGCCTGAACCGACTCGGTTAGGCGCCCGCGGATGTCCGCCGCCTTACCCTGGGAGGCTTCGCGACGGTAGTGTTCCTCGACTTGCCGCAAGCCGCGATCAGCGCGCTCCGCGATAGTCGCGGCAGCCGCCTCCTCGAACGCAGCTGCACCCCGGTAGCCGTCGCGCAAGACGTCCATCGCATTGTCCGCGAGTAGGGCTTCCATCGGATTTGTCGCCTGGACCCGCAAGCGGGCCACCTCGTGCTTTGCGATCTCGGAAATAAGTACGCCGCGATCGTCGTCCCCGAGAGCGGCGCGCATTTGACGTAGGAATGGTTGCCCGATCTCCCGCCAATCGGCCGCCAACGCGGCCGGCATGGCCTCAGCCACCTCTGCTGCACTATGTGCGGCGTTGCCGGCAACCTTCGCTAGCGCTCGCCATTTCGCGCTCATTTTCAAAGTCTTGTAAGGGCCGTCGCTCATGCAGGCATCCTCCAATGTCAGGATGAATGCTCGATTCTTCCGACAATGTCAAATGAACCGCGTTCGACGCCTGACATTGTCAGACCCATCAACCGGCTGATGGCCTGCTGCGCCTAACGATCGAAGACGAGCCAGACCGGCTGTAATTACCTCCAACAGCTCGGACCTCCGCGTCAGCGATCGTCACCCGAACGGGCCGAGACCGCGAAGCGGGCTCGGCGGCGGCCAGCGCGGCATGCCGCGTCTGGTGCCGTAGAGCGCGATCGCGCGCATTGCGCGCGAGACGCCCTACTTCTCGCTACCGGTCCTTCCGGCGAACAAGCTCTGCTTCGGTCACAGCCAAGGCGGCCGCCAACCGCTCAAGGACACGCAGGCTGATGTTGCGCTTCCCGTTCTCTATGCCGGACAAATAGGTCTGATGGATCTCGGCGACATGGGCGAGTTCGTCCTGCGGGACGCCACGCGCCTCCCGCAAGGCGCGAATATTCGCCCCTACGACCACTCGGAGATCCATGCTCCGACGGCGCATCATCCCGCCGCGATGCGGAATAGACTATAAGTAAAGTGACCACAAAAGCGTCTCGGCCCTTCGCGACCGGGCGTCCGTCAGCGCCGAATTACAAGATCGGTTTCAGGAACCCGAAGGGCTGACGCCAAGCGCTCAAGCACCTTCATGCTAAGATTTCTTTTTCCCGTCTCGACGCCTGAGAGATAGGTGGGGTGGATACCGGCCAAGTGTGCGAGTTCGTCCTGCGGAAGGCCTCTCGCCTCCCGCAGGGTGCGAACGTTCGCTCCCACCACGGCCAGAAAATCCATGGTCGGAAGGCGCACGCTCGGCGCTGGACTGTGAATAGACTATGAGTAAAGTGGAGGAATATCGTCGTGCGTTCGCGACGCTCACGCGGGCACGGCTCGATCCGGATTCCGCCCGCATCATTCGGCTTGGAATGCGGTTTATGTCTCCGCTCGATGGTCAAATCACCGCCCCTGACACCCAGCCCTCGGAAGGCGGGACGCCGCCGCTCGCCGACGCCTATCTGCGCCATCGCGACTGGCTGACGGCGCTCCTGGCGCGCCGCTATCCGCAAGACGCCGACGACATCGCCCAGGACACCTGGCTGCGGGTCCACGACTACCGGCCGCCCCGGCCCGTCCGCAGTCCCAAGTCGCTGCTGGCCCGCATCGCCCTGAACCTGGCGGCCAGCCGCTTCCGCCGGAGCGCGCGCGAGGTCCCCACCGATCCCGACCACAAGACCCTGGCCGACCAGACGATCGACGCCAGCCAGGAGCAGGCGATCCTTTTCGAACAGATGTTGCTCGCCTTACCGCCCAAGTTGCGCGATGTTTTCGCCCTGAACCATGTCAGGGGCCTCACCTATCGGGAAATCGCGCAGCTGCGCGGCATCTCGGTCAAGGCGGTGGAAAAGCGAATGACCCAGGCTATCGCCCGATGCGCCGACATGATCCGGAGCTAGGCGGATCACGTCATGATCGATGACAAGACCCAGGCCAGAAGCGCCCAGCCGGGCGGCGGGGAGCCCCGCAGCGCCGACGACAAGCGCGCGCGCGACGAGGCGGCCGCCTGGTACGCCAAGCTCAGCGCCCAACGGGTCAGCAACGCCGACCTGACGACCTTCTTCGCCTGGCGCGAAGACAGCCTCAATGACGCCGCCTACACCCGCATCGAAGCCCTGACGACGGGCGTGCGGGCCCTGGCCGACGATCCGAGACTCCAGGCCATCGCCGAGACGGCCGCGCGCCGGCCGCGCGGGATCGGCGCGCGGCTGCGAGGCCTCGGCCAAGGCCGCGGCGTCCGGACCCTCGGCGTCGGCGCGGCCCTGGCCGCGGCCGCGGTGATCGGAGCGGTGCTGCTTGGCCAGGCCGGCCAGCAGACCTATCGGACCGAGATCGGCGAGCGGCGGGCCATCAGCCTGGCCGATGGCTCGACGGTCGAACTCAACACCAACAGCCAGGTGCGCGTGCGGCTGTCCAAGGCCCAGCGCAGCCTGATCCTCGACAAGGGCCAGGCGATGTTCGTCGTCGCCCATGACGCGGGGCGTCCCTTCGTCGTCACGGCCGGCGACACGGCGGTGCGGGCCATCGGCACGCGGTTCGAGGTCTATCGGGCCGACGGTGCGGTGCGGGTGACCCTGGCCGAGGGCCGCGTCCAGGTCAGCCAGGCCGGCGCGCAAAACACGGCGCGGCCCGCGCCGGTGATCCTGTCGGCGGGACAGCGGGTCGATGTCGTCCGCGCCGCGCCGGTCAAACCGGTCGCCGTCGACGTGGCGGCGGCCACCGGCTGGACCAGCGGCCGCCTGACCTTCAAGGACGTGCCCCTGGCCGAGGCGGTGGCGGAGGTCAATCGCTACAGCCGTCGCCAGGTGGTGCTGGGTCCCGGGGCGCCGGCGGACCAGCGGGTCAATGGCGAGTTCGACGCCGGCGACACCGAGACCTTCGCCCGGGGGATGGCCGCCTTGCTGGACCTCAAGAGCGTCCCGCGCCCGGACGGCGGCGTCGAACTGACCGCCGAACGCTCCGGCCCCGCTTGACGTCATAAATCTTTCGCATCCCGGTAGGGTGTGACGCCCTCCCAGGAGTCTTACCCCCGCCGCGCCCCGGCGAGAGACCGCCATCGTGGCGGCCCCGTGCGCGCGGCGGGGGGATGTGAACGATGCGCGCTTATCGTCAAAGCCTGTTGGGGCTCAGTTGCCTGACGCTGGCCACCGGGTGGGTCGGACAAGCCCTGGCGGCCCCAAACGCCTCGGGAATGGAGGATGTCCAGGCCAACGCGCCCGCCCGGTCGAGCAAGGCCAGTCAGGCCGCCGATCCCGTGGTCGAGGTGCGCCTGGCCAAGGGACCGCTGGGCGCGGCGCTGTTCGCGCTGGGCCGCCAGACGGGAACCCAGATCCTGTTCACCAGCGAGATGGTGGCCGGCCGCAGCGGGCCGGCGGTCAGCGGACGGATGACGGCCGCGCAGGCCCTGGACCGGCTGCTGGTCGGGGTCGATCTCGAGGTCCAGCGGATGACCGGCAAGGTGTTCGTGTTGCGGGCCCGCGCCCAGCTGATCTCGACGGCCGGACCGGCGCGCGCGCAGGACACCGACGCCGACGCGCCGCCCGTCCCGCCGCTGGTCCAGGCCGCGCCGGAGGACCCGACCCTGCTGTCGGAGATCGTGGTCGGGAGCCATATCCGGGGCGCCAAGGACAGCGCCTCGCCGGTGATCATCCTGGATCGCGAGAGCCTGGACCGGGCCGGCCGCACCAGCGTGGCCGACGCGCTTTCGGCCTTGCCCCAGGCGTTCGGGGGCCTGGGCAACGAGGACGCCAGCTCGACCGGCGCCGACCCGACCGGGACCAATTCCAACAAGGCCACCGGGGTGAACCTGCGGGGCCTGGGCACCGACGCCACCCTGGTGCTGGTCAATGGCCGCCGCCTGGCCGGAACAGGCCTGCGCGGCGACTTCGCCGACGTCTCGTCGATCCCGATGGCGGCGGTCGAGCGCATCGAAGTGCTGCTCGACGGGGCCTCGGCTCTCTACGGCTCGGACGCGGTCGGCGGCGTCGTCAACATCGTGCTGCGCAAGCGCTTCGAAGGCGCCGAGACCCGGGCCCTGGTCGGCGGAACGACCCAGGGCGGAGCCAGCCAGTGGTCGTTTGGCCAGACGGTCGGCCACGACTGGGACAGCGGCAATCTGGTGGTCAGCTACGAGCACAGCGCCCGTGACCGGCTCAAGGGGCGCGACCGGGACTATACCGGCCAGGCCGACCTGCGCGCCCTCGGCGGCACGGACCATCGCCGCTATTACGGCATGCCGGGCACCATCCTGCGCGCCAACGCCGCCGGGGTGCTGGTCCCGGCCTATGCGATCCCCGCCGGTCAGAACGGCACGGGGCTGACGCCGGCCAGCTTCCAGGCCGGCACGGTCAATCTGGAAAACCAGCTGGGCGCCTATGACGTGCTGCCGCGCCAACGCCTCGACAGCCTCTATGTCGCCTTGGCTCAGGATTTGACGGCCGGCGTGTCGCTGTCGGCCGACGCGCGGGCCACGCGCCGCCGGTTCACCAACCGCAGCGTCGCCTCCAGCCCCACCCTGACGGTCAACCGCAACAACCCCTATTTCGTGTCGCCGACCGGCCAGACCTCCGAGCGCATCGCCTATTCGTTCCTCAATGAACTGGGCGGCCAGCGGGTCAACGGCGTGGCCGACACCCTGGGCCTCAGCTTCGGCGGCCAGGCCCGTCTGCCGGGGACCTGGCGGCTGGACGCCTACGGCGCCTATGGCCTGGAGCAGGGCCGCTCGCGCACCGACAATCTCGTCAACACCAGCTACCTGTCCGAGGCCCTGGGGACCACCGCCAACAACGCCGCCACCCCGTTCAGCACGGCGGCCAACGGCTTCTTCAACCCGTTCATCGGCCAGGGCTCCAACCCCAGGACGGTCCTCGACTTCATCAGCGGCGGCTATCTGACGCGCAAGACGCGCGGCGAGACGGCGTCAGTCAATCTCAAGCTCGACGGCGAACTCTTCACCCTGCCGGCCGGGGCGGTCGGCCTGGCGGTCGGCGGCCAGATCCGTCGCGAGGCCCTGAAGACCGGCGGCGTCAGCCTGACCTCGGGCTTTGTCCCGACCGAGGTGGCGCGGCGCGACGTCCACCGCACGATCGATGCTGCGTTCGCCGAAGTGCGTGTGCCGATCTTCGGCGGCGGCTTCGTGCGGCCCGGGCTGCAACGGCTGGAGCTGTCGGCGGCCGTGCGGCGCGAGGACTATGGCGAGATCGCCAGCACCGACCCGAAGGTCGGGGTGATCTGGTCGCCGGCCGCGGGCCTGACGGTCAAGGCCAGCTACGGAACCTCCTTCCGGGCCCCGGCCCTGATCGAGCTGAACGAGCCGCAGATCTATGCGCCGACCACCCTGACCCGGAACGGCCAGGACACCATCGTGATGATCCTCTACGGCGGCAATCTGGACCTGCGCCCCGAGACCGCGACGTCCAAGACCCTGACCCTTGAACTGGCGCCGGCGCGCTGGCCCCGGTTCAAGGCGTCGGTCACGGGCTTCGACACCCGCTTCACCGACCGCATCGGCCAGCCCGGCTTGGACAATCTCTCCACGGTGCTGACCGCGCCGGAATTCGCCCCGTTCGTCAGCCTGGTCTCGCCGGGCAGCAACCCCGCCGATCTCGCCCGCATCCAGGCCCTGATCGACGATCCGCGCTCCCTGGCGCAAGGCATCTTCCCGGCCCAGTCCTACGCGGCGATCATCGATGGGCGCTGGGTCAACACCGGCCAGCTGCGGGTGCGCGGCTTCGACATCTCGGCGCGCTACGCCGCCCAGCTCGGCAAGGATCCGCTGGCGCTCACCGCCGACGTCACCTGGCTCGTCGACTACCAGCGCAAGATCACGCCGCAGGCCCGCGCCGTGCAGCAAGCGGGGGTCGCCGGCCAGCCCGCGGACCTGCGCCTGCGGGCCGCCGCCAGCTGGACCCACGGCGCCCTGACCACCACGGCGGCGCTCAGCCATGTCGGTGATCTGCGCACCGAGACCGGCGGCCGGATCAAGCCGTGGACCACCGCCGATCTCAACCTGACCTACGGCTTCAAGACCGGGCCGATGCGAGGCCTCTCGCTGGCCTTGAACGTCCAGAACCTGCTGGACGACGATCCGCCGTTCTACGACTCCAACCTTGGCGTCGGCTACGACCCGGCCAACGCCGATCCCCTCGGCCGCACGGTGACCCTGCAGCTGACCAAGACCTGGTAGCGGCGCGCCCGCGCCCCTGATCCCAACCCCGTCATCCGGAGTTTTCCCATGCGCCGCCTCGCGCCGCGCCTGCTCGCCTGCGCCCTTTTCGGGACCGGCGCGGCGCAGGCCACGCCGTTCACCGTCGACCAGTTGCTGAACCAGCAGCGGCTGGGAACGGTGAGCATCGACCCCTCCCAGCGCTGGCTGGTCGTCCCGACCACCGCCCCGTACCGGTCGGCGACCTCGTGGGCGCTGGAGTTCGACACGCCGATGACCATCACGCGGTTGTCGGTGGTCGACCTGCGGACCGATGGTCCGCCCCGCCCGTTGCTGGGCGAGGCCGACGGAGGCGCGGGCGATCGCCTCGGCGCCTATGGTTATACGCCGGGGCCCTTCGCGCCGTCGGGGGCGCGGATGGCGGTGATCCGGGCGCGCGGCGCCAGCCTCGAAGTCGGGATCGTCACCCTGGCGACGGGGGCGGTCATGTGGACGGGGCTTTTCCCGACTTCCGACGTCTGGGGTCGCTCCATGCAGTGGGCGGGCGAGGACCGGCTCGTCGTCCTGGCCAAGGACCCGGACGCCCCGGCGATGGGCGCGCTCACCGGCGCCCAGACGCAAGACCGCCTGATCGACAAATGGCGGGAAACGCAAAACGGCCGCCCCGGCGTGACCCTGCTCGGGGCCGGCCGCTATCTTGAGCGCACGCCCTCGGCCGCGCCGGGACGGTTGGTGGCGGTCGACGCGACCACCGGCCAGGGCCGCGTTCTGGCGCAAGGGGCGTTCATCGACCTGGAGGTAGCGCCGGGCGGGCGACGGGCGGCCATGCTCGTCGAGGCCGAGACCCTGCATCCGGATCCCTCGCGCCCGGCCTACACCACCGATCCTTACCGGCGCCGGCGGGTCGTGGTGGTCGATCTGACCAGCGGCGCGACCTGGTCGCCGTGCCCGACCTGCGAGGTCGCCACCGATCTCCTGGCCTGGTCGCCGAGCGGCCTGCAACTGCTCGTCTTCGCCAAGCCCGACGCGAGCGACTGGACGGCGGCGCGCTACTGGCGCCTGAACGCCGCGGCCCAGCGCGCGCAGCCCCTGGAGAATCCGGCCGCCCAGACCAGCGCCGCGACCACGCGCTACGGCTCTCGCGTGCCGCGCGCCGACTGGATGGGCGAGGATCCGCTGATCCTGGCGCGGGCGCCGGGCGCGTCGGCGGGACAGACCGACTGGCTGCGCTGGACGGCGGAGGGCCCCCGTCCCCTGACCCTGGGCCTGCCGCCGGGTCCGCGCACGCTGGAAGCGACGTCCTCGAACGCCATCATCGTCTCCCAGGCCGGCAAGCTCTGGCGGATCGACGGTCAGGGCCGGGCCAAGCTGCTGGGAAGCGGCGCCAGCATTCCTGGTCCCGGCGCGACGGGGGGCGAGCGCCTGGCGTTCAACAACCGCCCCGCCGTCGAGGCCCTGGCCTTGGCTTTGCCGGCCCCGGACGGCCAGGACCTCGGCCAAGTGCGCGACCATCGCCTGCGGCGCCTGGGTCTGACCACCGCGCCAGGCGAGAGCGTGCTGGCCGCGGCCGGACAGGCCGGCGCGGTGGCGAGCCTCGGCCGTGACGCGCATGGCGTCGAACGCGTGGTCCTGCGCCGCCGCGATCGTTCGCCCCAGACCGTGGCCACCTTGAACGTCCAGTTGGCGCAGGTGGATTTCGCGCGGCCGCTGGCGATCAGGCACCAGGGTCCGCGCGGCCAGGCCCTGACCAGCTGGCTCTATCTGCCGCCCGATCTGCCGACCGGCCGCAAGGCGCCGCTGGTGACGATCCCGTATCTGGGCCGCGACTATCCCGGCCCGCCGGCCAGCCAGAGCGCCCCGGCCCGGCAGGTGTTCCTCAACGCCCAGATCCTGGCGGGCGCCGGTTACGCGGTTCTGCTGCCCAGCCTGCCGATCGATCCGGATCGTGAGCCGGCCCAGGGCCTGGCCGACCAAATCCTGAACGTCGTCGATGCGGCGGCGGCCCAGGAACCGGCGATCGACGCCGGCCGCCTGGCCCTGATGGGCCACAGCTACGGGGGCTACACCGTGCTGACCGCCGCGACCCAGAGCCCGCGCTTCAAGGCCGTGGTCGCCAGCGCCTTCTCCGCCGACCTGATCGGCCACTACACCCGCAAGAGCTTGTCGGCGACGGTGCTGCCCGAGGCCGGGGTGAGCCTGATGGGCGACGCCGGCTGGGCCGAGCTGGGCCAGGGACGGATGGGCGCGCCGCCCTGGCGCGATCCGCAACGCTACCTGCGCAATAGCCCCGTCCTCTTCGCCGACAAGATCACCGCGCCGGTCATGTTGATCATGGGCGACCTCGACGGCGATCCGGCCCAGGCCCTGACCATGTTCGGGGCGCTCTTCCGGCAGGACAAGGATGCGATGCTGCTGACCTATCATGGCGAAGGCCACGTCGTGCTGACGCCCGGCAACATCGCCGACGAGTATCGCCGCGTGCTCGACTTCCTGAACGAACGGATCGGCGACGGCGCGACCAGTCCGAACGCCGGCGGCGCACCGGCTAGACCGTCGTGATCTTCCGTTCCCACGCCCGGACCCAGGCTTCGACCGTCGCGGCCAGCATCACCTCGCCCACGCAATCGCGCCAGATCATCGGCTCGCGATGCAGCAGGGGTTCGAGCCGGTCGCTGTCGATCAGGCCCTTGGCCGCCAGCCGCCCGTCGAGCAGGAACGGCCGCAGGGCAGGCAGGCTGGCGGCCAGGCTCTTGGAGAAGAACACCGTGACGTCGCCCTTGGAGCGGCGCTTCAGGCTCTCGGGCGGCAGGCGATCGGCGAAGGCCGCTCGGGCGAACGGCCGGTCGACCGCGCCGAGCGCCAGGATCGGCGCGGGGATGGAAAGGCACGCCTCGATGATCGGCTGGGCCATCAGGGGATGGATCAGGTCGGCGGCCCGGCCTCGCAGACTGTCGCCGTAGGCGGTTTGGATGTTGGTCAGGCCGCGGATCTGGATGCGCTTGGCCGGACTGACGCCGCGATGGTCAGCCACCCAGGGATGCGGCGGCGGCAAGGCCACGCCGTCGGCCAGGAAGCTCGGCGGCGGGATCCCCGGGGACAAGCGCGCCAAGGGCTGCATCGCGCGCGCCATCAATGACCACACCGTGGTGCGGGTGCGCCGGGCCAGCATGGCCAGGGACGCCGCGCGACCAGCCGGCGTGGGGCGTCCCTGGAGGATGTCGGCCGCCAGGGCCGGATGTCCCATCTGGTAGAAGACGCCGTCCCCGCCCTGTCCCGTGAACAACGCCTGCGCCCCGACCTTGCGCAACTGCTCGGCCAGGTCACGATCGAGGTCGGGGTCCTGGGCGTTGAGGCCCGGCCGACCGGCGCCGGCGGTCTGATCCAGCACGGCCCCGTCCACCGCCATCAGGCCCCGCAAACTGGTCACCAACGGAAAGCCGAAGCGATCGGCGATGCGCTGGGCCCAGGCCCGCTCGTCGCCTTCGCGCTGCGGCCAGTAGGCGTTGATCGCCGCGACCACCGGCGCGCCGCAGCGGGTGAGGCTGGCGGCGACGATCGCCGAATCCAGGCCGCCGGAGATTTCCAGCAGGATGGAGGAACGATCCTTGGCCAGGGCCGCCACGCAGGCGTCGACCAGATCGGCCAGGCCCTTGGGATCGAGCCAGGTTCGAGATGGCCGCGCGTGATCGGCCGGTCGCCACAGCCGGGTCGCCTGGCTCGCGTCCCAGCCCGCCCGCATCGTGCCGGGGCCGATGGCGACCACGCCCGCCAAGGGGCAGATCTCGCTCCAGAGATTGCCGCGGGCCAGGAGGTCGCCGACCTTGGTCCAGTCGACCGCCAGCCCCTCGGGCGCGCACGGGCCCTGAGCGGGCGGGATCGAGGCGATGAACGTCACCTCGTCGCGAACCCAGGTCAGGCAGTCCAGCGCCCCGGTCGGATCGCGCAACAGCGTGGGCGGCGCATCGCCCGCCTTGAGGATCGCCACGTAGCGCCCCCAGGCATGGCGGATCAGGAGCCGCGCGGCGTCGGCAGGCGCCACGCCGACCATCAGGTGAAGCGGGAAATCCTGCGCGCGGCCCTCGCGGGTCGCGGCGGTGTCGAAGAGGTCGCCGATCACGGCCCCGCCCTGG
Source organism: uncultured Caulobacter sp. (assembly GCF_937900395.1). Taxonomy (GTDB): domain Bacteria; phylum Pseudomonadota; class Alphaproteobacteria; order Caulobacterales; family Caulobacteraceae; genus Caulobacter. Next base: position 36,222 of record NZ_CALCDX010000151.1, read on the forward strand.
TTTGGCACGGCCCGGACGACCGGCGGGCGGGCGCCGCGGACGTAGACGGCGATCTCGTGGGCGCGATGGGCCAGGGTCCAGTCCCCCTCGGCCTCGATCGCGGCGCGCTTGGCCTCGGCCGCCTGGCTCGGCACGCCTCGGGGCCAGACCATGGCGAGATACTCGCCCATCAGACCGCCAGGATCGGGGTGTAGGCGATGAGGCGTTCGACATCGTCGTCCAGCGCCACCGGCCCGGACTGCAGCCAGCAGTGAGCCATGAACGGCCAGGTCCGCACGCCAATCACCCAGTCGGCGTCGAGCCCGAGGCGCCGCAGATAGCCCAGGAGCTGATAACTGCGCTTGAGGCAGGCGCCGCCGACCGGCGACCAGGGCCGCAGGACCGCGAAGACGGCGGCGGCGTCCAGCACGGCTTCATGGTGGGCGGCGTCGTGCGACGTCGCGCCGGGCTGGCGGCCGCGCCGCGCGCGCTCCAGGATCCGCGCGAAGTCGAGGCGACGGAAATCGCGCGCCGCCGCGCCGCTGGCGAGCAGGCCGGCGGCGATTTCGCGCGGGCGTGGACGGCGGGCGGCGCCGCGCAGATCGAGGGTGGGTTTGGGCGGGATCGCCCGGACCGCCAGCCTGGGCGTGTGCGTCACCAGGCCCGCCTCGATCAAGGTCTGGGCGGACGTCTCGTCGCGCGGGCTCACCGCGCCGCCGTCGTCCAACGCCACCAGCAAGCTGGCCTGGACGAGGCAGAGGTAGGCGTCGGCGGCGACATCGAGAAAGACGATGTCCTCGTCGATCGCCGCAGCATGAACATCGCGGGCCAACCACAGCGCCATCGCGGCCTCCCAGCCGATTGCCCTGTCGCGCGGCGCGGCGGCCGCGCGGCAGGACCGATCGCTCAGAACCAAGCGAGCTGGGGTTGCATCGGCTCGCGCAGGCCCTCGTCGTCGACCGAGCGGGTCAGATCGAGCGCGCCGCCGAGGCGGATCACCCGAAGGGTCGTGGTGGAGTTGGACATGGTTTTGACTTTCGCTGTGGGGCCGCATCAAAGACGCGGCGGCGTTACGGATCTCGCCGGCAGGAACGCCGACGAGGCGATGGGCGGCGCGACCGGGCGCGTCGCCGCGGCCGGGTCAGACGAAGTAGTACTGGCTGCTGCCGGCTTCCTTGATCGTGCCCTCCTCGATGGACAGGGTCAGGGCCTTGGCGGCGCCCAGGCGCAGCAGGATGAGACGGGGGGTAATGGAGGTCATGGCAGGCTCCTTTTTCGAAACGCCGCCGATCGCGGCCTCTCAAGCCAGCGCCCCGCCTGTTTGATATTCAAACGATATCCGGTCGATATTTTCCGCCCCCAGCCAGGCGGGCGATGGCGTGGGCGGCGCCCATCCGCCGACGGTGGTGTGAGCGCACCGCACTCCTCAGCGCCGCCCCGTTACCGGTCTCGAAAGCCGACACGACGCCCAGGGCCTCGGCCGACAGATCGGCGAACAGTTGGGCCTCGATCGGCTGGAATGGCGCCAGCCGTTCGGCGGTGCGCTGATAGGCCTGGGCGAGCATCAGGTCGTCTGCCCCCAGCACAATTTCGAGGAACAGCGCCTCGAGGATCGCGGCGGGGTCATGGGCGGGCTCGGCGAGATCGGCGGCGAAGCGAAAGGGCGCGCGGGGCGGCCATTGACGATGCTTGGCGCGCCGCTCGGCGTCCGGCGCCAGGGCCGCGGCCAGATAGAGCAGGCGCAGGTGGTAGAGTTCGGCCAAGGCCGGGCCGTCGAGGTGGGGCCGGGTGTAGGCCGGTCCCCGTTTCTCGACGAGATCTTCGCCCGCCAATCGCGATAGCGCCTCGCGCACCGGTGTCGAGGACAGGCGCAGCTCCGCCGCGATCAGGTTGATGGGCAGGGCCGCGCCGGGCGCGTCCACGCCCAGGCGAAGACGACGTCGCAAAGCGCCCAGCGCCAGGCCGAAGGAGTCGCGCGATGGAGGCAAGGTCTTGGTCCGCGATGCCGCCTCGCCAGTTTCAACTCTGACGGCGACGGGTCGACCCTTCGACGCGGGCGAACACGTCGGCGAGCGCATTTCTCGGCGACTTCCAGCGTTTGACGCCGTTTTTCGACGTCGGGCCGCCCTCTGGTTCGCCGCCGAACCGCCAGTCTGCATGAACCGTGCAGGAATCCGGTACGGCCTTCCGGAAAATTCGCACGGACACGGATGAACACGCTTGGTGGTCGGCCAGGCGACATTAAATGTGGCCCAACAGCCCGGAATACGTAGGGTTGTGCTTTGACCATGGGTTCGCGTGAGGACTCATGTCTGTAGCCAGTGTCGAGTACAGCTTTGGTCAAACGCGCATCCGAGGACCTGGAGCGTCAGCGCCAGCTCCTGTCAAAGACCCTGAAACTGATCCGCGGCTTGCGCCACATGAGCGCCCGCGCGGTCGCCGACGCCATGGGCATGCCGCTGCGCAGCTATTACAGCTTCGAAGCTGGCCAGGGTCCGCTGGACATCGCCAAGATCTGGCGGTTCGGCGAGGCCACCGACAGCGATCCGGCCGGCATCATGGACACGCTGATGCTCGGCTCGCCTGACCACGCCCTGCGCAGCATGGACAATAAGATCGTCTCCATTCAATTGGCCTCGTTCCGTCGGTTCAGCGACAAGGTCGGAGACCGGATGACCCACATCGGCCCGGCCATCCTGATCGAGGCGTTCAAGCGCCCGTTCGACAGTCTCGAGGATCATCTGGACAAGCGGGACGAGAACACCGAGCGCTGGTTGGCGGAGAATCTGCCAAGGATGCTGCCACCGGACGAATAGTCCTGGCCCGCCGCTGGCGGGGAACGTCGAGGATTGGTGGGCCGCGCCAGATCGCATCGACGGCGATGTCGACCGCGTCCGGATCGACCGGCGCCCGCAAGCCCCAGTGCCCGGGCAGGGTCTCCATCGCGCCAGCTCGCAGGCGCGCATAGTCCGCGCGGTAGCGAGGATTTCGTCGCAGGAACTCCCAGGCCAGACGCGCCAGGCACAGGGCGACGCCGGCTGGTTCCACGGATTCCGGGACGAGCGGGGGCGGGACGGCGGCGACGAGGGGCTTGGCCATGGCTTTATTGAAGCGCCTGATCCGCTCGCCCCGGAATCACCGGCGCCGCGAGGCTCGGCGGTCGCGCCGGAAAATTGGCGCCGTCGTGCGGTCCGCGCCGAATTCCCGTCCACGCCTACCGGTTTCCTGCACGACGTCTACCAAAGCCGGCACAGGCCGTGCAGATCTCCCGTCAGCGCACACGATGTCCCCAGGAAAGATCCGGACAGCAGCAGCATGACCGCGCTCCCGCCTCTCCAGCCGGCGGAGCGCCAGACCTCGACGGTCTTGGGCGGATCGGTGCGGGCCGGCCGCAGGCCGCAGAGCGCGCGGTAGCCGCCCGCGACGAGATCCTCGGCGGCGCGCAGCAAGCGCTGGACGCGCATGCGCATATAGTCGGATCGGCCGCCCCAATCCTCGTGAACCCGGGCCTCCCCGAACAGCAGCATGGCGATGTCGCGCTGGCTGGCCCCCGCGCGCCGGGCGTCGTGCGCCCGAAGCATTTGAACCCAGCGCGTGGCCTTCGAGCGCGAACCTCGTCCAACCGATGACAGTCGTCCGGTGTCGCGCAACGCGATCAGCGAACGCAGGCCGTCCATCGACGCCACGCCGACGCTATAGGCGGGCAGATGGAACCGGCAACGCACGGGTCCGGCCAGGACGTCGCCGTCGGCCACGGCGAAGCGAAGACGCCGCGCGCCGTCGCTGACCATCACGTGTTGATGGCCATCCTGCGTGCGCACCACGATGACGGCCAAGTCGAGCCCGCGCAGATCGAGGGCGTCTGGATCCTCGACCATCGCCGGTGTCAGGCTCAGCACCGGCACCGAACTGTCGGCTTGCCAGCGCCAAAGCACCGTAGGAACCGGGTCGGCGCCTGGGCCTTCGCCCACGAAACAGAGACCCGGGACGACGCCGGCCAGATCCTGCGCCTCGGCCACGGCCTGTCGTCGCCCAAATTCCCAGGCCCACACCGACGGGTCGGCCGCGAGCAGGGGGCGATAGGCCTCTTGGGACCTCCAGGGCGGCAATGGCGTCCGATCCGCCGACATGGCGACCCGCTCATCATGGCGCAGGACTAAAAGTCTGGCCAAAGGTCCAAGGGCTGTCGAGGGGCGGCCGGCGTCGGCGCCGGTTGCGCCTGGGCGGAAGCCGGGTCATTCATCGCCGGGTTGGACGGCCCCGACACGCTGTGGCGGGACCGTCCAGACGAAGACGAAGACCAGACGGAGGACGCGCATGGCGCCCGTGCTCGATCCTGAGATCGCCGACCTGGCGCCCTGGTCCGAGAGCCTGACGGACTACGACCTACAGCATCTGGTCGTCTACCTGCGCCTGCTCGACGCCCGCCGGGACGAGGCTGACTGGCGCGAAGTCGCGCTCTTGGTGCTGCACCGCGACGCCGCCCAGGATGAGGCCTCGGCCCGCGCCTGCTGGGAGACGCACTTGAAGCGGGCCGAGTGGATGACGACGACCGGCTACAAGGACCTCCTCACGGCCAAGACGGGCCAAGCCTAGTGGAGGCGCTAGGCGCCGCCCTCTGTTCGGAAGCGCGCCTTGGCCGGATAAACGACCCCCACGCCGACGTCGCTGGTTGAGGTCCGGGCGCCGAGCGCGACCCATGTCTGCAGATCCGCGATGCGGTAAACGACCCTGCCGCCGAGCTTCGAATAGGCTGGCCCCGTTCGGTAGGAGCGATGCTTTTCCATGGTCCTTGGCGAGAGGCTGACGAAGCGCGCCGCCTCCTTCGTGTAGAGCAGCCGGGGTGGCGGGAGCAGTTCATAGTGCGTGTGGGACTCGTGACTGGCGAACCGGAAGCGGCTCGTCTTGCAAGACATCTGGCGACGGCCGTTACCCTACCGGCCGCCCGCCACGATCTGACTCCGCCCGCCCTCGTATCGCCAACTCCGCTTTTCGTACGCGCTGGGCGCTATCGACATCGCCTGGTCCCGGTCTTGCCCCGGGCCGGGTTGCTTGAACGCCCCGCCGCGCCAAGGTGAAGGCCCATGAGCCCACGTGAATGGACGGCCCCGATCCGGTGGGCGCCGGCGCGGGCGCCGGGAGCCGACCTCATGGCCGACGAGAAGTTCCTGACCACCGAGGAGGTCGCCGAGCGCTATCGCGGCGAGGTCTCGATCGGCACCCTCGAAAATTGGCGCGCCCAACGCATCGGCCCTCCCTTTGTCAAAATCGGCAAGGCCGTGCTCTATCCGATCGAGGAATTGGACGCCTGGGACCGGCGGAATCTCGTCAGCTGCGACGACGCCAAGGTCGTGGGACGCCGCCGCCTGCGATCCGATGGCGAACCCCTCCCATTTCGCTAGCATCGGGACCACCGGCCTTGAGGCGGGCCGTTCGACGAGGCTGACGGGCGGCGGCGGACGTGGTCAACGACGGCGCGTCCGCGCGCGCGGGTTGATGTGGATCATTGTCTTTGCGGCGGACGGCGCTGAAGATGGTGTTTCAGATGCAGCGCTCTGGGCTTCCTGGAGCTGACACCGATCGGTCCAGAGATGCAGAACCGCGGGACGTCACTTGATCATCCGACTTCGCGCCGCGGTCTGCGAGGCTGCGCGGTCGCCTTGATCGGCCTGTGTGGGGCCTATCAGGTCTGGCTCGGGACCTATTTCAAAGGCCGCCGGTCCTTGCGGAGGACCTGCGCTTCTTCGGCGTCGGACACGACGCGCTCAGGGCCGCCCAGCCCCGCCTCGAACCATGGTTGCACCTGGTGTTCACGGTGCTCGGCGGACAGATGGCGGCCGTCGGCGTGCTCGTGATCGGCGCGAGCGTTCGGCTCGGCCACCGGAAAGCCAGCCGCAGCGAGCTTGCCCTGTTGGCCGTGGCCGGCACCCTGTCGGTCGGAACGATGGCCGCGGTGAATTTCGCCTTGGGATCGGACTTTCGCTGGCTGCTGATCTTGCCGGCCGGACTGTGGCTTCTTAGTCTTGTGCTGGCGCTGGGCGGCCCGCCAGGGCCTGCATGGGCGGAGGACCGTCATGCCCGATGACAGCGGCGCCAGAGGCGATCTTGACGCGGTGCTGAACAGGGATTGCTTTTGCATCACATTGGATGGCGCCGGCCTGCGGGCGGCGATCGAGGCGCAAACGCGCGACGCGGACCTTCTCGCCGCGCTGCTGTCGGCCAGGCCCCACCTTTTCTCCCAAGGCCCGGTGTTCCTCTCCAGCCGCGACCTGTCGGCCATGGCCGATGTTGTCGCCGCCATCGAGGCGGCCGCGCAGAGCCCGGCCTATCAGGCGACGGTTCTGGAGTGGGCTCCCGACATCGCCCGTGCGGATTTGGGTCCGCGCGGCGTCTTCATGGGCTACGACTTTCACCTGGGCCCAGATGGCCCCAGGCTCATCGAGGTCAACACCAACGCCGGCGGCGCCTTCCTCAACGCCTTCCTCGCGCGGGCGCAGACCGCCTGCTGCCGTGAAGCCGAGGCGGCGTTGGGCGCGCCCCTGCTCGCCCAATTCGAGCCCGCGGTCTGGCGCATGTTCCTCACCGAATGGCGCCTGCAAGGGCGGCTAAGCCCGCCGCGGACCATCGCCCTGGTCGATGATGGCCCCCAGGACCAGTACCTCTACCCCGAGTTTCTCATCGCCCAGCGTTTCTTTGAACGGCAAGGCTTGAAGGCCTGGATCCTCGACCCGGCCCAACTGCGCTTCGCCGAGGGCGGGTTGCGGCACGAAGGGGAGACGATCGACATCGTTTATAATCGCCTGGTCGATTTCTCGCTCGAGGCCGCCGAGCATAGGGCCCTGCGGGAGGCTTATCTGGCCGGGGCGGTCGTGGTCACGCCCAATCCGCGCAACCACGCCCTGTTCGCCGACAAGCGCAACCTGGCCCTGTTGTCCGATCCGTCAGCCGCCGCGCGTTGGGGACTATCGCCGGATCAACAGAACAGCCTTACGGCCGTTCCGCCGACCACCCTGGTCACCGCCCAGAACGCCGAAGGGCTGTGGACCAGGCGCAAGGGGCTGTTCTTCAAGCCCGCCGGCGGTCATGGCGGCAAGGCGGTCTATCGCGGCGACAAGCTGACCCAGCGCGTCTGGTCGCAGATCCAGCAGGGCGGCTACATCGCCCAGGGGCTGGCCCCGCCCAGCGAGCGCCGGATCCGGATCGACGGCGAGATTCAGAGCCTGAAGCTCGACGTGCGCCTCTACACCTATCGCGGCGCGCCGCTGCTGCTCGCCGCCCGCGTCTATCAGGGCCAGACGACCAATTTTCGGACCCCCGGCGGGGGCTTCGCGCCGGTCTTCGTCCTCGATGCCTTGGACTAGCGCATCTTGGGACGCGCCGCCGCGACACTCGCCGGGCGGTCGGCTGGCGCCGAAAAGTGCTCGGCGGCGTCGCGCGCCATCCGGCCCACGCACCAGCGCGCATAGGCGGGGGCCGTCAGGAGCCCAAGCAGGCGGCCGGCTTGGCCCTTGGGAAGCGCGTAGCGGATCCAGACTCGCAGCTTCGAACCGTTGGGCGTGGGCGAGCGATCAAGGCCCATCTTGTCGGCTTAAAGGATGAGCAGGCGGGTGGCGCCGGTGGTTCGCCAGGCCTTGGGACGGTGCGGATCGCGTTTGGTCACGACCTCGTCGACCGCCAGAGAAAGGCCGATCTTAGCAATTCATGAAATCGCAAAATCCAACTATTATTCTCTATACGGGATACCAATAGCTAATTCTCAGAAAAATATCGCAACATCAATAATGCTCAGTATTGAATAACAATCTGACGGACTTTATAAGATATTTGTTGGCTTTCATGCAAAATACGAACCTGGCTAGCGCAATCACTTTCCGCCACGCTTGCCTTTAAAGTATTTCACAGCGTCAGCCGTCGTGCCGCCAAGGCACCAACGCCCGTAGAACCTCCCCAATAGCAAGCCGAGCCATCGGCGCGGCCCGGTTGGAAGATCGTAGTCGATCCAAACCGTGAGGCGAGAGCCCAAGGCTGTGGGCGTTATGTCGAACCCCATGCGATAGCCCGATAGAATGACGAGCTGTGAAGCGCCCGCCGTTTCCCACTGTTTTGAATGGGGTCGGTCCCGGGCCGTGACCACCTCGTCGACAAACAAGCGCAATCCCAAAGCCGAGCCGTCCATTCGAATATGGGAGCCCACGACCTGGCCGCGCCCTTCGTCGAAGTCGTACGACATCCGGCCGCCGGCCATCATCATGGACGACTTGGTCATATGGGCGGCCAGACGGGTCTGATCGTCGAGGTGGTCAAACACCTCGTCGGGCGTGGCGGTCAGGTCCACCGTCTGGCTTAATTGGCTGCCCATACGACCCAAGCCTTCTGCGTCCTACTTCTTCTCGCCCGCCATCTTCGCGGCGCAGGTCTTATGCATCTGCTCCATTTCGGCCTTGGTCAGGGCCTTGCCGTTTGGCCAGGTCGGAGCGCCGGTCTTGTCGCGCCCATGATCATGCGGCGCCGTGCGGTCCATGGCCTTGCCCATGACCGACTTGCACATTTCGTGCGTCGGCGCGTCGGCGGCAGCTGGACGGGTCGCGGTCTGTTGCTGCTGGGCAAAAGCCGTTCCCGAGACGGTCAGGACGAGTATCGAGGCGATAGCGAGCGCGCGCATGGCGTTCCTCCGTTGCAAGTGTGTTCCATGATGCGCGCCGCCCCGACCATCGCCTTGATCCGGATCAATGCCCAAATCCCCGCCTTGCCTAGTCTGGACGGAAAATCGGTGGAGCACGGCCGATGCCGTTGAACCTTACAAACCGCGCCCTCGCCTTGGCCGCGCTGTCGTCCGGCCTTGTTCTGTCCTTCTTCGTCCTGCGCGAACACTGGGCTCACGCCCTGGGCCTGGCGCCCTATCTGCTCCTGCTGGCCTGTCCCCTGATGCACCTGTTCCATCACGGTCATGGCGGTCATCGCCACGGCCGCGACGGACCTGCCCAGGCGCCGCCCCCAAAGCCGACGCCTGAGGGCCGCGTGGCATTGGGCGATGAACGGCTTGAGGCGTTTTGAGGGATCGGGCCGCGTCCCGCGTAGACACGTAGGACAAAGTCGCCCTTCAACAGGACCCGCCCCATGACCTATCGCGCTTTCCTCGCCACCGCCGTTCTGTCGGCCTCGATCCTGGCCGGCGGCCAGGCCAGCGCCCACGCCAAGCTGGTGGCCTCCGATCCGGCGGCAAACGCCACGGTCGCCGCGCCCAAGACCATCCGCCTGACCTTCAATGAAAAGCTCGCCCCGGCCTTCTCGAGCTTCGAGCTGGCCATGGCCGACGGCATGAAGGCGCCGGTCAAGACCAGCGTCTCGGCCGATCGCAAGACCATCACCGGCGCGCCCAAGGGCCGGCTGATGGCGGGCGCCTACAAGCTCACCTGGCACGCGGCCGCCGCCGATGACGGTCACCGCATGGATGGGACCCTGGCCTTCACGGTGAAGTAGCCGATGGAGACCGCGGTAGTCCTCGTTCGCTGGGCGCAATATGTGACGTGCTTCGTCCTGGCGGGCGGCGCGCTCTTCGCGCTCTACGCTCTGCCGGCCGCCGGCCCGTCCAGCGCCGCGGCGCTAGGTTGGCCGCGCCGGCTCCTGGCGGGCTGCGCCGCCCTGCTGGTCCTGGCCAGCCTTCTGGGTCTCGTGCTGCAAACCGCCGTGGTCGCCGGGTCGCTTACCGCGGCGCTGGATCCCTCGACCTTGGCCTCGGTGGTCAGCGAGATGGCGATGGGCGCGGCCTCGCTCGCGCGGGCCATGGCCGCGGTCGTGGCGCTGGCTGTGCTTATGCTCGCGCGGCCCGGCCGGGCCGCCTGGATCGCCGCGTCAGCGCTCGGCGCCGTCGCAGCGGCGAGCATGGCCTGGATGGGCCATGGCGCGGCCACCGAGGGTCCGGGCGGGGGCCTGCACCTGGCGGCCGACATCGCCCACCTGGCGGCGGCCGCCGTGTGGGTCGGCGCCCTGGTGTTCTTTCTGGGGCTGGCCGGGGTCAGTCGGCGTGACGCGCGACAGGCGCCGACCTTCCATGCCGCCCTGGCGGGTTTCTCGGGCATCGGCTCGGGCGTCGTCGCCGTGCTGGTCGCCAGCGGCCTGATCAACAGCTGGTTCCTCGTCGGGCCCATGGGCGTTGCGGCCCTGGTCCGCACGCCCTACGGGCTTCTTCTGCTTCTCAAGCTCGTTCTCTTCGGCGCCATGGTCGTGCTGGCCGCCGCCAACCGGTTTCGCCTGACCCCGGCCCTGCGCGAAGCCCTGGTCGAGCCGGCGCCGCCCAGCACGGCGGTCAAGGCGCTGCGCCGCAGTCTCGTGCTGGAACTGAGCGCGGCGATGGCGCTCGTCGCCGTGGTCGCCTGGCTAGGGCGTCTCGCGCCGATCAGCGCGCAATAGCCGCAACGTTCAGAGCACCGGTTCGTGCGCCGGCTCGGGCGTGGGGCGCCGCGCGAAGGGATCGCGCGCCCGCAACCAGTTACGCGCAGGCCGTTCGACAAGATGGTAGGCGACCATCGCGGCCAGCTGACAGGCCACGAACGCTCCTGCCCAGGCCAAGGCGATCCCGGCGCCGGACAGGTCTGGCGCCAGCCTTTCCAGAGCGTGGAAATAGACGATGTCGGCCGGAAGGTGGACCATGTAGAGGCTGTAGGAGACCTCGCCGAGATAGACGAGCGCCGGCGCCGACATCGCGCCTGGCTTCGCGGCCTTGGACGTCTCGGCCAGGCAGAAGATCAGCATAGCCAGACCCGGCCAGATATAGAGATCGCTCAGTCGCAGGTTGGCGGCGATCGCCACCCAGACCGTCGCGGCGAGCGCGCCGAATCCGGCCATGCCGGCCGGCAGGCTCAGGCTCGATCCCAAGCGATGCAGGGCCGCGCCCATCAGGAAGGCCGGGATGATCCGCAAGGCGCCGATCTGGGCGCTCATGTCGGTGAACAGCACCCCGCGCCCCTGGGCCGTCAGGAACATGGCGACGAACAGGGCGAGCACGGCGAGGACGAAGAGGCGTGGCCAACGCCTCAGCGACACCGAGGCGATGGCCGCGACCGGAAAGCCGAGGTAGGCGAACCACTCAGCCGAGATCGACCAGGAGGGGAAGTTCCATTGCACGGTGGGCGTCGTGCCCCAGGCATGCACTAGCAACAGGTGCTGGGGGAGCATGCGCGGGTCGAACGCCTGGGGATCGAAGCGGACGCCCAGCTTCAAGGCCGCGAGCCAGATGGCGATCGTCGCGGCCAGGGTGACCAGATGGACGGGATAGACGCGCCAGGCGCGCCCAAAGGAAGGAGCCGTAGTTGAACCGTCGCTCGGCCCAGGCCCGCGTATAGACGTGGCTGAGGATGAAACCCGACAGGATGAAGAAGAGGTCGACGCCGAGGTAGCCCTTGGCGGCCAGGCCAAAGCGCTCGAGACCAAGGTCCAGGTGGTTGCGGAAATGATAGACGAGCACCCACAGCGCCGCGCAGATGCGCAACGACGTGAGCGGACGGATGTCCGACGGATACATGGCCCCTCCCCCGAGGCAATGGTTGGAGCCGGCGAGCGCCGGCCCGATGGGCGCTAGAGCGCGGTCAGGCCGACGATGGTCTGGCCCCGCAGCTTGAAGCGCACCTTGGTCCCGACGCTCAGGCCCTTCAGGAGGGTCGGATCAGCGACCTTGAAGGCCATGGTCATCGGCGGCCACTTCAGCGCCGGGATCGCTTCATGGGCCAGAGTGATCTTGGCGGCCTTGGCGTCGATGGCGCGCACGACGCCGACCGCCTCGACCGGCGCGCTCGCCTCAACCGCATGCGCCGCAGGGTCCATAGCGCTCATCTGGGCGGCCGCCGGCTGGGCCAGCAGGGTCAGGGCGTTCGCAAGAGCGATGGACAGCATCTTCATGGAAGCCTCGCTAGGATCGATGGTCAAAACCAGGCCCTCAGGCCGAGCACGAAACTGGTCTCGGTGACCTCGTCGCCGCGCAGCCGGGCGAAGTCCGCGGCGCGCCCGAACCGCTTGGATAGGGCGACGCCGACATATGGCGCGAATTGGCGCCGAACCTCATAGCGAAGGCGCAATCCGAGCTCGCCGCTCGAGAGCCCCGAACCGATCGCCGCTTCGGGGATGTCTTGGGCGGCGAAGTTGAGTTCGGTGCGCGGCTGCAGGATCAGGCGCTGGGTGAGGCGCCAGTCGATCGCCCCTTCGGCGCGCGCGAGGACATCGCCCTTGCTGGAAACGAACACCGCTCCGCCCGCCTCGATCCAGTAGGGCAACAGGGTTTCGAACCCGACGGCGGCATAGGTGCGCGACTTGGGCTCGACATCCTGGCGCAAGCCCACCTGCAAGTCGGTATAGAGCGCCACGGGCCTGGAATAGAGCGCCTGCACCTCGCTGGCCTGAACGCCGTGACGGCCGCCCTCGCCCTCGGATTTGATCACCAGGCGATTGAGGTCGCCGCCGAACCAAGCCTCGCCGTCCCAGTGATAGCCGTTGCCCCCGGCCTGGGCGCGGTATTCCAGGAGGTTGGCCATCACCTGCGAGACCTGGGCGCCGCCATGCTCCTGCCGGAGCACGGCGCGAGCCCGGTCCATGGCGGCCGGATCGAAGACCCTGTCGGCCAGATGGTCGGTGGGCGGCGCCGGCGGAGCTGTTTCGTGATCGGGCAAGGGCGGCGGTCCCATCGCTTCGGCCGGGCGTTCCGATTGACCGGAGACAGCCAGGCCGGGCATGGCGCCCATGTCGTGGCCGGCGTGGGGGTCGGTCGCCGGCGCGACCTGCGTCTGAGGCATGGCCATGGCCGGCATGGCGCCCATGTCGTGTCCGGCATGGGGGTCGGCGGCTGGAGGCGGGGCCGCCGGCGCAGGCTTGGAACTGGGCGCGGCTGGCGCGCCGGCGTGGCCGGCGTGCTGGGCCAGGGCCGGCGCGGCCCACAGGACCGGCAAGAGGGCGATCAGCGAGGCCTTCATCGCGCGCCCTCCGCGGGGGTGTCGCGCACGCTGAAGACCTGAAACATCCCCGCGTGCATGTGATAGAGCATGTGGCAGTGGAAGGCCCAGTCGCCGGTCTCGGCGGTGAAGTCGAAGCTGACGCGGCCGCCGGGCAGGACGATGACGGTGTGCTTGCGCGGCATGTGGCCCGCCGGTCCGAAGGCCAGTTCGAAGAAGTGGCCGTGCAGGTGGATGGGGTGGGCCATCATGGTGTCGTTGACCAGGGTGACCCGGACCCGCTCGCCGTGGCGGAAGGCGTAGGGCGGCGGCCTATCGCTGAACTTGCGCCCGTCAAACCCCCACATGAACCGCTCCATGTTGCCGGTCAGGTGAATCTCGAGGGATCGCTCCGGGGCGCGCGGGTCGGGATTCGGCTCGAGGGCCACCAGGTCGCGATAGACCAAGACCCGGTGGCCGACGCTTTCGAGGCCCTGGCCAGGCTCGCCGGTGCGATCCATCGGCATCGGCGCGATCGACTGCACGCCCGGACCGAGCCTGACCTGAGGCGCGTTGTCCGGATTGCGCATGGACATGTCCATGCCGCCCTTGTCCATCTTGCCCATAACGTCGCTTCCGCGCTGGCGCGGCGGCGCCATGCCGGGCGCGGGGGTCGCGGCCTTGGCGCCCATGGCCGCGTGATCCATGCCGGACATGTCCGTGGAGCCATGGTCCATGCCCCCCATGTCCATTCCCTCCATATCCATGCCCATGTCGCGCATGGTGGTCAGCGGCCGCTCGCGCGGCGGCGGGACCTCGGCGCTCATGCCCAGCCGCGGCGCCAGGGTGGCGCGGCCCAACCCAGAGCGGTCGACCGACTCCGACACGATCGTGAAGGCCTTGTCTTCGGCGGGCTGGACGATCACGTCATAGGTCTCGGCGTTGCCGATCTGGAACTCGTCGACCTCGACGGGCCGCACGTGCTGGCCGTCGGCGGCGACCACGGTCATGCGCAGCCCCGGGATGCGGACGTTGAAGACCGACTGGGCCGCGGCGTTGATGAACCGCAGGCGCACGCGCTCGCCGGGCGCGAACAGCGCCGTCCAGTTGTCCGCGGGGCCATGGCCATTGACCAGGAAGGTGTAGGCCGCGCCGGTGACGTCGGAGATGTCGGTCGGGTCCATCAGCATCTTGGCCCAGTCCAGGCGCTCGGCCAGGGTCTGGTCCTTGCCGGCCAGAAGCCCAGCGAGGGTCTGGCGCTGGTAGTTGAATGCGCCGCTCTGCTGCTTGAGCTTCTTGAAGATCTGGTGCGGGTGCAGGCGGCTGAAGTCCGACAGCACCACGACGTGCTCGCGGTCGAAGGCCACCGGATCAGGACCGACCGGATCGATGATAATGGGCCCATAGTGGCCCATCTGCTCCTGCAGGCCCGAATGGCTGTGGTACCAATAGGTGCCCGCCTGGCGGACCTGGAATTCGTAGGTGAAGGTCTCGCCGGGCTTGACGCCCGGGAAGCTGACGCCGGGCACGCCGTCCATCTGGAAGGGCACGAGCAGGCCGTGCCAGTGGATCGAGGTGTCCTCGTCGAGCGTGTTGGTCACCGACAGGCGGACATGCTGGCCTTCCTTCAGCCGGATCAGCGGGCCAGGAACCGTGCCGTTGATCGTCACGGCGTGGCCGGCCTTGCCGTCGACCGTGATCGGCGTGTGGCCGATGGTCAGCTTGATGTCCTCGCCCGAAAGGGCGGCCGGCGCGCGGCCGGGATCGCCCGCCGCGCGCGCCCAGGACGGCAGCAGGCTCGCCAGGGTGGCGCCGCCGCCGAGGACGGCGAGCGATTGGAGAAAACGACGGCGATCGAAAGCCGCGCTGGATCGAAGCATGACAGCCCTTTGACGATGACGCGCCGGCGGCAGGCCGTGAGGGACGGCCGCGACGCGATCTATAGGTGGCTACGCGCCAAACCGTCGCCCCCCTCGCCGGCGGGCGAAAAAAGTCAGGGATCGACCAGCCAGTCGGCCAGCCGCTTGCGGGCGCGATAGGCGCGCATCTCGATGGTCTTGACGCTGACGCCCAGGACCGCCGCGGCGTCCTGTTGTGAATAGCCTTCCAGATAGGTGAGGATCAGCGGCTCCTTGAGCTGGTCGGGCAGGCGCGCGATCGCCGCCTCCAGGCGCGACAGTTGTTCGGCGCGCAGACTCGCCGCCTCGGGGCCCGGCGCGGGGTCGGCGGGATCGGGCGCGCCTGGCGCGTCGATCGACCGCTCGCCCAGGATCAGCCGCCGAACCAGCAGGCGACGCCCCCGGTCGCGGCACTTGTTCAGGACGATGGCCCGCATCCAGGCGCCGAACGGCCGGGTCGGATCATAGCGATCCAGCGCCTTCCAGGCGGCCACGAAGCTTTCCTGCACCACCTCGTGGGCGGCTTCGGAGTCGCCGACATGGCGCCGGGCGAAGGCGTGCAAGGCGCCCTTGTGACGCCGCATCAGCGTGCTGAAGGCGCGCTCGTCGCCGCGCGCCGCGCGCCTGGCCAGCGCGCCGTCCTCGTCCTCGCCAAGGCCGGCGGTCACGGCGTCTCGTTCGTGAGCGCCTCGCTGACGCGGCGGTCGAATTTGGCCGCCTGCTCGGGGGTCAGCACCTTACGCATCGCCAGGACGTGCTGGACCGTCTCCAGCTGCAGCGCCCCCATGGCGACATGGAAACGCTCGACCGCGGCCTCGACCTCGGGCCCGTATTCGTGGCGCGCCTGGATGGCGGCGGCCAGTTGGGCGTTGGCCGCGCGCAGCTCGGCCTCCCGGGCGCGGCGACGCACGGCGAAATCCTGTTCGAGCGCCTCGAGCCGGCGATCCTGATCCGGGCTGAGCTTCAGCTCGTGGTGAACCATCTCGTGCAGCGACTGGGCGTGATGCATCGGCAAGAACCGGCCCGAGCCGAGCCAGCCGCCGGCGATCCCGGCCAGCAGCGCCAGGACGACGGTCAGGGCCGCCCCGCGCGAGATCCGGCGCATGTCAGCGCCCGCCGAGCAGGGTCGACGGCGCCAGGTGCGCGTCGACCGAAAACGCCGAGATCTCGGAGGGGGCGCGCGCGGCGGCGTTGGCCGCGAGACTGCCGCCGACCATGCCCAGGCCCAGGGCCGCCACCACCGAGGCCGCGCGCAGCGGCACGAGCGCGTTCGCCGCGCGCCGGCCGTCGCGCCAGCTGTCGATCCTGGCCCACACCTGGCCTTCCAGGCCGGGCAGCTGGGCGTGCGGCTGGCCCCGCAACGCCTCGAAAAGTTCGTCGAGCTGGTCGCTCATCGTCGATCCCCTGACTCTGCACGCCTACATACGCGGCCCGCGGTCCAACCCCTCACCTCAGGCGCGACGCGCCCCCGGGCCGGCCGTGCGTCCGGCGCACGACGCGGAGAAAAACCATATGCTGAAAACGTCCGCACGGATCCACAGGTGTTGGGCCGCTGGCGACGCTCGGGTGCGGGTGAAAGCCACGCACGCCCCGGCCCCGCATGGCGATCGCCCCCCGGGGGGACGCGCCCGCGCCCAGGACGGCCGAGGTTCGGAGCGGCGCGATCGCCGCCGCGGCCTGGCGCCCCGTCGCGCGAGACGAGGGCCAAAACCTGCGCTTCGGAATCTACGTATTCCGACCCGGGACGTAGGACCCTAGTCCTGGACTCGAAGAACAACTTCTTCCCGTCGAAGATCAAACGGCGACGCATCTACTCATCTTCAAACCTATTCATCTAAGGAGTCAAAGATGATCAAGACGTCCGTCATCGCCGGCTTGGCCGGCATCGCGATGCTCGTTGCAACGCCGGTTCTGGCGCAAGGGAGCGGCCACACCTTCTTCATGAAGGGCTCGATCGTCGCGAACGACAGCAACGGCACCGTGATCTGCATCGGCAAGGCGGACGGCGCCGAGGTCGGCCAGACCCTGGAAGTCTACCGCGTCAAGCAGCTGCCGGGGCCCAACAAGGCCCCGCCGTCCTATCGGCGCGACCTCGTCGGGCACGTGAAGATCGACCACGTCTTCGACGACCACTTCGCCCATGTCACGGTCGCCGACGGTACGCCGGCCAAGCACGACATCGTCGAGCTGCGCAAGAACTGAGCGGGCGATCGGTTCGCCAGCGGCGGGATGGCCCACGCCGTCTCGCCGGAGCGACCGGCGCGCGCGCCCCTCCGCTGACCTTGGGCTTTCGTCCAACGAGCGAGGCGACGAGTATCATGACGACCTTCAAGATCGGCGCGTTCGCCGCAGCCGCCGGCGTGCGGCGCGATACGATCCGGTACTACGAGCGCACCGGCCTGCTGCGCGATCCGGGCAGGACCGGCGCCGGCTACCGTGTCTATGAGGACGCCGACCTCCTGCGGCTCCATTTCATCCGGGCCGCGCAGGAGCTCGGCTTCACGCTCGCCGAAACCGCCGACCTGCTCGCGCTTCAAGCCTCCGACACCGCCAAGGCGTCGGCGGTGCTGGAGATCACCCGCGAGAAGATCCGCGACGCCGAACGCCGCATTCAGCGGCTGTCGGATATCCGTGACGTGCTCAGCGCGCTGGCCGACGATTGCCCGATGGACGTGGCGGCCTCGGACTGTCCGATCCTGGCCTTCCTCGCCGAAAGACGGGTCCGGCGGTCGGACGCCCGCGGCGACGCACCGCGGGAGGCGCTCTGACCCGCCCGGGCGCGCGGCGACACGTCAATCCTTGGCCGGCGACCTCGCCGGCTCCACCGCTCGCCCCTGGCGCGCCCGTCCGCGGCGAAGGCCATCGGTGTCGAGCCCATGATCTCCAGGGAGGAACTTGCCATGATCGACATCCGCCACACACTTCGCGCGCCCATCCAGGCGCTTGTGATCGGCGCCGCGGCGCTCGCCCTCACCGCCTGCGGCGACAAGGGCGCTGAGCCCCCGCCGCCCGCGGCCTCGGTCCAGGCCCCGGCCCCGTCGCCCGCCGCGGCCCCGGTCCCCAGCGCCGCCGATCCGGATCCCGGCGTCGGCGGCTCGACGGCGCCTTCGAACAACGCCGCCGGGCAACATGACGCCGATCACGACGCGGCGACGATGGAACGCCATCATCGTCAGGAGATGGATCACCACGCCATGCGCCAGGGCGGCGCGGCCACGGGGACGACGCCCCAACCCGACGCCGCGCCGATGAGCCCATCGGCTCCGATGAAGGACATGTGAAGACGAGGGCAAGCCCGATGCGCGGGACGACCAGCCGACAGGGATGGAGCTTGGGTCTGGCCGCCGCCTGCCTTCTGCTTTCGACGGCGGCCATCGCCCAGGAAGGCGACGAGCACGCGGCCCACCATCCGGGCGCGCAAGGCGGCGCGATGGCGGACGCCGGCGTCATGGGCGCCGCGCCGAGCCCCGCGGCAGCCGGCATGAGCGGAATGATGGACGAGATGATGGAGGGCGAAGGCGAGCATGGCGCCCGGCGCACGCCCTTCGTCTCACAACTGCTCGCCGCCCCGTCGCTCAGCGCCGAGGGGCGCAACCGGTTGATGGGCGAGGCCCAAGCGCGCGTGGAGCGCGGACTGGCCATGGCCGCCGAGGCCTCCGCCGCCGCGCGGTCCGAAGATCCGGCCGCCCGGGCGAGCGCGGCGCGGCGCCTGCGTGAAGCAAGCGACCTCTTCGCGAGCGGATCGGCCGCGCTCGCCGCCCTCGACCGCGGCGCGTCCCCGCAGCCGGCGGCAATCAGCTGGTTTCGGGATCAGATGAGCCTGGGCGCGCCGCCGCACGCGGCGCCGATCCGGTGGCTCGGCGTCTCGCCGCCCCATTTCATGCTGATGTTCGTCCTGGCGACGGTCAGCGCGATGCTGCTGGGCCTGCAGGTCGCGCGCCTGCGGCGGGTCCGCAAGATCGTCGACGCCGGCGGGTCGACGGCCCCCGCGCCCGCCCCGGCGACCGCGACGGCCTCGCCACGCCAGGCGGCGGCCGTTGAGCCGGGCGCTGAAACGCTCACGCCGAGCAACGCCGCGCCGCCCGCCGGGGCGTCGCTGCGCAAGCCCAGGAGCTGGTCTGGCCCGTTGCGGGTGGTCCAGATCGTGCGGGAGACGCCGACGATTCAGACCTTCCGGCTGGCCGACCCGGCCGCCGATCGGCTGCCCTTCGATTTTCTGCCCGGCCAGTTTCTCCAGGTCGAGGTGGAGCCGGTGGATGGCAAGCCCTCGCGGCGATCCTACACCATCGCCTCCTCGCCGACGCAGCGCGCCTATGTCGAGCTAACGGTCAAGCGCGAGGAGCAGGGCGTCGTGTCGTGCTTTCTGCACGACAAGGTCGCCGTCGGCGACCTGCTGAAGACGACGGGCCCCTTCGGCGCGTTCACCTTCACCGGAACCGACGCCGACAGCATCGTGCTGATCGCCGGCGGGGTCGGCATCACCCCCATGATGTCGGTCCTGCGCTACCTGACCGACACGGCTTGGTCGGGCGAGATCTTCTTCCTGTACGGCGCCCGTTCGACCGACGAATTCGTCTTCCGCGAGGAGCTCGAGCGGCTCGAGCGGCGGTTCTCCAATCTGCACGTGATGGCGGCCATGCGACGCTCGGCCGGCACGGTCTGGCTGGGGCCGCAAGGCCCGCTCACCCGCCAGATGCTGCTCGACGCGGTCCCAGACATCGCCCGCCGCCGCATTCACATGTGCGGGCCGCCGGGCATGATGGCCGCGATGCGCCGGGAGCTGGCCGCTCTGGGCGTCCCGGACGCTCAACTTCACACCGAAGCCTTCGGGCCCGCGTCGCTGCCCGCCGACGCGGCCGAGCTCGAGGTCAAGGCGCCGCCCCCCGCGCCGTCATCCCCGAGCGTCGTCGCGCCCCCCACGCCGGCGGTCGCCGCGGCCACCATCACCTTTTCCGTGGCGGGCGTGTCGGCCCCGCTCCCCGCCGGCCAGACCGTCCTGGAAGCCGCGGAGGGCGCGGGGGTGGAAATCCCCTATGCCTGCCGCTCGGGTGAATGCGGCGTCTGCGTCACCCGGCTGATTTCGGGCGAGGTCACCATGGCGGTGGAGACCGGCCTGGATCCCGCCGACAAGGCCAAGGGCTACATCCTGGCCTGCCAGGCCAAGAGCACGGGCCAGCCGCTCGTGGTGGAGGCCTGATGCGCGAGCGCGGCGACATGGCCGTCGGCCTGCTTGTGGCCTTCCTGCTGCTCTTTCCGCTGGGCTACGTCCTGCACGTCGCGCCGCGCTTTCCCGGCAGCCTGGTCGGCGGCGTCATCGGCGTCGTCGCCGCCGTCCTCATGCTGCTGACCCTGCCCTATGTGGTGGTCAAGCACGTCAAGGCGGCGGAACGGTGGACAGGCCGGTTCGTCAGCAAGCCGACGCTGCTGGCCCTGCATGTGTATGCGGGCGTGCTGGCTCCGATCCTGGGGTTGGTTCATGCCGCCCACAAGTTCGGCAGCCCCGTCGGCCTAACGCTGACCGGCCTTGTGCTGCTGACGGTCCTCAGCGGCTTCGTCGGCCGCTACCTGCTGGCGCAGACGGCGCGGGCCCTGCGCGGCCGCCGCTCCGAGCTGGCGTCCCTGCAAGCGGCGTATCTCCACCTACCGGCGCCCCCGGCGCCGACGGCGGCGGCCGTTGCGCTTTCCCGCTGGAAGCGGCTGTTCTTCGTCGCCGGCGAACCGCCGGCGCCGCCGCCCGATGGGGCCGAGGCCCTGGCCGCGGCCTTGGCCGACACCGAGTTCGCCATCCGCGCGGAGGGTGCGACCAACCGGCTGTTGTCGCGTTGGCGGTGGCTGCACGCTGTCCTGGGGGCGCTGGTCTACCTGGTGCTGCTTTTGCACATCGCCGCGGCCATCTATTTCGGGCTGCGCTGGCTATGATGCGGGACCGCCTCCTCTACTGGATCTTTGTCGCCGCCGGCCTGGCGCTGCTGGGCGTCGCGGCGATGATGCAGACAAGCGCGCCGCCCGGCGCCGGACCGGTGGCTCAGCTTGTCGCGCCAGGCCCCCTGTCGCCGGCCCACCAAGCCTTCGGCGCGCAGTGCGCCAGTTGCCACACGCCTCTCAAGGGCGTGGAGAGCAAGACCTGCGTCGCCTGCCACGCGAGCACCGATTTCGGAAACAAACAGTCGACCCAGTTCCATGCCCAGGCCAAGGAGTGCACGGCTTGCCACGTCGAGCACGAAGGCGCGCGCGCCATCGTGAAGATGGACCATCAGGCGTTGCTCGATCCGGCGGTGTGGCGAGGGCCGGCTGTTTCGCCACCCAATCCGCACGCCTTGCCGCCCGAAGCCGCGCTCAATTGCGCAAGCTGCCATTCCGTCCGCGATCCGCATCTGGGACTCTTCGGCCAGGACTGCGCCAGCTGCCACGCGACCAGCAGTTGGAAGGTTCCCAACTTCCGGCATCCGTCGGTCAGCTCGACGCAATGCTCGGAGTGCCACACCGCGCCGCCCAGTCATTTCATGGAGCACTTCAGCATGGTCTCCCAGCGCGCCGCCGGCTCCAAGGCGCGCGTCGAACAATGCTACGCCTGTCACACCACCGACAGCTTCAACAACATCCGCCGCCGAGGCTGGTATGATCACCATTGAGTCCGGCTGGCTCAGCGCCTTCTTCAGGCTCGCGGTGATCATCCTCGAGCTGGCGGGCACGCTGACCATCCTCAGCGGCGCGGCGCTGGCGACGATCCTGTTCGCCCTGCGGGCCCGATCGGGCGACCGGGCCAAGGCCTATGGCGCGTTCCGGTCCGCCCTCGGCCGAAGCATCCTTCTTGGCCTCGAATTCCTGGTCGCCGGCGACATCGTCAAGTCGCTCGTCGTCAACCCGACCTTGGACGATCTCATCGTCCTGGCCGGTCTGGTCTTCGTGCGCACCTTCCTTAGCATCTCGCTCGGCGTCGAGATCAACGGCCACTGGCCCTGGGAGGACACGCGCATGGCCAGGGCCACGGGCCGCGAACCTTCCTCACCGCGGGTCTGACCAGACCCGCCCACCCGCCGGGAGATTGACATGCTGCAACGACGAGACCTGCTCACGGGAGCCGCCCTGTTGGCGGCCGGCGCCGCCCAGCCCGCCGCGGCGGCCGCCCAGGCCCACGACATGAAGGGCATGGACGCCATGCCCGGCATGGCGATGTCGATGAGCGACTGCATCGATCACTGCCTGGCTTCCCATCGCCGGTGCCTTGAGACCGCCGCCTACGCCCTCGGTCAAGGCGGCGCGCTCGCCGCCCCCGACCTGATCGCCATGCTCACCGACTGCGCCGAGCTGTGCCAGGCGACCGCCAACTCCATGCTCCGCGGCTCGGCCCTGCACCCGGTGCTCTGCCGCGCCTGCGCCGAAGCCTGCGACCTGTGCGCGGCGGCCTGTTCGAAACCCCGCGCCGACGCCCCGATGGCCCAGTGCGCCGAGACGTGCAGGGTGTGCGCCGCGGGCTGCCGACAGATGTCGCGCTGACCGCGCCTTCGGACCTTACGTATACGCGCGGCCGCCAATTGCGGGCATTGCAAGCGTCACGCCGTTAGAGATGCAGACGACGCCATCGGACGCGAACGTCATAAGTTGGAGATCAGAAATGATGCGCAAGATCGCAGTCGTGGCCGGCGCTGTCGGCCTTCTGGCCATGGGGACCGCCGCATTCGCCGACGGCCCCGCGCCCAAGGCCCAGACCCAGCCCGCGCCGGCCGCCTCCGCCCAGACCCCGCCGGACCACGCCCACATGCAGGGCATGGACCATGGCGGCCAGCAGATGCACGACCAGATGATGAAGGACCATCAACAGGGGATGGCGAACATGCCGGCCACGCCGCCCAAGGATCCCGCCGCCAAGAAGCCCATGAAGGGCTGCTGCATGGACAAGCCGATGGCCCCGAAAGGCAAACCCATGGCTCCCAAGGACGCCAAGGATCCCGCCATGCCCATGAAGGACATGTAACGCCCGCTCAAGCCGCGACGCGCCGAAGAACCTGCCGGGCGAGCACGCCCGGCAGGTTCTTTCACGTCCGGGCGCCGCCAGGCGATGTGACATCTACGGATATCCTCGGCCGCGCCCGCCACTAGGCTCGTCGTCACCAGCAGGGAGCCAAGCGATGTTCCACAAGGCCATCGAGACGATGCGCGCCGCGCCCTTGTTCAAGGCGCGCTACGACAACTTCATCGGCGGCGCCTGGTCGGCCCCGACCACGGGCGAGTACTTCGCCGACCACAGCCCGATCAATGGCGACCGGATCGCCGAGTTCGCCCTGTCGGGTCCGGCCGACGTGGAACTGGCGCTCGACGCCGCCCATCGCGCCAAGGCCGGCTGGGCGCGGTTGTCGCCGGCCGAGCGGTCCCGGCTGCTGAGCCGGGTCGCCGATCGCCTGGAGCAGAACCTCGACCTGCTGGCGCTCGCCGAGACGCTCGACAACGGCAAGCCGATCCGCGAGACGCGCGGCGCCGACGTGCCGCTCGCGGTCGATCACTTCCGCTATTTCGCTGGATGCATCCGGGCCGAGGAAGGCGCGATCTCGACGATCGACGCCGACACCATCGCCTACCATTTCCGCGAGCCGCTTGGCGTGGTCGGCCAGATCATTCCCTGGAACTTCCCCCTGCTGATGGCGGCCTGGAAGATCGCGCCCGCGCTGGCCGCCGGCAACTGCACGGTCATCAAGCCAGCGTCCCAGACGCCCCTGACGCTGATGATGCTCGCCGAACTCACCGCCGACATCCTGCCGCCGGGCGTGCTCAACGTCGTGACCGGGCCCGGCCGAACCGTCGGCCAGGCGATCGCCGCCAACCCGCGGATCGCCAAGGTCTCGTTCACCGGCGAGACGGTCACGGGCAAGGCGATCATGCACGCCGCGGCCGATCACCTGATCCCGCAGACGATGGAGCTCGGGGGCAAGTCGCCCAACATCTTCATGGCCGACGTCCTTGATGAGGAGGACGCCTTCTTCGACAAGGCGCTGGAAGGGTTCACGCTCTTCGCCTTCAACAAGGGCGAGGTCTGCACCTGTCCCTCGCGCGCCCTGATCCATGAATCGATCTTCGACCGGTTCATGGAGCGGGCCGTGGCCCGCGTGGCGGCGATCCGTCAGGGCGACCCGCTCGACCCCGCGACCCAGCTGGGCGCCCAGGCGTCCGAAGACCAGCTGCGCAAGATCCTCGGCTATATCGAGATCGGCAAGAACGAGGGCGCGCAATGCCTGATCGGCGGCGCGCGGGCGCTGCCCGGAGGCGAACTCGACGGGGGCTATTTCGTGCAGCCGACCGTCTTCGTCGGCGACAACAGCATGCGGATCTTCCAGGAGGAGATCTTCGGCCCAGTGTTGTCGGTGACGACCTTCAAGACCCTCGACGAGGCGATCGCGATCGCCAACGACACCCCCTATGGTCTGGGCGCCGGCGTCTGGAGCCGCAGCGGCAACACCGCCTATCGCCTCGGCCGCGCCATCGAGGCCGGACGGGTCTGGACCAACTGCTATCACCAGTATCCGGCCCACGCCGCCTTCGGCGGCTACAAGGCCTCGGGGTTCGGACGCGAGACCCACAAGGCGATGCTCGATCACTACCAGCAGACCAAGAACCTGCTCGTCTCCTACGACGAGCACGGCCTTGGTCTCTTCTGATCCCTCGCAAAGGAGCACAGCCATGGCCAAGACCATGAAGGCGGCTGTCGTCCGCCAATTCGGCGCGCCGCTGGTGATCGAGGAAGCGCCGATCCCCACGGTCGGTCCCGGACAGATCCTGGTGAAGATCGCCGCCACCGGCGTCTGTCACACCGACCTGCACGCCGCCGAGGGCGATTGGCCGGTGAAGCCGAACCCGCCCTTCATTCCTGGCCATGAAGGCGTCGGTCACGTCGCCGCTGTCGGGTCGGGCGTCACCCACGTCAAGGAGGGCGACCGGGTCGGCGTGCCGTGGCTCTACACCGCCTGCGGCCATTGCGTGCATTGCCTGGGGGGATGGGAGACCCTGTGCGAGAGCCAGCAGAACACCGGCTATTCGGTCAACGGCAGCTTCGCCGAATACGTCCTCGCCGACCCCAACTATGTCGGCCACCTGCCGGACAATGTCGGCTTTATCGACATCGCGCCGATCCTGTGCGCGGGCGTTACCGTCTACAAGGGACTGAAGGCGACCGAGGCCAAGCCGGGCGAGTGGGTCGTGGTCTCCGGCATCGGCGGCCTGGGTCACATGGCCGTGCAGTACGCCAAGGCGATGGGGCTCAACGTGGCGGCGGTCGACATCGACGACCGCAAGCTCGATCTGGCGACACGCCTTGGCGCGGCCGTGACCGTCAACGCCCGAGAGCAGGATCCCGCCGCCGCGATCAAGGCGGCGATCGGCGGCGCGCAGGGCGTCCTCGTCACCGCCGTCTCGCCCAAGGCCTTCCAGCAGGCGCTCGGCATGGTCCGGCGCGGCGGCACGGTGGCCCTCAATGGCCTGCCGCCCGGCGATTTTCCGCTGTCGATCTTCGACACCGTGCTCAACGGCGTCACCGTCCGCGGCTCGATCGTCGGCACCCGGCTCGACCTGATGGAGGCGCTGGCCTTCGCCGGCGAGGGCAAGGTTCACGCGACTGTCCACACCGAACCGCTCGAGAAGATCAACGACGTCTTCGCGCGCATGCACCACGGCGACATCGAGGGCCGCATCGTCCTCGACCTCGCCTAATCCCCCCGCGACGAACCGCGAGCAAACCATGTTCGACAGTCCTACCTTGCCGGCCACACGGCGCCGCTTCGTCCAGGGCCTGGCGGTCAGCGGGGCGGTGGCCGGAGTTTCGCCGGCGCTGCTGGCGGGCCCCGCCGCCGCCGCGACCGCCGAATTGCGCGGGACCGAATTCGATCTCGAGATCGCCGAACTGCCGGTCAACTTCACCGGCAAGCGTCGGATCGCCACGGCGGTGAACGGCGCCGTGCCCGCCCCCGTGCTGCGATTGCGCGAGGGCGACACCGTCACCCTGCGCGTCCGCAACCGCCTCAAGGAGATGTCCAGCATCCACTGGCACGGGGTCATCCTGCCCGCCGAGATGGACGGCGTACCAGGCATCAGCTTTCCCGGGATCGCGCCCGGCGAGACCTTCACCTATCGCTTCGAGCTGCGTCAGGCGGGCACCTACTGGTATCACGCGCACACCTTGGCCGAGCAAACCGGGCTTTATGGCGCGATCATCGTCGAGCCGCGCGCGCCGACCGGACCTGGGCCCGATCGGGACTACGCCATCCTGCTGAGCGACTGGTCGGACGAACCGCCGCTGCAGATCTTCACGAACCTCAAGAAGCTGAGCAGCTACTACAATTTCGCGCAGCCGACCGCCGGAGACTTCCTCAAGGATGTGGGCAAGCTGGGGTTCGGCGAGGCCCTCGCGCGGCGGCGGATGTGGAACCGGTCGCGGATGAACCCGACCGACTACAGCGACGTTTCCGCCGCCACCTACACCTACCTGATGAACGGAACGCCGCCGGCCGGGAATTGGACGGCGATCGCCGCCCCCGGCGAGCGAGTTCGCCTCCGGTTCGTGGGGGCGGGGACGGCGACCTTCTTCGACGTGCGCCTTCCTGGGGTCCCGCTGACCGTCGTCTCGACCGATGGCCAGCCGGTGGAGCCGGTGACGGTCGAGGAGTTCCGGATCGGACCGGGCGAAACCTACGATGTCGAGTTCGTCATGCCCGAGGGCGCCCGAACGATCTTCGCCCAATCGATCGACCGGACGGGTTTCGCCCGCGGCGTCATCGCCCCAGCGCCCGGCATGACGGCGCCGACGCCGGCGCTCGATGCGCGGACCTGGCTCGATCCGGTCGACATGATGGGCGCCATGGCCGCCATGGGCGGCGAACACGCCGGCCACGGCATGGCGGACACGCCCCCGAAGGCGCGTCACGCGCGCACCGAGTACGGCGCCAACACCGACATGCGCGTCGACTATCCGCGCACCAATCTCGACGATCCCGGCGCGGGCCTGCGCGAGCGGTCCTGGCGGGTGCTGACCCTGGCCGACCTTCGCACGCCCGGCGGCGATCCGGATCCTCGCGAGCCGGAGCGTGAGATCGAGTTGCACCTCACCGGCAACATGGAGCGCTTCATCTGGACGCTGGACGGGATCAAGCTGAACGATTCCCGTCCGCTCCACTTCAAGCCGAACGCGCGGCTGCGCATCGTTCTCGTCAACGACACGATGATGGCCCACCCGATGCACCTCCACGGCATGTGGAGCGATGTCGAAGGCCCGGACGGCGCGTTCCAGGTCCGCAAGCATACCGTGGTGGTCCAGCCCGCCCAGCGGATCAGCTTTCGCGTCACCGCCGACGCCATGGGGCGATGGGCCTTCCACTGTCATCTGCTCTACCACATGGCGGCCGGCATGTTCCGGGAGGTGGTCGTCGCATGACCCGTCTGGCCCTCTCGCGAGCGTCTCTGCTCGCCTTGGCTCTGAGCGTTTCGGCCGTGGCCGCGCCCGCAATCGCCCAGGACGCCCCCCATCAGCACGCCGCGCCACCGCCGCCGAGCCCGGCCCCAACGGCCTCCCCCGCGGCGCCTGCGGATCACGCGGGCATGGATATGTCCGGCATGGATATGTCCGGCGCGGGGACGCCCGCCGGCGGCATGACCATGGACATGGGACGGATGCAGGGCGGCAAGGCTCCGCCGGACGCCCGCAACTCCGACGACTATGCGGACGGCTATCGCAATTCGACGCTGCCGGGCTACGAGATGGCCGACAAGCTGTCGATCCCCAAGGTTCTCGTTGACGAACTGGAGTTCGCCAGCGGCAACGAGGGGCAGGGCGTCGGCTGGACCGTCCTCGTCACCCAGGGCCAGGACGACAGCAAGCTCTGGCTGCGCAGCCAGGGCCTCAAGAACTCCAAGGATCGCCTCGATCCGGAGAGCAGCGTCGAGGCGCTGTGGTGGCGCAGCAAGAGCCCGTTCTGGGGCACGTTGCTGGGCGTTCGTCAGGATCTCGGCAAGGGGGCGACCACTTGGCTCGCCGCCGGCGTCGAGGGCCTGGCGCCCTACTGGTTCGATGTCCAGCTGACCGGCTACGTCGGCGACGACGGCCGCCTCGGCGCCCGCGCCAAGGGCGCCTACGAGGTCCGCTTCACCAATCGCCTCATCCTGACCCCGCAGGTCGAAACCAACCTCTATTCCAAGCGCTCGACCGACCGTGAGCTCGGCGGCGGCTTCAGCAACGTCGAGCTGAGCGCTCGGCTGCGCTACGAGGTCTCGCGGAAATTCGCGCCCTATGTCGGCTTCGTCTGGGAGCGGGCGCTGGACGACACCGCCGACTTCCGACGTGCCGATCGCCAGCGCCCGGCCGAGCATCGGGTGGTTGTCGGCTTGCGATCATGGTGGTGAGGCGCTGCGCGGCGCCTTGGCGACCGGAAGACGGCCTGACGTGTTCTGCGGCGGACGATAGCCCTGGCCGGAGCCAGACGGCTGCGTCGATCCTGTTGCTTCTCGCGGTCGCTGCGGCGTCTGCGGGCCAGACCGCCGTCCTCGCCTTTCTCCCGACCCTCGTCGACGGAGGCCAGGCCGACTTGGCGCTGCGCATCCACGATGTCCATGTCGCGAGTTTGACGGCGGCCCACCCGCTGGCGGCGCTCGTCTTCGCGCCGCTCTGGGGATGGCTCGCCGACCGCATCGACTACCGGATCATTCTGCGCACGGCCCTGGTCGTCCTCGCGCTGGCGACCGCGCCGGTCGGGGCGGTCCCGCTCCCCATGCTGTATGGACTTCGCTTGCTGGCTGGGCTGTCCGCGGCCGCCATCATCCCGCTGGCGCTGCTGTCAACGAACTTCGCACCCGGTGGCCGGGACGAGCAGGCGAGGCGTTTCACCTGGCTGACGGCCTTCATGTTTCTTGGCGACCTGTTCGGCCCCCTGCTCGCCGAAGCGTCCGCGTCGCTCTTTCCCCGCACGCCGCTGTTGGTGCTCGCGCTCGTCATCGCCGTGCTGGCGCTGGCGCTGACGACCGGCATTGTGCGCTTGCCGGCCCGCTGTGCCGCCCGTCTCGAGGGACGTCGCCTGCAAGCCCCGCCGCGCGTCGTCACGCTTGTCCTCCTGCTTGTCACCATCGTCGGCGGCGGCGGACTCGCCGCCATGCATGTCAGTCTGCTCGTGACCCGCTCCGAGGGCGCGCTGAGCCGCGAGGCGATCGCCGGGATGCTCAGTCTCTGCGGGCTGGCGATGTTGGCGGCTCAGCTTTTCCACACCCGCGTCACCTGGCTGGTGACCGCGCCTCGACGCCTGGCCTGCCTCACGCTCGCGCTTCTAGCCCTGTCGCTGTTTCTCTTTCGGTTTGGAACGACCGTGGTCGAAATGGCCGGTCTCATCGCCGTCGCCGGCTGGAGCTCAGCCAGTCTTCGGCTGGTCACGAGCTTCTGGATCAGCGGCCCCATGCGGCCCTCTGGAGTCATGCTTGGGCTGCAGCATACAGCCGCGAGCCTCGGCCAGGCGCTGGCGCCCATGTCGCTCGCCGTCGTGTCACCCCATCGGCAAGCGGCCGTCGTCGAAGCGATCGGCTGGCTGTCGCTCGGTCTGCTCGCGCTTCTGCCGGCGATATGGCGCCGGACGGCGACACCGGTCCATCCAGCCGGGGAAAGGGCGTGACAGCGCCGCCACGTCCGAGAGCCGCGTCCGCCACGCGCCCAGCTTCACGCCAAGGAGTCCGCCCATGAAAATCCGCCTCGCCGCCGTTCTGCTGTTGCTCGCCTTGCCCAGCGCCGCGCTGGCGGCTGGCGACATCCTGCTCTATCGCGACCCTGGATGTGGTTGCTGCGAGGCCTGGGCCCAGGCCGTCCGTGCGAAACTGGACAGAAAGGTCATCGTCAGGGATCAGGTCGCCCGCGTGCGCCTGCAGCGCCAATCCGGCCTGCCGCCGGCGCTTTCCTCCTGCCACACCGCGATCATCGACGGTTTCGTTATCGAAGGTCATGTGCCGGTCGCCGAGGTGAAGCGTCTCCTGGCCGCCCGGCCGGCTGGCGTGAAGGGGCTCGCCGTCGGCGGCATGCCGATCGGCTCGGAGGGCATGGCGGCGCCGAGCGGGGCGCGGCAACACTACGATGTCGTGGCCTTCGGGCCGGCCGGCGCGCGGGTTTTCGCCCGCTACTGACCTCCAACGGTCAGGGCCATGGGCTGGCGTCGGGTCAATGCGCGTCGCGCGACATCCCCGACTGCCTGACGCAAGGCTTCGAGCACCGCCCGGCCGATCACCGGCTTGGGGATCACCTGATCGAAGCCGGCCGCGCGCGCGCGTTGCTCGAGATCCTCGTCGTAGAAGCCGGAGATCAGGATGGCGCCGCCGCGCCAGCCCTGGCGCCGGAGATGATCCAGGAGCGTCAGGCCGTCGATGTCGGGCATCCGGTAGTCGAGGATCACGCAATCGGCTTCCCTAGCGCGCGGATCAGCCAGAAGGGCGCTCCCCGTGGTGTAGCCGCTCACCGTGTAGCCGCGGGCTCGAAGCATGAGGAGGAGGCCGCGTCGCACGCCAGGATCATCGTCGGAGACGAGGACCGTATAGCGGCGATCGCGCGGCGAGGAACTGACCGATAACATCGCGCGATGAAGGCATCCGGTTGAAAGCCTGGTGACCGTCGCATGTCCGCCGCCTCCGGGTCGCTACGTAAACGTCGCAGTCACTTGGGTTTGCGGCCCATCCCGGCGGCGAAGGCGATCCTAAGCGCCTCGGACAGGTTGCGCACGTCCAGCTTGGTCATCAGGCTGGCGCGATGCACCTCCACGGTGCGTGACGAGCATCCAAGGTCATAGGCGATGGTCTTGTTGGGATGGCCTTGGGCCAAGCCCTCCAGCACCTCGCGCTCACGAGGGGTGAGGCTGGCGATGCGAACCTGCGCGTCCGACGCCTCGATCGCGCGGACGTCGGCGTCGTCGATGCGCGCGAATGCTCGCTCGACCGCATGGAGAAGAGCGGCCTTCTCGAAGGGCTTTTCGAGGAAATCCACGGCGCCGGCCTTCATCGCCTGCACCGCGACCGACACATCGCCATGACCCGTCAGCACGATCACCGGCATCTGGATGCCGCGCTCGGCCATGGCGGTCTGCACCTCCAGGCCGTCCATCGCCGGCATGCGCACGTCGAGAATGACGCAGCCCTGGGTCGTGGGCCGGGCCCGGGCCAGAAATTCGACACCCGAGGCGTAGGTCTCAACGCCAAGGCCGACCGCCTTCAACGCAAACCCGGCCGCGCGCCGGATCGCCTCTTCGTCGTCGACGAGGTGTATGATCCGCCTATCCCCCATAATCCTCCTCCGCCCCCGCGTGGATCAAGGTGAAATGGAACCGGGCGCCGCCACGCTCAGGCGCCTCGACCCAGATCCGCCCGCCGTGCGCTTCGATGATGGTCCGGCAGATCGAGAGCCCCAGACCCATGCCGTCGGCCTTGGTCGAGACGAACGCCGTGAAGAGCTGCTCGCCGATGTCCTCGGCGATGCCCGGCCCGCTATCCTCGACGGTGACCTCGATCAGGCCGTCGCCGCGCAGGCGCGTGGCGATTCTCAGGTCGCGGATCGGGGTGTCCGCCATCGCCTCGATGGCGTTGCGCATAAGGTTGACCAGGACCTGTTGAATCTGCACCCGATCGACGAGGACGGGCGTGGCCGCCGGATCGAAATCGAAGAAGCTGCGCACCCCCCGCTCGCGCGCGCCCACGAGCGCCAGCTGGCCGGCGTCGCCGATCACCTGCGCCAGGTCGTGCAGGCTCTTCTCGACCTCGCCGCGCGCCACGAAGTCGCGCAGGCGGCGCACGATATGGCCAGCGCGCAGGGTCTCCTGCGCGGCCTCGTCCATGACCCGGCGAAAGGTGGCGAAGGGTTCCCCCTGCTCGGCTTCCAGCATGTCGCGGATCGTCTCCAGATAGAGCGAGACGGCCGCCAGAGGCTGGTTGAGTTCATGCGCCAGGGTCGAGGCCATGGTGCCCATGGCGCTCAGCCGGGAGACATGAACCAGCTCGGCCTGAAGCGCCTTCAGCTTCAGTTCGTCCTGCTCCTTGGCGGTCAGATCGCGAATGAAGCCGGTGAACAGCCGCTGGCCGTTCTCGCCCGCCTCGCCGACCGAAAGCTCCATCGGGAAGGTCGACCCGTCACGTCGCAGCCCCACCACGACGCGGCCGACGCCGATGATCCTGCGCTCGCCGGTCTGCAGGTAGTGGTTGATGTACGCGTCGTGCCGGCCATGGTCCGGCTCGGGCATCAGACACGCGACATTGCGGCCGATCAGCTCGGCCTCGCGATAGCCGAACAGGCGCTCGGCCGCCGCGCTGAACGAGGTGATGGCGCCGGCCTCGTCGATGATGATCATCGCGTCCGGCACCGTCGCCAGGATCGATTGCAAATGCTGCTCGCGCGTTTCGATGGAGGCGCGCACCGCGGCCTCGTCGGTGATGTCGCGGGCGATGCAGGCGAAGCCGCGATGCGCGCCCGCGTCGAACAGCGGCGTGACGGTCAGGCGGGCGAGGTATTCAGCGCCGTTTTCGCAGACCCGCCAGGCCTCGCGCTCCAGCACGCCGTCGCGCAAGGCCGCGGCGAGATCCGCCCGGGGACGCCCGGCGTGGATCTCATCGGGCGGATAGAAGACATCGTGCTGCTGGCCGACGACGTGATCGGCTGACCAGCATTCGATCCGTTCGCCGCCGATATTGTAGCTCAGGACCCGTCCCGAGGCGGCAAGCAGCGTCAGTACATAGCCGCCGGCCTGGCGCAGAAACAGCCGCGCAAGCTGCTCGACGGCGGCCACGCCCGCCTCGGGGCCTTGATCCTGGTCGCGCATGCCGCCGGCTCAGGCCAGATCCGCGGCGCGCAGGCGCGGCGATGCGGCGCGAGCGCGAGCTTGGCGACACCCCGCGGGGCCGGACCGGCAGGCCGCCCGACAACGCCGCGCGCCAGCCTTCAGCCCCCACGCGCGCGGGTCCGATAGTGCATCCATGGGTCACGGTCTCGCTTGTATCCGCGGGGTCCTATCGCGTTTACGCGCGGGCCGGCCGGTCCCCTCAGAATTTCAGCGCAAAGTGCGGCCGCGCCGTTGCTTGGCGCCCGCGCGGCTTGTCGAACGCCTCGCGGCCTGTTGCCCTCTCCAGCCGCGGGTCTGAGGAGAGTACGTATTGACCCCGGCACGATCTCAGACCCTACAAGGACTGCTGGCGAAAGGAACGCGCGGATGAACGAGACCAAGCCCACGGCGCATGGCGCCCCGGCGGCCGACCAGGTGAAGGACCCGGTCTGCGGCATGAGCGTGGACCCGGCCAAGACCGCGCACCATGCCGAGCACGCCGGCAAGCCGCACCACTTCTGCAGCGCGGGCTGCCGGGCCAAATTCATCGCCGATCCCGACCGCTATCTCGGCGCGCCGGCCGCGTCGGCCGCGTCGGCCGCGCCCGAAGGCGTCATCTGGACCTGCCCCATGCATCCGGAGATCCGCCAGGACCATCCCGGAGCCTGTCCCATCTGCGGCATGGCGCTCGAACCGGCGACGGTGACCGCCGACGCCGGTCCCAGCCATGAGCTGATCGACATGACCCGCCGCTTCTGGGTCGGTCTGGCTCTCAGCATCCCGGTGCTGATCCTCGAGATGGGCGGCCATCTATTCCCCGCGTTGCATCACATCATCCCGATGCCGGTTTCGATATGGGTCCAGTTCGCCCTGGCTACCCCGGTGGTCCTATGGGCCGGTTGGCCGTTCTTCGAGCGTGGCTGGGCCTCGCTGAAGACCCGCAACCTCAACATGTTCACGCTGATCGCCATGGGGACGGGCGTGGCCTGGATCTATAGCGTCGTCGCCACGCTCGCGCCCCAGGTCTTCCCACCCGCGTTCCAGAACACCGACGGCGTGGTGGCGGTCTATTTCGAGGCCGCGGCGGTGATCACCGTGCTGGTGCTGCTGGGCCAGGTGCTCGAACTGCGGGCGCGCGAGCGCACATCGGGCGCGATCAAGGCGCTGCTCAATCTGGCGCCCAAGACCGCGCGCCGCATCGCGGCGGACGGGTCGGAGGCGGAGGTCAGCCTCGATCTGGTGACGGTCGGGGATCGTCTGCGCGTGCGGCCCGGCGAAAAGGTCCCGGTCGACGGGGTGGTCGAGGACGGCCGTTCCTCGCTGGACGAGTCGATGGTCACCGGCGAGTCCATGCCGGTCACGAAGGCCAAGGACGACAAGGTGATCGGCGGCACGCTCAACCAGACCGGCGCGCTGGTCATCGTCGCCGACAAGGTCGGTCGCGACACCATGCTCGCCCGCATCGTCCAGATGGTCGCCGAGGCCCAGCGTTCGCGCGCGCCGATCCAGCGCATGGCCGACCAGGTCTCCGGCTGGTTCGTCCCGGTCGTCATCGGCGTGGCGGTCCTGGCCTTCATCGCCTGGAGCGTCTGGGGGCCCGAGCCGCGCTTCGCCTACGGACTCGTGGCCGCCGTCGCCGTCCTGATCATCGCCTGTCCCTGCGCGCTGGGGCTCGCCACGCCGATGTCGATCATGGTCGGCGTCGGCCGGGGCGCGGGCGTCGGCGTCCTGATCAAGAACGCCGAAGCGCTCGAGCATATGGAGAAGGTCGACACGCTGGTCGTCGACAAGACCGGCACGCTGACGGAGGGCCGCCCGGCGGTCACGCAGGTCGTGCCCGCGGCGGGGTTTGACGAGGTCGAACTGCTGCGGCTGGCCGCGTCCGTCGAACGGGCGTCCGAACATCCGCTGGCGCTGGCCATCGTCGAAGCGGCCAAGGCGCGCGGCGTCGCGGTCGCCGAGGTCAGCGATTTCGATTCCCCGACCGGGCGCGGCGCGCTGGGAACCGTCGAGGGCCGCCGCATCGTGCTCGGCAACGCCCGGTTCCTGGCCGACGAGGGCGTCGCGACCGAGGCCCTGGCGGAGCAGGCCGACGCCCTTCGCCGCGACGGGGCCACGGCGATCTTCATCGGCGTCGACGGCCGGGTCGGCGGCGCCTTCGCCATCGCCGACCCCGTCAAGGCGACCACGCCCGAAGCCTTGGCCGCCCTCAAGGCCGAAGGCATCCGGGTGGTGATGCTGACGGGCGACAACCGCACCACGGCCGAGGCGGTCGCGCGGCGTCTGGGCATCGAGGAAGTGGAAGCCGAGGTCCTGCCCGACCAGAAGAGCGCCGTCGTCGCGCGTCTCAAGCGCGAGGGGCGCGTGGTCGCCATGGCCGGAGACGGCGTCAACGACGCGCCGGCCCTCGCCGCGGCCGATGTCGGCATCGCCATGGGCTCGGGGACCGATGTGGCGATCGAGAGCGCGGGCGTCACCCTCCTCAAGGGCGACCTCAACGGCATCGTCAAGGCGCGGCGGCTGAGCCAGGCGACCATGTCCAACATCCGCCAGAACCTGGTCTTCGCCTTCATCTACAACGTCGCGGGCGTGCCCGTGGCGGCCGGCGTGCTCTATCCGCTGTTTGGCATCCTGCTCTCGCCGATCATCGCGGCCGCGGCGATGGCGCTGTCCTCGGTCAGCGTGGTCACCAACGCGCTGCGGCTCAATCGGCAGAAGATATGAGCATGCGCGCTCGTCCCGAAGCCGCCGCCCAAACCGCTCGCCGCCCCTAGGAGCCCGCCAATGCATTACAGCCGCGGAAATTATGAAGCGTTCGTCCGTCCCCGCAAGCCGGAGCGGGCCGACAGGGCGACGGCCTGGTTCGTCGGCGCGGGCCTCGCCGGCCTGGCGGGCGCGGCCTTCCTCATCAGGGACGGCGGCGTCGCGGGCGAGCGCATCACGCTTCTCGAGGAGTTGGAGCTTCCCGGCGGCGCCCTTGATGGCCTGGACGTGGCGGAAAAGGGGTTCGTCATCCGCGGCGGGCGCGAGATGGAGGCGCATTTCGAGTGCCTCTGGGATCTCTACCGCTCGATCCCCTCGCTCGAGATCGAAGACGCCAGCGTCCTCGACGAATTCTACCGGCTCAACAAGGACGATCCGAACGTCTCGCTGCAGCGGGTCACGCAGAGCCGCGGGCAGGATGTGCCCGACAAGGCGCTGCTGACGCTGAACGACAAGGCCCAACGAGAGCTCCTCTCCGTCTTCCTGGCGACCCGCGAAGAGATGGAGAACAAGCGGATCAACGAGGTGTTCGGCCCCGATTTCCTGAAGAGCAATTTCTGGCTGTTCTGGCGTACGATGTTCGCGTTCGAGGAGTGGCATTCGGCCCTGGAGATGAAACTCTATCTCCACCGCTTCATCCACCACATCGGCCAGCTCGCCGACTTCTCGTCGCTCAAGTTCAACCGGTACAATCAGTACGAGTCGATGGTCCTGCCGCTGGTCAAGTGGCTGCAGGATCAGGGCGTCCGGTTCCGCTACGGCGTTCAGGTCACCGACATCGATTTCGCGATCGACGCCGAACGCAAGCAGGCGACGCGGATCGGCTGGATCGAGAAGGGCGCCGAGGGCGGCGTCGATCTTGGCCCCGACGATCTGGTGTTCATCACCATCGGGTCGCTGACCGAAAATTCCGACAGCGGCGACCATCAGACCCCGGCCAAGCTGAATCAAGGCCCGGCGCCCGCCTGGGACCTGTGGCGGCGCATCGCGGCCAAGGACCCGGCCTTCGGACGTCCCGACGTGTTCGGGGCCCATATTGCGCAGACCAAATGGGCGTCGGCGACCATCACCACGCTCGACGCGCGTATTCCGCAGTACATCCGCAAGATCGCCAAGCGCGATCCGTTCAGCGGCAAGGTGGTCACCGCCGGCATCGTCACGGCCAAGGATTCGAGCTGGCTGCTGAGTTGGACGGTCAGCCGCCAGCCCCATTTCAAGAAGCAGCCGAAGGACCAGCTCGTGGCCTGGTTCTACGCCCTGTTCGTCGATCGGCCCGGCGACTATGTGAAAAAGCCGATGCAGGCCTGCACTGGCGAGGAGATCACCCAGGAATGGCTCTATCACCTCGGCGTCCCGGTCGAGGATATCGCCGATCTCGCGGCGAGCGGCGCCAGGACCGTGCCGGTGATGATGCCCTATATCACCGCCTTCTTCATGCCCCGCCAGGCCGGAGACCGGCCGGACGTGGTCCCGGCGGGGGCCGTCAATTTCGCCTTCATCGGCCAGTTCGCCGAGTCCAAGCAGCGCGACTGCATCTTCACCACGGAGTATTCGGTCCGCACGCCGATGGAGGCGGTCTACACGCTGCTCGATGTCGAGCGCGGCGTGCCCGAAGTGTTCAACTCGACCTATGACATTCGCACTCTGCTCGCCGCCGTCGCGCCGCTGCGGGATGGCGAGGGCATCGAGATCCCCGGCCCCGCCATCCTGCGCAAGCTGCTGCTGAAGACGCTGGAAGGCACCGAGATCGCCAAGCTGGTCGAGCGGTTTCATCTGATCGCGGACTAGCGATCGCCGGGGCGGCCGCCGCGGCGAGCGTCTAGGCTCGCGGCGGCCGTCCCATCCCCGCCGCGAAGGCGATCCGCAGGGTCTGGGCCAAGGTCTGGACGCCGAGCTTGCGTGCCAGGCTCGCGCGACAGACCTCGACCGTGCGCGAGGAGATCCCGAGATCATAGGCGATGGCCTTGTTCGCGCGCCCCTGGGCGAGACCTTCGAGGACATCCCGCTCGCGCGGCGACAGAGCCTCGACGCGGCCCTGCGCCTCGGCTTCCTCGGCCGCCCGGCCATCGGCCCGGTCGATGCGCGCGAAGCCGCGATGGAGCGCTTCGAGCAGCATGGCCTTTTCAACAGGCTTGGCCAGGAAGTCGACGGCCCCGGCCCGCATCGCCCGGACCGCCAGGGCGACATCGCCATTGCCGGTCAGCACGACGACCGGCATGTCGACGCCGATATCGGCCAGGGCGACCTGAACCTCAAGCCCGCCCAGGCCCGGCATCTGCATGTCCAGGATGACGCAGCCGATCTTGGCCTGCGTCGCGACGGCCACAAACGCCGTCCCCGACGGATAGGTCTCGACGCTGAAGCCCGTGGCGCGGAGCATGAAGCCGACCGACCGCTGGATCGTCTCCTCGTCGTCGACGATATGAACGACACGCTTGTCCCCCATGGGCCTCCTCAGGCGAACTGAGCGGGCGCCAGGCTGCAGTGGCGAATGCGGCGCCGCTTCGCGGACGCCTTGTGCGGGTTGGACCGGGGTCCAGGGTCAAGAGGCTTCGCCGTTCGCCTCCCGGCGGCTGGCCGAGGATTGGCGAACGCCGTTCACAGCAGGGCGCGCACGGCCTGGGCGATCGCCGGCGTCATGTCGATGGCGTTCGACGCATGGGCGACCGTGTTGGTGCTGACGATGCGCGCGACGTGTTCGCCCAGGACCTGGGCGGCGTCGCCGGCGAACAGCGCATGCACCACGACGCAGTCCGGCGGCGCAAAACCCAGGGCCTTGAGCTGGCGGGCCGCGACGGCGAGCGTGCGGCCCGACGAGGCGATGTCGTCGACGAGCACGGCTTGGCGGCCCAGGAAGGCGCCGGCGTTGGGGATCGAGATGTCGACCTCACGATCCCCGGACCGCTGCTTTTGGCAGACCAGGAACGGCGCGTCGGCGCCGGCCGCCACCTGCGCCACCCACTGCTCGCTCTCCAGATCGGGCCCGACGATCACCGGTCGGGCGACGTTCCGCCTGATCCACGACGCCATGAGCGGCGCGGCGTGAACGAGCTGGCTGGGGATTCGGTAGATCTCCGCCAGGGCGTGATGGCGGTGCAGGTGGGGATCGACGGTCACCAGCCAGTCGAGGTGGCGCGAGAGCACCGCCGCGAAAATACGCGACGTGACCGCCTCGCCCGGATGGAAACGGGTGTCCTGGCGCATGTAGGCCAGATAGGGCGCGATCAGGCCCACCCCGCGCGCGCCAAGCTCGCGCAGCGTGTCCGCCGCGAAGAGCAGCGGCGGCAATTTCGCGTCCGGACGCTCGAGGCCGCAGACCAGGATGACATCGCGCTCGGTGACGTCGCTGTCGATCCGAAGGTAGGTCTCGCCATCTGGAAACTGGCGCTGCAGCAGGACCCCTGCCTCCGCGCCGAGCGCTGGGCCAAGGGCTTGGGCCAGGCGCTCGCCGCCGTCCAAGGCGAAGACGATCGGCGGCGTCATGGCGCCGCGATCGCGAAGATCGCCCCGTCGCTCAAGGCGAAGGCGGCCGCATAGTCCAGTTCGCCGGGGCTCTCGGCGTGAAGGGTGCACAAGGGCGACCCCGCGACGATCGACTGGCCGAGCCGGGCGTGGACCGCCACCCCGGCCGCCTTGGCCATCGGCGCGCCCGCGAGCTTGGCGACGGTCGCGAGTTTGCGGTTGTCGATGCTGGCGATCCGGCCGCTGGAGGGCGCGGTCAGGTCTCGCTGGAAGCGGGCGACCGGCGGCGAGCGCATGCCGCCTTGGGCCTGGCAGATGCGCTTGAACTTGGCCCAGGCGCGGCCGCTCTCGAGGCTTTGCCGCGCGCGCGCGAGGCCAGCGCCAGGGGCCGCCACGCCCGCCAGCTCGAACAATCCCCCGGCCAGTTCACAGGCCCTATGGGCGAGATCCTCGACGCCGGGCTCGCCTTGAAGCACGGCCAGTATGTCCAGCGCCTCCAGCGCCGGCCCGATGCCGCGTCCGATCGGCTCAGCCCCAGGGCCATACATCACCCGCGTGCGCAGGCCGAAGGCGGCGGCCACCGAGGTGAGCGCCGCCTCGAGATCCCGCGCGGCCTCCAGGCTCCGCACCTTGGCGGTCGGTCCCACAGGAACGTCGATCACCAGGTGGGTCGCGCCGGCGGCGATCTTCTTGGACAGCACCGAGGCCACCAGCTGGCCGACCGCGTCGATGTCGAGCGCCCGCTCGACGCCAATGATCACGTCGTCGGCCGGGCTCAACCGAACCGCCCCGCCCCAGGCGATGCAGCCCCCCTCGCGCGCCACCACCCGGCGGATCGCGGCGATGTCGAGGTCGACGGGCGCCAGAACCTCCATGGTGTCGGCGGTGCCGGCCGGTGAGGTGATCGCGCGCGAGGAGGTCTTGGGCATGACCAGGCCTTCGGCCGCCATTATCGAGACGATGATCGGCGTGGTGCGGTTGCCCGGCAAGCCGCCGACGCTGTGCTTGTCGACGACGATCGGCCCAGGCCAGCTCAACTGCTCGCCGACCTCGACCATGGCCTTGGTCAGTCCGATCGTCTCGGCCTGATCGAGCGGCGCCGCCGAACAGGCGGTGACGAACGCCGAGAGGTGGACGTCGCTATAGCGATGCTCGGCGATATCCGCGACGATCGCCGAAAAGGCCGCCTGGCTCAGGCGCTCTCCATAGATCCGGCGGCGCACCGCCCGCAGCGAGGCCAACGGCGGAGCGTGGGCGACCTCCACGCGGTCGCCCGCCTTGACCCCGAGCCGGGCCCATGCGGTCTCGGAAAGGCCGATCTCGCCGGGGTCTGGCGTGTCGCCCGAGCTGTGCAACAAGGACACCACCGCCTCGCGGCCGCCGGCGCGCAGGACGACCTGGGCGCGCGACCCCAGGCCCTCGGACCGGCAGACCGGGCAGTCGTGCCGCATCACCGCGATCATGTCGCCGCCAGCCGCGGTGAGCCCCATGCGACGCGCGCGCAGCGTGGCCGACGCCGGCCTCGCGTCGGCCTGCTCGTGCCTTGGGACGCTCACGCCAGCCGCCCCCAGCTGCCGAGGGTCGGGACGGTGCAAGGCCAGCCGTGTTCCTCGCCGATGCGCTTGGCCAGGACCTGCGCGCCGGCCGGCTCGCCATGGGTGACATAGACATGCCGCGGCGCCGCCTGCATGGCGCCCAGCCACCGCATGAGCTCGTCGCTGTCGGCGTGGGCCGACAGCATGGTCAGGTTCGCCACCTCGGCGTGGACGGGGACGTGTTCGCCGTGGATCTTGATCGTCCGGGCCCCCGAGACGAGCGCAGCGCCGCGCGTGCCGGCCGCCTGGAAGCCGGAGAACAGGATGAGGTTGCGCTCATCCGGGGCGAACCGCTTGAGATGGTGCACGACGCGGCCACCGGTCGCCATGCCGCTGGCCGAGATGATCACCTTGGGGGTGGCGTCCGCGGTCAGCGCCTTGGATTCCTCGACTTCGCGCACATAGTGCGCGACGCCGCACGCGGCTTCGCATGCCGCGCGGCTCAGCCTGTGTTCGTCCATGAAATCACACATCAGCCCGCTGGCGTCGATCGCCATCGGGCTGTCCAGATAGATCGGCGCATCACGCAGCCGGCCGTCCGCGCGCAGACGGGACAGATGATAGAGCAGCGATTGGACGCGACCGACCGCGAAGGCGGGGATCACCACGGTTCCCCCGCGTCGGATGCACCGTTCGATATGGTCTCCCAGCGCCCGCGACGGATCCACGCGGTCATGGCGGCGGTCGCCATAGGTGGATTCGACGATGACGTAGTCGGCCCGCGCCGGCGGTTCGGGGTCCTTGATCACCGCGTCGTCATAGCGCCCGATATCGCCCGAGAAGAGAACCGACCGGCCCTTCCAGTCGATCTCGATCGACGCCGCGCCGAGGATGTGGCCGGCGCGATGGTAGCGCGTCCTGATCCCGTCGGCGAGCGAGCGCCATTCGCCAAACCCGATGGTCTCGAACAGCCGCAGGGCCAGGCGCGCGTCGGCCTCCGTGTAGAGCGGCAGCGCCGGATCGTGGCGCGAGAAGCCGTGGCGGTTGGCGAACTCCGCGTCCTTCTCCTGGATGCGCCCGCTGTCGGCGAGCAGCAGTTGGCAAAGGGCCGCCGTGGCCGGCGTGCTGAGGACGGTCCCATCCCATCCCAGGCGGGCCATGCGTGGCAGGGCGCCCGAATGGTCGAGATGGGCGTGGGTGAGCAGCACCTGCTCGACGTCGGCCACCTCGGGCGCAAGCGGCGCCCAGTTGAGGCGGCGCAGGTCCTTGGCCCCCTGGAACAGACCGGAATCGACCACGATCCGGGTCTGGCCGTCGTCCAGCAGGTAGCGCGAGCCCGTCACCGTGCCCGACGCGCCGAGGAAGGCCACGGCAAGGCCGCCGGCCGGCCGCTCGGCAAGGTCGATGCGCGCTTCGCGTTCAAGGGCGGCCGTTCCGAAATTGCCGTGGAGCCGTTGCTTCTTCCTGTTCCTGTGCATGGGCGGCTTGCCTCTGGTGATGATGCTCGCCGCGCAGCCTTTCAGGCTCGGTCGCCGCGGGCCAATACGCAAAGGCCGCAGACATCGCCGCCTGCCTCCGGGGACCCGCGGGCGCCGCCCCCACCCGCCGCTGCGGCCTCTACCTATACTTGGCGCCCGGGTCGCGGGCCTATGATAGGGCGTCAAGGCCTGAAGTGAGCGATCCATGGATGTTCAACACCAAAAGCTGCGTCGGCGCGGAACGATCGTCCTGGTCGGGTTCCTGCTGATCGCCGGCTTCTTCCTGACCACCGAGCACGCCGCGCATGTGCTCGGCGTCTTGCCCTATCTGCTCCTACTGGCCTGTCCGCTGATGCACCTGTTCATGCACCATGGCCATGGCGCCCATCAGCACGGGCGAGAGGACGCGCCCGGCCGCATCCCGGCGGACGCGCCGGCCAATCCCAACGAACCGGTCGAGAGGCAGCGGCGATGACCCATCCCGGTTACGGCTACGGCCTCTGGGGACTGGCTTTGGTCAACGCCGCCGTCTTCATCCTGTTCGCGTTCAGCTTCTTCAAGCCCGCGACCGGCCGCGACTGGCGCAGCTTCGGCGCGTTCAGCGCCTTTATCGTCGCCCTGTTCGCCGAGATGTACGGCTTCCCCCTGACCATCTTCCTGCTCTCGGGATGGCTGCAGTCGCGTTTTCCCAGTGTCGACTGGTGGAGCCACGACGCCGGCCACCTGCTGGAGATGATGTTCGGCTGGCGGGTCAATCCCCACTTCGGACCGTTCCATATCGCCAGCTTCGTGCTGATCGGGACCGGGTTCTGGCTGATCTCGGTCGGCTGGGTGGCGCTGCACGCCCGTCAGCGCCACCGGGAGCTGGCCACCACGGGGGTCTACGCCAGGGTGCGCCATCCCCAGTACGCCGGCTTCATCCTGGTGATGCTAGGCTTCCTGCTGCAGTGGCCCACGCTGTTGACGCTGGCGATGTTCCCCGTGCTGGTGGTGATGTACGTCCGCCTGGCCCGTCACGAGGAGCAGGCGGCGCTGGCGCAGTTCGGCGACGCCTATCGCGACTACAGGGCGCGGGTTCCCGCCTTCATCCCCCGCTGGCCGTTGCGTTGACCCCCGCCATCGCCGCGGGGGCGACCGGGCGATGCTCAGCGAAGGGGCGCGAGCATGGCGCTCATCTGGTCGATCTCCTGCTGCTGGCCCTTGATGATCGTGGCGCAAAGGCTGCGGATCTCAGGATCCTTCACCGGCGCGCGTCCGCACATCAGGATCGCGCCAGCGTGATGCGGGATCATCGAGCGCAGGAACTCGCGGTCGCCGACCAGCCACTGCTGGCGAATGGCCGCAAAGCACAAGACCCCGATGACGAGGCTGGACGCGACCAAGCCGCGGTTGAGGCCCTTGCGCGGATACATCATGCCCATGAGCACGAGTTCGAGCATGACCATCGGCGCGGTCATCAGGCCGGCCATGTAGGCCTGGTTGAAGCTTGGATGGATGTTCGCGGCCCTGTCGACCATGGCGTACATCAGGACATACATGGCCAGGAACGACAGCACGGTCATGGCGGCCAGGCGCAGGTAGGGCCTGTGGTGTTGATGGTCTTTGGGCGCGTGGTGCTCGGCCATGACTGTTTTCCGCTCCTGGAGCCCGGCGCAACCACGCGCCGGGGCGAGGTTTTCCAGCGGGTTGCGATGCTCCCACAACCGGCGAACGGCGCCCCCGTTCCGCCTCTGAAAATATTCACCGCGACCGCGCCAAAGGTCGAGGGATGGTCCAGGCCGCTGCGTATTGGACCAGATGGCGGCTTTCAGGCCCCGCCTCCAAGCCGTCGCCAGTCCGCGCGCGTCGCGGCAAATCGCATTCGGGGATTGTCCGGACATGACGAGGCCGTGTGACCGCGCTAAGCTCGCCCGATGCTAAGGCATGCGCTCGCTTTCCTGGCCGCCGTGGCCCTCGCGTTCAGTCCGCTGGCGGTCAACGCCGCGCGGGCTGATTGCGACATGGCCGGCATGGACGCGATGAGCATGATCGCCATGGCCCCCGCCGGCGACGACGTGGCCCAGGCCGAGCCCTGCTGCGATCACGGCAAGACCATGTCGGCCAAGGATTGCGCCAAGGCCTGCGCGATCAGTTGCGCCCTGTCCGTTGCGGCCCCCTGCCCGGGCTCGGAGACCCCGATCGCCGTCGGCTATTGCGTCGAGACCCGCTGGTCCAACACCAGCGGCCGCACCCACCGCCTCATCCCCGAAGATCCGCCCCCCCGAACGATCGCCTAGGACCGGCCCGAGGGCCGATCCCCGCCATCGCTGGTTTCACGCCCCGGTCCTGCCGGGCGCGCGTGATCGCCCGCGCTTTCGCCGGCTGGCTTTTCGAT
This sequence comes from uncultured Caulobacter sp., assembly GCF_937900395.1. GTDB lineage: Bacteria > Pseudomonadota > Alphaproteobacteria > Caulobacterales > Caulobacteraceae > Caulobacter. The sequence continues at coordinate 80,435 of NZ_CALCDX010000151.1, forward strand.
CTTCAAGGATGACCTTCATGTCTCCCCGCCTTCCCGCGCTGGCGCTCGTCTCCGGCCTAGCTTCCGCGACGACCGTCTCGGCCGCCACGCCACGCGCCTGCGGCTATTTGCGGGCCGCCCAACCGGCCTGCCTGGCTCGCTAGCTCGGCCGGGACGGGTGGGGCCGATCCCCTGTCTTCGCCCGTCCCGTCCGGCCCCGGCGAAGCGGCTGCAAACGCTTCGCCGGGGCGCTGGCCCCTCACGGCTTCCTCCAGGATTTTCGTCTCCATGCGTATTCTCCCCCTTCTGGCCGGGCTGAGCTTGGCGAGCGTCGCCCACGCCGCGCCCCTGACCTACGCCCAGAGCCTCGACGCGGCCGCGGCCAATGCGCCGGCGCTGCGCGCCGCGGCCCTGCAGGTCGAGGCCGCCAAGGCCTCGGCCAAGGCGGCCGGCGCCCTGCCCGATCCCAAGCTCGCCGTCGGCCTCGACAACTTCCCGGTCTCGGGGCCGCCGGCCGGCCGGTTCGGAACCGACGAGATGACCATGGGCAAGGTCGGCTTCAGCCAGGACATGCCCAGCGCCGCCAAGCGCCAGGCGCGGATCGGCCGGGCGCAGGCCGACATCGTCGCGGCCGGGGCCGAGGGCGCGGTCGAGGCCCGCCAGGTCCGGGTCGCCACGGCGCTGGCCTGGATCGAACTGCTCTACGCCCAGCGCAAGCTCGCCGCCCTGGACGGGGTGGTCGCCCAGCTGGCTCCCCTGTGGAGCGCCGCCCCGTCCGGCGTCGCGTCCGGACGCTCGCGGCCCGCCCAGGCGCTGGAGGCCGCGCAGATGCGCGCGGCCCTGGCGGATCGCCGCAGCGAGGCGGTCTCGGCCCTGGGGAGGGCCCGTGCGGCCCTGACCCGCTGGACCGGAGATCCCGACCCCGAGGCGCTCGGTCCGGCGCCCGACCTCGATCTCCCCCCCGCCAGTCTTCGGGCCGCGATCGACCGCCATCCCGCCGTGCTGGCCAAGGACGCCGCCGCCCGCCAAGCCCAGGCCGACGTCGCCCTGGCCAAGGCCGACAAGCAGCCCGACTGGAGCTGGGAAGTGGCCTACCAGCGCCGCGACCCGATGTTCGGCGACATGGTCTCGGCCGGGGTCAGCATCAGCCTGCCGCTGTGGGGCAAGAGCCGCCAGGATCCGATGATCGCCGCGCGCACCGCCAGCGCCG
>NZ_CALCDX010000152.1 GCF_937900395.1 uncultured Caulobacter sp.
CGTCAGGCTCATAACCTGAAGGTCACAGGTTCAAATCCTGTCCCCGCACCCAAGGGTCTAGATCGACAAGAAGCCGCCTTCGGGCGGCTTTTTTCGTTTCCGGATCTCCGGCTCACCAGAACGTCTTGGCGTCGACGAGGTCCTTCAGGGCTTCGCGAGCGGCGGCGATCAGGTCGTCTTCCTCATCGCCCAGCACCACCCGTTGCGCCGCGCTGGCGAGGTCGGCGTCGCCGTGGGCCGCGAGATCGACGAGGCCCTCGCGGACCGAGCGATCGTTCAGCGCGCCCAGCGTATCCTGCGCGGCCTTGGCGGCCTTCACGAAGCGGTCGGCGCGCTCGGCATGGTCCGGAAACAGCGGCGCGAGGTCCTCGGCGGCGTAGCGCAAAGTCTTGCCCTTCAGGCGCAGTCGGTGGCGGGCGTGGGCGTCGAGGTCGTCGAAGCGCTTTGCGCGTTTCTTCACCGCCTTGCGGCGATGCTTGAGCACCTCGGCGGCGTAGGTCTTGGCGGAGCCGTCGCGGACCTCGGCCAGGGCCGGATCCGTCGTCCAGTCGCCGGCCTCGAGCCAGGCGGCCGCTTCCAGCAGCACGGCGCGGGCGCGCGGGCTTTCCAGCGCCGCCTCCATCCGCAGATAGGCGTTGGCGTGGACCGCCTTCAGGCCGCGCTCGAAGGCGTCCTTGCCGGTGAATTCCGCGCCCGGCGCGGCGTCGCGCCAGACCTCGCCGACGAAGACGTCGAGGTCGCGGGCGTTGTCGAACTCGCCGGCCAGCCACGAGAGCGCCTCGTCCAGCCGGTGGGCCGCCTCATCGCGGGCCAGGGGCTTGAAGATCTTCAGCAGGGCCCGCAGCCGCCGCGTGGCGACCCGGGCCTGGTGCACGGCTTCCGCCTCGGGGCGCTCGCGCAGCGCCTCCAGGGCGGCGCAGAGGTGGCCGAGATCGGCGCGGCCCAAGGCCTGCAGCGCCTCGCTGACGGTCGCCTTGCCGCTCAAGCCCGCCGCATGCCGGCGCGGGGGCAGGCCGTCCTCGCCGGCGGCGAGGCCGTAGCCGCGCTCGGCCTTGCTGACCAGCGACAGGCGCAGCGGCACGCGGTCGGCCAGGGTGCGGGCCAGGTCGAAGAGCGCCCGCGGCGGTCCGGCCTTCAATTCCAGCTCCAGCTCGCAGACCGGCGCGCGCCGATCGGCGGCGCTGAGCTCGCCCCGATCCAGAGCGGTCTCGATGATCGCGTCGCCGACCTGGATCAGCCGCACCACGCGCTCGACATGGGTCGTGAAGACCGGCGCCAGCGGTCGGTCCTCCAGCATCGCGGCGGCGGGCGTCAGGGCCAGGGCGTCGCGGTCGGGCTCCGGGCCCTCGACCACCGTCTCCCATTCGCCGCGCGAGAAGACCCCGCCCGCCGAGGCCGACTTCAGGGTCTGCTTGCGGCCGCCTTCGCCGTCGCGCACCCGCAGGCCGTAGCCGGCGCGGCGCAGGGCGTGGTCGGGGGTGTCGAAATAGGTGGCGTCCAGCTGGCGCACCGCGCCCTCGCCCGCCTGCACGGCCTTCAGCTCGGCCAAGGCCAGGCCAGCGGCCTCGGGCGGCAGCAGGAACTTCAGCTCGATCTCGCGATCCATGACCTGATCCACTCCCGCGCGCGGGCGCCGACGACGCCGAGCCCCGTAGCGCTATGGTGACGAACACGCGCCTTGGCAAGGCCTTGCAAACACCATGGCGCCGGTCCAAACGTGCGCGCCATGAGCAAGATCAACGCGCCCCGTCACGACTGGACCCTGGCCGAGGTCGAGGCCCTCTTCGACCTGCCCTTCATGGACCTGGTCCACCAAGCCGCCAACGTCCACCGCGCCTGGTTCGATCCCTCCGAAATCCAGCTCTCGCAGCTGCTGTCGGTCAAGACCGGCGGCTGCGCCGAAAACTGCGGCTATTGCAGCCAGTCCGCCCACTTCAAGACCGGCCTCAAGGCCGAGAAGCTGATGGAGGCCGACGACGTCGTCGCCAAGGCCCGCGCCGCCCGCGACGGCGGCGCCCAGCGCTTCTGCATGGGCGCGGCCTGGCGCGAGCTGAAGGACCGCGACCTGCCCAAGCTCGCCACCATGATCGCCGAGGTGAAGGCCCTGGGCATGGAGACCTGCGCCACCCTGGGCATGCTGACCGCCGACCAGGCCAAGGCCCTGAAGGCCGCCGGCCTCGACTACTACAACCACAACCTCGACACCGGCCCAGACTACTACAAGGACGTCGTCACCACCCGCACCTACCAGGAGCGGCTCGACACCCTGGCCCACGTCCGCGACGCCGGCATGAGCACCTGCTGCGGCGGCATCGTCGGCATGGGCGAGACGCGCCGCGACCGCGCGGGCCTGCTGCACCAGCTGGCCACCCTGCCGGCCCATCCCGACAGCCTGCCGATCAACGGCCTGGTGCCGGTCAGCGGCACGCCGCTGGGCGACAAGATCCTGGCCGACGGCTCAAGGCAGATCGACGCGATCGAGTTCGTCCGCACCATCGCCGTCGCCCGCCTGGTCTGCCCCAAGTCGATGGTCCGCCTGTCGGCCGGCCGCGAGGGCATGAGCCGCGAGCTGCAGGCCCTGTGCTTCATGGCCGGCGCCAACTCGATCTTCGTCGGCGGCAAGCTCTTGACCACCCCGCTGCCCGACATGGACGAGGACAGCCGCCTGTTCCAGGACCTGGACCTGAAGCCGATGGGCTCGGTCCGGGCCGAGTTCGTGGCCGCGGCGGAGTAGGGCGGAGCGCTAACGGTTCATCCGGCGCTCGCGCTGTCGCATCTCGCCGACCAGGCGGTCCAGCACCGGCGTGCGGCTGGGCGCCAGCATCTCGGCCCGCGCCTCGGCGAAGATCCGCCGGTTCTCGGCGCAGGTCGCTCGCATGCGCGCCAGCTCCTCGGGCGGCACGCGATCGGCCAGGGCCTCGGCTTCGCGCTCGGCCCGATCGGTGATCCGCTCCAGACGATCGAAGAAGTCGACCAGCCCGCGCTCATGGCTGTTCGCGTGGCGGGGGCGCTTGCGACGGGGCGGCTTGGACTTGGGCATGGGGTTCTCTTTCCTTGGGTTCCTCCCCCGTGACACGGGGGAGGTGTCGCGGAGCGACGGAGGGGGCGAGCTGGGCGGCGCCGAGAACGCCCCCTCCGGCCCTCTGGGCCACCTCCCCCGCATCGCGGGGGAGGAACTGAAAGCCGCCCTACCCCGGCCGTCCGATCCGCTTGATTTCCCAGTCCAGCTGGACGCCCGTCTTGGCTTTCACATCGGCGCGCACGGCCTCGCCGAGCCCCTCCAGATCCGCCGCCGTCGCCTCGCCGGTGTTGATCAGGAAGTTGCTGTGCAGCGGGCTGAACATCGCCCCGCCAAACGGCTTGCCGCGCCATCCGGCCTCGTCGACCAGCTTCCAGGACGAGCGCCCCGGCGGGTTCTTGAAGGTCGAGCCGCCGGTCTTCTCGCGGATCGGCTGGGTGGTCTCGCGACGGGCGGTGATCTCGGCCATGCGGGCCTTGATCGCCTCGGGCGCGTCGGCCGTTCCTTCGAAGGTCGCGTCCAGCACGATCACGGTGTCGCCGTCCTGTAGGGCGCTGTGGCGATAGGTGTAGTGGAGGTCTTCGACCGAGAGCTCGCGGACGACGCCGGCGCGGTCCATCACCCGGACCGACTTGACCACATTGACGGTCTCGGAGCCGTAGCAGCCGGCGTTCATGATCACCGCGCCGCCGATCGTGCCGGGAATGCCGGCGTAGAACTCCAGCCCCGCGATGCCGGCTTCCGCCGCCTTGCGGGCCAGGATGGCGTCGGGGACGGCGCTACCGGCCTTGATGCGGTTATCGCCGAGCGGCTCGACCCCGTTGAAGCCCTTGCCCAGGCGGATGATCACGCCGTCGACGCCGGCGTCGCGGACCAGCAGGTTCGACCCCACGCCGATCGCCATCACTGGTACGGACGGATCCAGGGCCTTCAGGAAGTCCGACAGGTCCTGCTCGTCGGCGGGCAGGAACACGACGTCGGCTGGACCGCCGACCCGGAACCAGGTGAACGGCGCCAGCGGCTCGTCGATCAGCAGCTTGCCGCGGACGGTCGGGAGATGATTTTTCCAAGTCATCGATAGATCTCCCCTTCTCCCCTTGCGGGAGAAGGTGTCAGCCGCGGGCTGACGGATGAGGGGTTTCTCGGCGTCGCCACGCGACCCCTCATCCGGCCGCTGCGCGGCCACCTTCTCCCGCAAGGGGAGAAGGGAGGGATCGAGGTCGACTTCACTTCGACAGCGCTTCCAACTGCCCCGGCAGGGCGTAGGCCCAGGTGGTGATGTCGCCGGCGCCCAGCAGCACGACGAGGTCGCCGCTGGTCGCCTCGGCGGCGATCAGGCGCGGCAGGGCCGTCGGGCTTTCCAGCGGGATGGCGCGGCGGTGGCCGAACTTCTTGAGGCCTTCCACCAGGGCGTCGCGATTGACCCCCTCGATCGGCTGTTCGCCGGCCGAATAGACGTCAGCGACGATCACGGTGTCGGCGTCGTTGAAGCAGCTGGAGAACTCGGTCATCAGGTCGCGCAGGCGCGTATAGCGGTGCGGCTGGACGACGGCGATCACCTTGCCGGTCGACACCGCGCGAGCGGCCTTCAGCACGGCGGCGATCTCGACCGGGTGGTGGCCGTAGTCGTCAACTACGCGGACGCCATTGGCGACGCCGGTCGTGGTGAAGCGGCGCTTGACCCCGCCAAAGCCGGCCAGGCCCTTGCGGATCGCCTCGGCGTCGACGCCCAGCTCGCGCGCCACGGCGACGGCGGCGGCGGCGTTCAGCACGTTGTGGTGGCCGGCCATCGGCATCTTCAGGCCGTCATAGCGGACGACCTCGCCGTCGCGCGGCGAAACCACGATGTCGAACTTGGCGCCGTCGGGGCCCATCTCGATGTTGGAGACCCGCACCTCGGCTTGCGGGTTCGTGCCGTAGGTGACCAGGCGACGGTTCTCGATCCGCGAGGTCAGGGCCTGCACTTCCGGATGGTCGATGCAGACGGCGGCGAAGCCGTAGAACGGGATGTTCTGGATGAAGTCCTGGAAGCCCTTCTTCACCGCGTCGAAGTCGCCCCAGTGGTCCAGGTGCTCGGCGTCGATGTTGGTGACGATCGCCACCGTCGACTTCAGGCGGAGGAACGAGCCGTCGCTCTCGTCGGCCTCGACGACGATCCAGTCGCCCTCGCCGACCTTGGCGTTGGTGCCATAGGCGTTGATGATGCCGCCGTTGACGACGGTTGGGTCCAGACCGCCGGCGTCGAGCAGGGTGGCGACCATCGAGGTGGTGGTGGTCTTGCCATGCGTGCCGCCCACGGCCACCGAGAACTGCAGGCGCATCAGCTCGGCCAGCATCTCGGCCCGGCGGACCAGCGGCAGCCGCTTGTCGCGGCCGGCGACCATCTCGGGGTTATCCGCCTTCACGGCCGTCGAATAGACGATGGCCGAAGCGCCCTCGACGTGGGCGGCGTCATGGCCGATGAAGATGCGCGCGCCCAGCTTTTCGAGCCGCTCGGTGTTGGCGCTGGCCTTGGCGTCGCTGCCCTGAACGGTGTAGCCGATGCGCAGCATGATCTCGGCGATGCCGGACATGCCAATGCCGCCGATGCCGATGAAGTGCACGGGGCCGAGTTCGAAGGGGACGGGACGTCGACGCTGGATCATGACGAGCCGATTAGACCAATTCCGCGCGGCGCGAAACGCCCTCTTAGCCTTCAGTTTGTGGACAGGGCCGGTGATGGCTCAAACCCCATCCGCGCCGCCCTCCCCTTCAGCGCCGCTTGAGCTTCGGCTGGCGGACGTGGGGCGCTTTGCGACCTTTGTCGACATGGGCGGCGTCCAGTGGACGGGCCGCGCAGCCAAGCTTCGCGTGCTGCAGGTCGCCGAAGGCGGCTTCAAGGCGGGGACGGAAGAGTTCTGGGGCGGTTGGCGTCACGAGGTCATCGACTGCCAGGCCCGCACGATCGCCCACGCGGGCTTTTCCAGCGTCCGGGCGGGGGGCCGCGAAGGCCCGCTGACCGGCGACCAGCGCCCGGCCCAGCCCTTGCCGGCGGGCAGCACGGACGAGGCCGTGGCCAAGGTCGTCTGCGACGGCTGGCGGCCGTTCGCCAAGGTCCCGGTCGCGACCAGCGTCGAGCGGGCGGTCGACCTTGGCCGGCCGCTGATCGAAACCGGCGCCGAGCCCTGAGCAGAATAGGCCCTGAACACGAAAAAGCCCCCGCCAGCGGTCCTGGCGGGGGCTCTTCTGTCTTGTGGTCCAGCCGACGCGTCGGCTTGCTGACCTAAGCGAGGCTTACGCGCCGCCCGGGAAGCGGAACGGAACCTTCACCGAACCGGTCTTGGCGCCCATCGGCAGCTTTTCAGCGATGCACATGGCGGCCTTGTCGAAGCCCTTGCCGGCGGCGCTGTTGTCGACGACCTTGCAGTCCGACAGCTTGCCGTCGGCGGCGTTGCATTCCAGCATCACCTGAGCCGCGTCGCGGGTGTTGGCGAACTGCTGCAGGCAGCGGCCCATTTGGTCTTCAAAGCCACCGGCGGCCGAAGCGGCCTGAGCCACGAAGAAGCTACCCGCGAGACCCGCGGCGATCGCGATCGAGAATTTCATAAGAGGCGCCCATCCCTTGTGTGCGGCAAACAAACTTGATGCGCGGTTTGTCGCAGAGAAGAGCTAATGAACGCCCAAGCATCGCGGTTAATCGTTTGCCAATATGGTGAACGGCGCGCGGGGCGTTAGGCTTACCCGCCGCGCGCGCTTGTCCGCCTCTAGCGGGCGGTCCGCTCCACCAGATCCGCCAGCGCCTCGGCCGCGTCCGGCTTGGCCACCGAGCGGGCGCCCGCCGCCATCCGACCCAGACGCTCCGGATCCTTGAGCAGGGCGTTCAGGGCGCCGGCCATGGCGTCGACCGTCAACTCGTCCTCAAGGCACACGGCGGCGCCGCCCGCCTCTTCCAGGAGCTTGGCGTTCAAGCGCTGGTGGTCGTCGGCGGCGATCTTCAGCGGCACCAGGATCGAAGGCCGGCCGGCGACCGCCAGCTCGGTGCAGGTCGAGGCGCCCGAACGGCCGATGACCAGGTGCGACTGGCGCAGATAGCCGGCCATGTCGCGGAAGAACGGCGCGACCTCGCAATCGACCATGGCGTTGCGATAGGTCTTGCGGGCCTGCTCCATGCTCTCAGGCCGAGCCTGCTGGAAGACCTTCAGACGCGAGCGCAGGTCCTCGGGCAGCTTGGCCACGGCCTCGGGGATCAGCTCCGACAGCAGGCGCGCGCCCTGGCTGCCGCCGGTGACCAGGATGCGCAGCTGCACCTCGGGCGGCATATACGGAACGTCGTACAGCGCGCGGACCGGGGGGCGGACCGGGTTGCCGACCACATGGGCGCGGGACTTCACGGCCGGCTTGGCCATCTCCAGGGTCGGGAAGGCGCAGGCGACCTCGTCGACCTTGGGCGCCAGGAAGCGGTTAACCCGGCCCAGGACCGCGTTCTGTTCATGAATAACGGTGCGCCGGCCCTGGCTCAGCGCGCCGAGCAGCGCGGGCAAGGCGGGATAGCCGCCGAACCCGACGACGACCGCCGGATCCAGGCGCTTGAAGGCCGCCCGGGCCTCCATCACGCCCTGCAGCACGACGACGCCGGCCTTGACCATGCCCAGCGGGTCATTGGCCTTGGCGGTGGCGGCCGAGAGCGCCAGGCGCTCCTGCGCCGGGAACTTGTCCGCATAGAGCGCGCCGCGCTCGTCGGTGGCCAGCACGATGCGCCAGCCGCGGGCGGCGAGCGCCTCGGCCAGGGCCTGGGCGGGGAAAAGGTGTCCGCCGGTCCCACCGGCGGCGACGACAGCCAGCTTGTTCATGTCAGGCGTAAGCGCCCTGCGGGGCGAGCTCGCCCGTCACGCCGTAAGCGCCGGGACGCTTCCGCACCAAGGCCAGGGCCATGCCCAGCGTCAAACCCATCGCGAGCATCGAAGAGCCCCCGTAACTGATGAACGGGAGCGTCATGCCCTTCGTCGGGATCATGTTCAAGTTCACCGCGATATTGATGATGGCCTGCTGACCCAAAAGCACGAAAAGTCCGGCCGCCGCGACCTGTTCGAAGGGGTCGTTCAGCTTCATGGCCTTATAGAGGCCGCGCACCACCACGAAGGCGAAAAGCGCGATCAGGGCCCAGGAAAACACCAGGCCATATTCCTCGGCGGCCACCGAATAGATGAAGTCGGTGTGCAGATCGGGCACGTGGCGCTTCATCACCCCCTCGCCCGGTCCCCGACCGAACAGGCCGCCGGCGCGGATCGCCTCGGCGGCGCGGGTGATCTGGTGGGTGTCGGCCTGGTCGGGGCTGAGGAACTTCTGCACGCGGGCGTGCACGTGGTCGAACAGGAAGTAGGTCGAGCACAGGCCCGCGATCGCGACGCCGCCCAGCCCCATGATCCAGGAGATCGGCACGCCGGCCATCCAGAACGCCGCGCCGAACGCCACGGTAATCAGCACGGTCTGGCCGACGTCCGGCTGCACCAACAGCAGGGCCACGGCGATGAAGTAGAGCAGGAAGGCGATCGAGACGCCCGGCACGCCCTCGCCCTTCTGCCCCTCGGCGAACATCCACGAGACCAGCACGATCAGGGCCGGCTTCATGAACTCGGAGGGTTGCAGGGTGAAGCCGCCGAACTGCAGCCAGCGGGTCGCGCCCTTGGCGTTGTGGCCGATGAACGGCAGGGCGATCATGATCGCGATCGCGCCGATATAGATAAAGAAGGCCGCGCGCCGGATTCCCTTGGGCGACAGCATCGACACCAGCAGCATCAGCACCGACGAGGCGCTGGCGAAGAAGCACATGCGGATCGCGAAGTGGAACTGGTCGTCGATGCCGATCCGCTGCGCCGCGGCCGGGCTGGACGCGAACGACAGCAGCATGCCCAGCGTCGCCAGGATCGCCGTCGCCCCCAGCAGCCAGCGGTCCGTCGTCCACCACCACAGGCCGAGCGCGGTGCGGTCGGTGCGGGCGAAGGCGTGTGTCGCGTTGGAGGCCATGGGGCGGAGAGTCGGATCGCAGGGTTAATCAAACCTTGCTTGACCAGAGTCATGCGGTGGAAAAGCGGCGGATAGGCGGGAGACTCCGCCCGCGCCGGCTTCAGCGCAACTCGAAATAAGCGGTATCGCCGCCCTCGGTGTGGGCGATCACCGACACGCGCAGCACGAGGCCGTCATCCAGGGTCAACCTGCACTCGCCCGCGCGGAAGGCGCGGCGCAGCAGGTCGGGATCGGCCACCACGCTACCCTTGCCGCCCCGCTTGGCGCTCTGGCCGTCGGCGAACAGGATCGAGAAGGATACCGCCCGCTCCTCGCCTGAGAGCCCCAACGCGCCGAGCCCCGTTCGAGGGGCCTTCAAGACCTTGACCATAGCCATGCAATTTCCTCGATACGAGGAGAGTATTTAGGGCGAAACGCCGCATAAGCAAAAATAAACCCCCAAAAAACATTGCCACCGTCGAGCCAGATACCCATAATCGACACGCAAAATATCTAGATTTATGAAATCGAACCGCGCCGATTTATCTATTTTCGCGGCCGATTTTTTTATCGCTCCATAGATATTCGATCGACGCCACCGCGTCGCTTTTCACGAAAGATTTCATGTACTCATCGCAAGACATCGGCCACGCCCAGCGCCAGAAAACCGCCGCCGACGCCAAGGCGGCGCTTCTGGCCAAGTTCAAGCCGCGCGAGGCCAGCGTCGATCCGCGCTTCGAGGAACGGGCGGCCCTAAGGACCGCCGCGCTGAACCAGGTTCGCCAGGACCGCGCCGCCGCCAAGGCCTCGCACCGTCAGGCCGTGGCCGACGCCGCCCAGGCTCTGGTCGACGCCGCCGACGCCCAGGCCGCCGACGCCCTCGCGGCCAAGCGTGGCGAGCGCAAGGAACGCAAGGCCCTCTCCGCCGCCGAAGCCAAGGCCAAGCGCGACGCCCGCTACGCCGCGCGCAAGGCGAGGAGCTGATCGATGGCCCGCAAGCCGAACTACGATTTCGAGCGCAAGGAACGCGAGCGCCAGAAGGCGGCCAAGGCCGCCGAGAAGGCCGCCGCCAAACAGGCTCGCGCCGACGACGGCGAGGCGCCGAGCGACAGCGCCTGACACGACACGCTACGACGCCCGCGCAAGGCTCCGCTTGAATTCCCACACGGGAAGGTAATCATGCTCTCATAGCGGGAGCGATTTGTGGCCGACGGCGGATCTGACGAGACAGTCCTCGAGGGCGCGGGCGCTTACTTTCTAAGCGTCATTGAGGCCAGCCAGGACTGCATCCGCGTGATCAGCGCCGATGGTCACGTGGAATACATGAACGCCCGCGGCAAGCAGCTGCTCGAGATCGAGGATTTCGAGGGGCGCAATCGCAATCGCTACTGGCCGGACATGTGGCCGCCCGAGAGCCGCCAGGCCGTCGAAGACGCCCTGTGCGCGGCGCTGGCGGGCCGGGCGGTCTCGTTCCAGGCCTTCAACCCCACCGCCAAGGGCGCGCCGCGCTGGTGGGACACCACGGTCTCGCCCATCGTCGTCGAGGGCAAGGTGGTGCGCGTGCTGGCCACCTCGCGCGACATCACCGGCGCGCGCCTGGCCGAAAGCCATCGCCAGCTGCTGGTCAACGAGCTGAACCACCGGGTCAAGAACACCCTCGCCACCATCCAGTCGATCACCAAGCAGTCCCTGCGCAACGCCGGCGTCGACACCGCCGTGCGCGACGCGCTGGAGGGCCGGCTGATGGCGATCGCCGCCACCCACAATGTGCTCACGGACCAGAACTGGTCGGCCGCCAGCCTGCGCCAGATCGTCGACGGCTCGGTGATCCCGTACCGTTCGAACCCTGACCAATTGACCGTGGCGGGCCCCGACTTGAAGGTCTCGCCCAAGACCGCCGTGGTCATGGCCCTGGCCTTCCACGAGCTGGCGATCAACGCGCTGAAGTACGGGGCGCTGTCGGCGGCGGGAGGCCACGTGGACGTCACCTGGACGATCGAGCCGGAAGACCGCCTGCACATCGAGTGGCGTGAAAGCGGCGGTCCGGCCGTCCGTCCGCCCGAGCGTCGAGGCTTCGGCTCGCGCATCGTCGAGGCGGCGCTGCCTGGGGAGCTGGCCGGCACGGTCCAGGTCGACTACCGGCCCGACGGCCTGCGCTGCGCGATCGACGCGCCCCTGTCAGCGCTGGACAAGGCGGACGCGTTCATGCCGCTGGGGTGAGCAAGCGAACAGGATATAAATCCGCTGAGAGTGGATTGCGGACGCTATCGTGCTTGCTGCGCATTGAGCTTGGCGTCCACGGCCGCGCAGTCCCCAGGATAAGGCGCGACCAACTTGGCTTCATCAAAGTCGAAGATGGAGCGCCAAACGACGCCCGGCTCGTTGACCGCATGACCCATGTCCAGTGGATCGGCGCGCGTAGGTCCGACTCCGGTCAGGATTTCCATGTCGTCGGTCGTCTGAAGATTGCCATCGCGGTCCGCCACGATGGCCTTGAGGGCCTTCTCGCCCTTGTAGGCCTGCGGCCGTGGGCGCGTAATCTCGTAGAACGGCCCCTTCTTCGGTAACGCCGGCTGCAGCGCGGCTCCAAGTTGCGGCGTCCCGTTAATGTAGATCTGCGCGAGCCTGCCGTCGCGACCGTAGTCAGCCGATACGTTCCAACGCCACACGTAGTAGCTGCAGAGGTTGATGTCGTAGATGTACTTCTCAACATCGGCCTCGCGGGGGTGAACGATAAGTGTCGCGCCGCCATCCTCCACGAAAACCGCCCGCACCTGGCCTCGTGTCGAGGCGGTCGTGAACGTACGCGCTACGATGGTTGCCATGTCGTCGTAACTGACCACCGCCTCGAACCGAAACGGCGTCGCCGCAGCCAAATCGGGGTGCGCCCTGGTCGGCTCCGTGACGCCGATTGCCGGGACCGCCGCGGGGCGCTCCGGCCGCTGACCGGTGGTGGGCGCTTCGCAGATGCGTTTGACCGTGCGTCCTCTGGTCGAAGCCATATCAACCGGCGTCCATTGCGCGCTTGGCGAACTACGCGCTTGAGAGCGGCCCGCCAGGTTGTTGTCTTCGAAGATCGTAATGTCGAGGATCCGCATCCTGAGGCTGGCGCAGTCCACGTTCCACGTCTGAAAATTGGAGCGCGCGGCAAGGTCTCCGAATTGGACCGGACGGTAGAACTCGTGGCGGATTTGCGCCGTGATGGTCCCGTGGGGCGCTTGGCCAACGCCGTCGGGACTGCCCAAAACGACCGCTGCGCCATCTGCCGCGATCACCGTCCAGCTGTCAGTCTTGAGATACGTCTTGATCCATGCAGTGACCCCCGCGTCGTCGATTGTCGCGGGTGGCGACGTCTGCGCGGCAACCGCTGCCCCAGTCAAAACCGAGGCGAATGCGCCTATGGCGAGAAACTTCATCGAGTAGCCCCCTGGCCTATCCGCCGCTACAGATTGAGCAGAACCTCCGCGATGGATCGGCCCCAGCCGCTCCAGATGAATCGGGGCCCAGGCGTTCGCCGGCTAGGTCAGTCTATTTGAGATGTCCAGCAGGACCCAAGTCCGCCTCTCCTACCCCGTATCCCCCGTCAGCTCACGCCGCGCCTTCTCCAGCTCTTCCGCATACCGCCGCGTGACGTGGGCTTCGGTGATCAGGCCGATCACCTCGCCGCCTTCGTCGACCACCGCGAGCTCATCCGCGCCGGTCTCGTCGAAGGCGGTCATGATCGCCTTGATCGACAGCTCGGGCGTCAGGGCGATGTCGGCGTTGGCGGCCAGCGAGGCCAGGGGCGCCTCGCTCTCGGGCGGCTGGGCGTAGACGGCGGCCGTCGCGACAATGCCGGCGTAGCGGCCGGTCTCGCCGGTCAGAACGGCGCGCTTGGTTGAGCCCAGCGGGAAGCGGCGGCGGAACTCGGCCAGGGTGGTGGCGGCGGGGATCGTCTTGACGTCGCGGCGCATCATCCTGCCGGCGGTCAGGCTTCTCATCCACGACACGTCGTGGGCGCTGCGGATCGTCTCGCCGCGCAGGTGCAGACGCCAGGTCGAGAACGAATAGCCGAAGGTCTCGCGGACCACGGCGCTGGCGATCAGCGAGGCGGCCAGGGTCGCGGCGGTGATGGTGAAGTCGCCCGTGGCCTCCAGCACCAGGAACGACATGGTGAAGGGCCCGCCGACAATGGCGACGCCCAGCGCGCCCATGCCGACCAGCGAGGCGGCGATCGGGTCGAGCCGCCCCTCCCCGCCCACGAGGTTCACGAGGTCCGAGAACGACTGGCCCATCAGCGCGCCCAGGAACAGGGCCGCGAAGAACAGACCGCCCCGGAAGCCGGAACTCAGCGAGATGATCGAGGCCACCGACTTCATCAGGATCAGGATCAGCAGCATCTTCAGCGGCAGGTCGCCGTTGAGATCCAGGTGCAGCGCGCCATGGCCGCCGGACAGGGTCTGGGGCGTGACCATCGCCATGGCCGCCAGCGCCAGGCCGCCGATCGCCGGCCGCGCCCAGCGCGGCGGCGCGGCCTTGGCGACCCAGCGGTCGGCCACCGCCACCGCGCGCATCAGGGCCACGCCGAACAGGGCCGCGACCAAGCCCAGCAGGCCGTAGAGCAGGTAGTCGGTCCAGGACGAGATGGCGACGACCGAGGTCTTGATCAGATAGGGCGTCGAGCCCAGCGCCTTGGCGACCAGCACGCCGGCCAGAGCGGCCGCCGCGACGGGGGCGATGTTGGCGACGGTGTAGGCGCCGATGACGATCTCGAACGCGTAGAAGGCGCCCGTCAGCGGCGCGCCGAACGCCGCCGCGATCGCCGCCCCGGCCCCGGCGCCGACCAGGATGCGCAGGTCGCCCCGGCGCAGGCTCAGTTTCTGCCCCACCCAGGAGGCCGCCGCCCCGCCGGCCTGGGCGTAGGCGGCCTCCAGGCCCACCGAGGCGCCGCAGCCGTTGGAGATCAGGGTCTGGCCGCAGATGAAGGCGCTGTCGCGGACGGACAGCCGCCCGCCGTGCAGGGCGTTGGCCTCTACGGGGTCGACGGCGGGACTGGGCCGGAAGCGCAGGACGAGGGCGGTAAACAGACCCAGCAGCAGTCCGCCCAGCGGGATGGCCAGGAGCCGCCAGGGCTCGATCATGGCCTGGGCCGACAGGCGTTCGTTCGGATCGAAGGCGAACAGCCAGACCTGGGTGGCGTGGGCGACCTTCTCCAGCAGCACCGCCAGGGCGCCGGCGGTCATGCCCACGACGGTGGCGACGGCGATCAGCCAGAGTTCCGACGAGCGCGTGCGGCGGCGCAGCCAGGCCAGCCAGGGCAAGGCCTGGCGTCGGGCGTCGCGGAAGGACGCGCGCTCGGTCAGGGCGGTGCGCAGCACCTGCCGCCAATGACGGGTCTCTGCGGCGGGGTCGGGCTGGGTCGTCTCCGCCGGCTCGGTCATGGGCGTCTAGGCCACGGCGGCCTTGCCGCCGGCCACCAGGCCGTTGACGGCGGCCCGGAACGCCTCGCCCCGCGCCTCGAAATCACTGAACTGGTCGAACGAGGCGCAGGCCGGCGACAGCAGGACGATCGCCTCTTCGTCGCTGGCGGCGGCGTCGGCATAGGCCTGCTGGACGGCGCGCTCCAGGGTCCCGCTCATCGCGACCTCGGCCTTGCCAGCCAGGGTCCACGAGAACGGCTCGGCCGCCTCGCCGATCAGATAGGCCTTGGCGATGCGCGGGAAGAGATCCTTCAGGTCGTCGATGCCGCCGGCCTTCGCGACGCCCCCGGCGATCCAGTAGAACTTCGGATAGCTGGACATCGCCTGGCGGGCGGCGTCGGCGTTGGTGGCCTTGCTGTCGTTGACGAAGCGGACCTTGCCGATCTTGCCGACGGTCTCCATCCGGTGCGCCAGGCCCGGGAAGGTCATCAGGCCGTCAACCGCCTCCTGCATCGGAATGCCGATCGCCCGCGCGGCGGCGTAGGCGGCGGCGGCGTTCTGCCAGTTGTGGCGGCCCGGCAGGCTGCGGGCGCGCAAGAGATCGGCGACCTCGATCACGCGCTCGCCGGTGGCGTCATAGAGCACCCCCTGCAGGGCGTAGACGCCCCGGCCCATCGCCTTGCCGGCGCTGATCGGCCAGATGGTGCGGCGGTTGGCGGCGGTGATCTCGGTGCAGATCTGCTGGCACCAGGGATCGTCGACCCCGATGATCGCCGTGTCGCCCTTGCCCTGGTTCAGGAAGATCCGGCGCTTGGCGGCGATGTAGCCGTCCATGCCGCCGTGGCGGTCCAGGTGGTCGGGCGAGATGTTCAGCAGCACCACGGCGTCCGGGTGCAGGCTGGAGGTCAGGTCCAGCTGGTAGGACGACAGCTCCAGCACATAGACCGCGCCGCCGTGCATGTCCTCAAGGCCCAGGACGCCCTGGCCGATGTTGCCGCCGATCCGCGTGTCGCGGCCGGCCGAGGCGCACAGGTGGCCGATCAGGGCGGTGGTCGTCGACTTGCCGTTGGTGCCGGTGATGGCGATGATCTTGGGGCGCTTGTGGACCGGAGCAGCGGCGACCGTGCGCGCGAAGAGCTCGATGTCGCCCAGAATCTCGACGCCGGCGGCCTTGGCCTTCTGCACGGTCCAGTGCGGCTTGGGATGGGTCAGCGGCACGCCCGGCGACAGCATCAGCGCGTCGAACTGGCGCCAGTCGGCGGCTTCGAGATCGACGACCGGGAAGCCTTCGGCCGCCGCGGCCTCGCGACTGGCGATCTTCTCGTCCCACAGGGCGACCTTCGCCCCGCCCGCGATCAAGGCGCGCGCCGCCGTAAGCCCGGTGCGGCCCAGGCCGAACACCGCGACGGTCTTGCCTTCGAAACCACGGACCGGGATCATCGACGCGCCTCCCCTACCGCAGCTTCAGGGTGGCGAGGCCGACGAAGGCCAGGATCATCGACACAATCCAGAAGCGGATCACGACGGTGGACTCCGGCCAGCCCAGCTTCTCGAAATGGTGGTGGATCGGCGCCATCAGGAAGACCCGCTTGCCGGTCTTCTTGAAGTAGGCGACCTGGATCATCACGCTCAGCGCCTCGGCGACGAACAGGCCGCCGACGATGCCCAGGACCAGTTCGTGCTTGGCGCAGACGGCGATCGCGCCCAGCGCGCCGCCCAGGGCCAGCGAGCCGGTGTCGCCCATGAAGATCTTGGCCGGCGGGGCGTTGTACCAGAGGAAGCCCATGCCCCCGCCGATGATGGCGCCGCACAGCACCGCCAGCTCGCCGACGCCCGGCGCGAAGTGCAGGTTCAGATAGTCGGCGAACTTGTAGTTGCCAACGAGGTAGGCGATCAGGCCGAAGGTCGAGGCGGCGAACATCACCGGCACGATGGCCAGGCCGTCCAGGCCGTCGGTCAGGTTCACGGCGTTGGAGAAGCCGGCGATCGTGATCGCGGCGAAGACCACGTAGAACCAGCCCAGATTGATCACCAGCGCCTTGAAGATCGGGAAGATCAGGCTGGTTTCCATGCCGGGCGTCATCGGCGACTTCGGCGCGAACAGGATCAGGATCACGGTGGCCGCGATCGCCACGATGAACTGGGCGATCAGCTTCTGCACGCTGGAGAGGCCGGCCGTGGTCTGCTTGGTGACCTTGGCGTAGTCGTCCATGAAGCCCAGCACGCCGTAGCTGCCGGTGACCAGCAGCACGACCCAGACGTGGACGTTGCGCAGGTCGGCCCACAGCAGGGCGCCGGCGAACAGGCCGGCCAGGATCATGAAGCCGCCCATGGTGGGCGTGCCGGCCTTTTCGGTGACGTGGCGGGCGATGCCGTCGGTGCGGATCGGCTGACCCTTGCCCTGCTTGGTCTTCATCCAGCGGATGAAGCGCGAGCCCATGGCCACCGCGACGATATAGGCCGTCAGCATGGCCATCCCGGACCGGAAGGTCAGGTACTTCAACAGGTTGAGCATCGGCACATGCTCTTGCGAGCGCGCCAGCCATTCATAGAGGAAGTACAGCATCAGACCCGTTCTCCGAGATCGAGCGCCGCCAGGGCCTGGGCCAAAAGCCCCGCCTTGGAGCCGTTCGACCCCTTCACCATCACCACGTCGCCAGGCCGGATCGCCCCCGCCAGCTCAGCCGTTAACTTTTCGGTAACCACCGCGTAGCCGCCTCGCCGAGTCGGCGGAAGCTGCTCCCACAGCGATTTCATGTGGACGCCCGCGAGAAAAACCATGTCAACGTTTGCAGCCGCGATCGGCGCCGCAAGCTCCGCGTGAAAGCGCGCGGAGTCCTCGCCCAATTCGAGCATGTCGGTCAGGACGACGATCCGGCGCCCGGCGACCTTGCGCGCGCCCAGCGTCTTCAGCGCCGCCTGCATGGAGACGGGGTTGGCGTTGTAGCTCTCGTCGACCAGGGTGAACGTCCCGCCGCCGATCCGGACGGTCTTTTCGGCCCCGCGCCCCTCGATCGGCGCGAAGGCGGCCAGGGCCGCCAGAGCCGTCTGGCGCGGCACGTCCAACGCTTCGAGCATCAGCAGCACGCACAGGCTGTTGGGACCCCAGTGGACTCCGGTCTGGAGCAAGGAGAACTCGACGGGCTCGCCCTTGATCACGGCTTTAACCACCGACTTCCCCGGCGAATGCCGGGGCCCAGATCCATCCTGAGCGCTCGCCGCCTTGTCATCTGGATCCCGGCCTTCGCCGGGAAGGTCGGAGGAAAAAGAGACCAACTGGGCCGTGCAGTCGGGGGAAGACCCGAAGCTCCAGACGGTGGCGCCGACCTTCTCGGCCTCGCCCTTCAGGAACTCGAACCAGCGGTTGTCGGCGTTCAGCACCGCGATCCCGCCAGGCTGGAGGCCCGCGAAGATCTCGGCCTTGGCGCGGGCGACGCCCGCCTCGCCGTCCGGGAAGTTCTCGATGTGCACCGGGCCGACCGTGGTGATCGCCACCGCGTGCGGCTGAACGAAGCCCGACAGCGGGACGATCTCGTCGGCGTGGTTCATGCCGATCTCGAACACCGCCCGCTGGGTGTCGCGCGGCATCCGCGCCAGGGTCAGCGGCACGCCAATGTGGTTGTTGTAGCTCTTGACCGAGGCGTGGGCCTTGCCGGCCAGGCGCAGGCCCGCCTCGACCGCGCGGGTGACGCTGGTCTTGCCGACCGAGCCGGTCACCGCGCCGCGCTTGCACTGGGGCGCACGATCGCGGGCGGCGACGCCCAGGGCCTCCAGCGCCTTGAAGGTGTCGGCGACCATGACGGCCGGGGCGTCGACCGGCTTGGCGGCCAAGACGCCAGCCGCGCCGTTGACCACGGCTTGCGGCACGAAGTCGTGACCGTCGCGCGCGCCGACCAGCGGCACGAAAAGGTCGCCCTTCTCCACGCTGCGCGTGTCGATCGAGACGCCGGTCGCGATGAAGTCGCCGGCGACCTGGCCGCCGACCGCCTGGGCGATCTCGTCAGCGGTCCAGAGGGCGTCAGACATGCTCGCCCTCCAGAGCCGCGAGGGTCTCGGCGACGTCGTCGAACGGATGCACGACGCCGGCGACGATCTGGCCTTGTTCGTGCCCCTTGCCGGCCACGACCAGCACGTCGCCTTCGGCCAGCAGGTCGACGGCGGCGCGGATGGCGGCGCGGCGGTCGCCGATCTCGCGCGCGCCCGGGGCGGCTTCGAGAATGGCGGCGCGGATCGAGGCCGGGTCCTCCGAGCGCGGATTGTCGTCGGTGACGATGGCGATGTCCGCGAGCTTGGCGCCGATCGCGCCCATCAGCGGGCGCTTGCCCCGGTCGCGGTCGCCGCCCGCGCCGAACACGGCGATCAGCTTGCCGCGCGTGTGCGGACGCAGGGCTTCGAGCACGGTCTGCAGGCCGTCCGGCGTATGGGCGTAATCGACATAGGCCTCGCCGCCCTTGGGGCCGCGCCCGACGCGCTGCAGACGCCCAGCGGCGCCTTCCAGGCTCTCCAGCGCCTTGAGGACCTTGCCGACGTCCTCGCCGGCGGCGACGCACAGGCCGGCGGCGACCAGCACGTTCGAGGCTTGGAAGGCGCCGGCCAGCGGCAGGCGGATCTCGTAGGTCACGCCATCGGCTTCGACCACCAGGTCCTGGCCGGCCGGTGTCGGGGTGCGCGAGACCAGGCGCAGGCCCTGGCCGTCCTCGCCGACCGAGAACACGCTTTGCCCCGAGGTCACGGCTGTCGAGGCGAAGGTCGGGAAGGCCTCGCTGTCGGCGTTCAGCACGGCCATCGCGCCGGCGGGGGTCAGCGTGTCGAACAGGCGCAGCTTGGCGGCGCGGTAGGCCTCCATGGAGCCGTGATAGTCGAGGTGGTCCTGGGTGAAGTTGGTGAAGCCGGCGGCGCGCAGCTTCACGCCGTCCACGCGGCGCTGGTCGACGCCGTGCGAGCTGGCCTCCAGCGCCAGGTGGGTGACGCCCATGTCGGCGAGACGCGCGATCATCTCGGCGACGTCGCCGGCATCCGGCGTGGTCAGGCCAGGCGGCGTCAGCTGCTGGTCGGGTTGGCCCGCCTCGCTGACCACCACGCCCAGCGTGCCCATGCTGGCGGCCTTGTGGCCCAGCTTGGCGAAGATCTGGCGGCAGAAGCCGGCGACCGAGGTCTTGCCGTTGGTGCCGGTGACGGCCACGCACATGTCAGGCTGCTTGCCCCAGAACGCCGCCGAGGCCAGGGCGTAGGCGCGGCGGGCGTCCTCCGAGCGCACCACCGGCACGCCGAGACCTTCCAGCCCGCCCTCGGGCGCGAGAACGGCGGCCGCGCCTTGCGAGACCGCGCCCGGCGCGAAGTCGCGGCCGTCGACCTTGGTGCCCGGCAGGGCCGCGAACAGCCAGCCGGCGGTGACCTTGCGGCTGTCGGCCGTGACGCCGGCGATCACCGGGTCATTGGCGAAGGGACGGTTGAACAGTTCGGACAGACGCTTGGTCATAGGCCCGCCTCCGGAGCGGCGTTCTTTGTAGGAGCGGCGATGGTCACCAGGTCCTGCTTTCTCTGCACGCCGAGGAACGGCGCGATGCGTTCGATGACCTTGCCGGCCGCCGGCGCCCCGACCCAGCCGCCGGTCGAGAAGCCGTACGAGGCGGCCGTGCCATGCGGCTCGTCCATCAGGATCAGGACGAAGTAGCGGTCGGCCTCCAGCGGGCCGTCGGTCGGGAACGTCGCCGCGAATGACGAGACCTGGCGCTGGTGGTTGTAGCCGCGGATCGAAGGGTCGTACTTCTCGCCCGTGCCGGTCTTGCCGCCGACCGACAGGCCCGGCACGTCGGCCTTGCCGCCGCTGCCGCCCTCGCCCGGGATGACGTTGGCGCGCATGATCTTCAGCATCTCGGCCGAGGTGGCTTCCGACAGCACCCGCGCGCCTTCCGGACGCACGCCGTCGGGCATCTTCTTGATGGTCAGCGGCAGCATCTTTCCGCCGTTCAGCAGCGCGCCCATGGCTTGAGCGAGGGCGAGCGGGCTGACGTTCATGCCGTGGCCGAACGAGGTGGAGGCCACCGCGTCCATGTCCCACTTGCGCGGCGTCAGCGGGCGAGCGGATTCCATCAGCTCGACCTTGGCCGGCTTGGTCAGGCCCAGCGCCGTGAAGTAGCGCGACAGCCGCTCGCCGCCGATCTTCTCGGCCAGCATGGCCGTGCCGATGTTCGACGAGTGCTTGAACACCTCGACCAGGGTCAGGATGGCCTTGGCCGCGTGGTAGTCATGGATCGTGCGGTAGCCCAGCTTGAACGGCTCGCGCGCGTCGAAGGTCGAGGCGGGAGTCGCCACGCCGGTGTCCAGGCCGATCGCGACCGTGAACGCCTTGAAGGTCGAGCCCATCTCGTAGACCGAGGCCGCGGCGCGGTTCAGGCGCTGCTCATTGGTCGCCTCGCCCGCCTTGTTCGGGTCGAAGTCGGGCAGGCTGGCCAGGCCCAGGATCTCGCCGGTGTGGACGTTGGTGACCAGGCCGACCGCGCCCTTCGGCGTGAACTCGGCGGCGGCCTTGCGCAACTCGTCCTCGAGCGCGGCCTGCACGCGCACGTCGATCGACAGCTGGACCGGACCACCGCCGTCGCCGCCGACGGCCATGCGGATCGGATCGTCCAGCGCGCGCTCGGCGCCGGCTAGGCCCTTGCCGCCGCTGTCGACGAAGCCGATCAGGTGGGCGGCCGTCGGGCCCAGCGGATACATCCGCCGCTCCTGCTCCTCGAACGAGACGCCCGGCAGGCCGAGGTTGAAGATGGCGTCCTTCTCGTCGGGCGTCAGGCCGCCGACGACGAAGGTGCGATGGTCGCCGAACACGATCTTGTCCAGCCGCTTGGACGGCACCTGCGGCAGGGCGCGCCCGAGGGCCCGGCGGGTCTCCTTGGCGTCCCAGACCTCGCGCGGATCGACATAGAGGGCGTAGTGGGCCAGGTCGACGGCCAGCAGCTTGCCGTTGCGGTCGACCAGGTCGCCGCGCGCGCCCTCGGCGCCCTGGGCGTAGCCGTTGCCGCGACCGGCGTTCGAGAACAGCGCCGCCCACCCCGCGCCCAGGCCCACGCCGACAAAGCACAGGCCGAAGAACACCATCACCAGGAAGATGCGGATGCGCGTGTCGTCCTGCGGCTTGGCCGCCGCGCGCGAGCGCTCGAAGGCGTGCTCCAGCCGCCAGACGCGCTCGACCAGCCAGCGCCAGGCCGGAGAATGGAACCCGCCGGGGCCAAGGTTCGAGAGGCTCATCGCGGGCCTCCCGCGGGAGGCGGCGGCGGAACGTCTTCCGGCACGGCTTCGGGCGCGTCGGCGGCCAAGGCGTCGGTGGCTTCGGGGACCGCCGTAACCGGCGCGCGCGGCAATTCGCGACGGCGCGCGACGTCGATCAAGGCGTCTTCGGTGATCTCGTGGTCGGCCGCGATCGGTTGCAGCTGCATCATCTGCGCCAGTTGCTCGATACGGCGCGGCTGCTCCAGGTGGGCGACCTCGGCCTCCAGCAGGCGCTTTCGCACGGCCTCTTCGTCGATCTCCTGCTGGATGCGGGCGATCTCCTGGCGCTCGCGACCGGCGAAGGTCTTGGCCAGATAGACGCCGGTGACCAGGGTCAGCAGGATGCCGAGCCCCACGACCTCGACGACCCGGAAGCCCCGCACCCGCTTATTGAAGAGCTCCATGAAGCTCATGCGGCGGTCTCCCAGACGGGAGCGGCCGTGCGCACGGCCGCGCGCAGCTTGGACGAGCGCGCGCGCGGATTGACGGCCAGTTCGACCTCGCCCGGCGCGATCGCCTTGTTCGAGATCAGCTGGAAGCTGGGCGCCGCGCCGGCCTGGACCGGCGGCGCGTGGCGCGAGCCGCCGGGCGTCTTCCCCGCCCGCTCGGCCAGGAACGCCTTGACGATCCGGTCCTCCAGCGAGTGGAAGGTCACGACCACCAGGCGGCCGCCCGGCTTGAGCACCTTCTCGGCGGCGACGAGACCGGCCTCCAGCTCGCCCAGCTCGTCATTGACCGCGATCCGCAGGCCCTGGAACGAGCGGGTGGCCGGATGAACCTTTGCGCCCTTGCGGCCACCGACGGCGCGCTCGATCACCTCGGCCAGGTCCAGCGTGCGCTCGAACGGCTTCTCCTCGCGGCGGCGGATGATGAAGCTGGCGATACGGCGCGAGGCGTGCTCCTCGCCGTAGACGTAGAGGATCTTCGCCAGCTCGGCGTGGTCCAGGGTGTTGACTAGATCGGCGGCGGTCGGACCGGTGTCGCCCATCCGCATGTCCAGCGGACCGTCGCGCATGAACGAGAAGCCGCGCTCGGCCTGATCGAGCTGCATCGACGAGACGCCGAGGTCCAGCATCACGCCGTCGACCGACTCCGGACCCAGCTCGTCCAGCATTTCCGAGAAGCGGGCCTGGACCAGGCGGAAGCGGTCGGCGGGCAGGCCTTCGGTGAATTGGCGGACGGTCGGGTCGCGGTCGAAGCCGACGACGCTGGCCCCGGTGGCCAGCACCGCGCGGGTGTAGCCGCCCGCGCCGAAGGTGCCGTCCACGACGACGTCACCGGGACCGGCGCCCAGCGCCTCAACCACTTCGTCAAGCAGGACCGAGATGTGCGGTGCGGCGCTCACGACACGACGCCCAGTCGAGCGGCGCGCTGCTGGGCGCGCAGGGCGGCCAGACCTTCGCGCGCCAGGTCGCGCTGCGCCGCGCGATGGGCCTGGAAGGCCTCGCGGGACCAAATCTGGAAACGCTCACCCATACCGACGACAGCAACCCAATCCGTGAGGCCGCACATTTCGCACAAATGGTCGGGCAAGGTAATGCGACCGGCTGTATCAAACGACAGCTTGGCCATGCCGCCCAGCACGCTGATCTCCAGCGCCGAGCGCGTGGGATCGCCGAACGGCAGTTCCTCGATCACGCCCATGTAGCGGTCGAACAGGGCCTTGCCGCCCGCCTCCAGGCAGTCGGCCTCGATGGAGGGAAAGCAGAAGATCCCATCGAACATCCCGGACACGGCCGCGCGGAATTCCTGCGGCACAACGATGCGCCGCTTGCTGTCGAGCTGTTTCTCGAAGGTCGAGAGAAACAAGACCGTTGAACCCCGCCAGATCCGCGTCGGTCGGCGACCCGCCACATCGCCCCGACGCAATTGGGTTAACATGGGATGAATTGGGACACAATGACACCGAATGCCATTTCATCGAGATTTCAAAGGTGTCCGACCACCGCTCCACTGGGAGCGGAAGTTAATCAACAGAACATACACAGAACTATTCAGTGAACGGCGTCCGCGGTGTCAGTTGAACCCATTGGGAGGCAAGGGAAGAACGCCCCTCCGTCACGCGGCTTGGCCGCGCGCCACCTCCCCCGTTGCACGGGTGAGGAGGAAGCCGCTCATCCTCCCCCGCTCGCGTGGGAGGTGGATCGCCGCGATGCGCGGCGAGACGGAGGGGGCGCTGCCCACCTCCGCGTAAAACGGACCAGATGATCTGTAAGCCGGGTTCTGTTCCGCCTCCGAAGAGACGGCGACGATCATTCCTCTAGGCCGGCCATTGCTGGACGGCTCTCGCGACCTACCCGGATCCTCTCGGCCAGTGACGGCCTAGTCGACGCGAGGCCGACGCGGGATCCCTATTCGGTCTTGCTCCAGGCGGGGCTTGCCATGCCGTCCCTGTCACCAGGTCCGCGGTGGGCTCTTACCCCACCCTTTCACCCTTACCGTCCTCGAAAGGAAGGCGGTTTGCTTTCTGTGGCGCTATCCCTGGGATCGCTCCCGGTGGGCGTTACCCACCGCCTTGTCACCGTGGAGCCCGGACTTTCCTCGGCGTCCGAAGACGACGCGACCGCCCGACCATCTGGTCCGGGGGTTCAATGGCCTCGCTCGCCCACGAGGTCAACAAACATCCGACCTCCCCGGCGAATGCCGGGGCCCAGATTCATTCCGAGAGTTTGGGGTGTTTGCGCCAATCGCCGGCGCCCAAATCGCGGCGGTCCGTGGGTTCGATCTGGGCCCCGGCATTCGCCGGGGAAGTCGGGTTCAGGGGATATTCCGCATCAGCTTGGCGATCGGATGCTTGCCCAGCCCCTTCGCCGCGCCCAGACGGTCGGCGTCGGCCTTGTTCTGCGACAGCTTGAAGGTCCCCTCCAGCCGCTCGACGAACAGGCGCCCGCCCATGATCCCGCGCAGCAGGGCCTCGAACTTGCCGGCCTTCATCTTGTCGCGGGTCCAGGGCTTTTTCGGCAGAAGGCGCGCTTCTTCCTGGGCCGACAGGTCGTCGAGCAGCGCGATCAGTTCCGCCTCATCCAGCGGGGCGACCGAGCCCTCGGCCTCGACGGACTGGTAGTTCCAGGTCGGCACCTGGTCGGCGCTCTCGTACCAGTCGGGGCTGACATAGGCGTCGAGGCCGGTCGCCAGGACCACCGCGCGGAAGCCCTGGGTCAGGTGCGGCGTCAGGACGTTGCCGCGCGACAGGTGGAAGTCGAGCGCGATCTCCCCGTCCAGCTCGCGGATCACCACCGGCGACTGCGCGACCATCGGCCGGCCGCCGACGCTGGCGGCGATGGTCACGAACGGATGGGCCCGCAGAAAGTCCAGCAGGACCGCGCGATCCTCGACGTGGAAGGCTTTGGCCGGATGCATCAGTCCGCCGCCGCGCGCAGCAGCCCCACGAGCCGAGCCCGGGTCTCGCCGTCGGCGATGCCGTCGAAGCGGCTCTGCAGCCAATGGCGCTGGAAGGCGGCGACCACGGTCGTGGTCCACTCGTCGTACTTGCCGGTCGGGGCGCAGTCGAAGCCAAGGCGCGTCAGCCCGGCTTGCAGCGCGAAGACGCCGGTCCCCTCCTCGCCCTGGCCCAGCGGCGCGCCGGGCGACGGGGGCGGCTCGATCCACAGGCCGTGGCCGCTTTCGGCGAGGCGCTTCCACGGGAAGAGCTCGCCCGGATCGACCTTGCGCGCGGGGGCGACATCCGAGTGGCCGAGAATGCGGCTGTCGGGGATCATCCAGCGCGAGCGCACGTCGGCCAGCAGGTTGATCACCGCGGCGATCTGGGCTTCGGGGAACGGACGGTAGCCGAACTCGTGGCCGGGATTGACGATCTCGATGCCGATCGAGGCCGAGTTGATGTCCTTGACGCCCTTCCAGAAGGCCGCGCCGGCGTGCCAAGCCCGGCGCTCCTCGGGCACCAGACGGAAGATCTGGCCGTCCTCCTCGACGCAGTAGTGCGCCGAGACCTTGGCCTCGGGATCGCGCAGCCGCTCGATCGCGCCCTCGCCGCTCTCCATGCCCGTGTAGTGCAGCACCACCGTGTCGGGCACCGCCTTGCGGGCGTCGAAGTTGGGCGACGGGGCCTCGATGAAGGACAGGCTCATTGGACGCGGTTCCGGATCGACATCAGCAGCGGCATGACCTGATTCCGCCGAAGCGCGATGATCAGAACGCCGAGCAGCGCCAGGGCCGCCCCGACCCCCATCCGCAGATCGAAGTGGTCGTGGGTGACCACCACGCCCATGCCGATCGTGAAGAGCGGCGTCATCAGGGTCAGCGGCGCGATCAGATTGGCCTCATAGCGCTGGATCAGCCCGTAATAGGCCGTATGGGCCAGGACCGAAACCACCAGGGCCGAAAACACCACCGCCGCGATGAACGGCCAACCCGCCTGCAGGCCCGCCGCCACTTGGCCGGGCTCCATGACCGCGCTCATCAGCCCCAGCGGCCAAAGGGAGGAAAAGCCTACCCAGGCCTGGAACTGCAGCGGTTTGACGCCCTCGATCTGCTTCATCATCACCGCGCCCAGCGAGCCGGTGAAGGCCGCCGCCACGATCAGCCAGAGGCCCGGCGACAGCTCGAAGCCGTGCGGGCTCCACATCACGACCACCGCGCCCAGCAGGGTCAGGGCGATGCCGACGCCGCGTCGCCAGCGGATGCGCTCGCCCAGCATCAGCACCGACAGCACGGTCGTGAACGGCACGCCCAGTTGAATCACGACCGCCGCCGCCGAGGGCGAGGCGGTGGTCAGGCCCATGAACAGCAGGGCGAAATTGCCGCCGCCCATCAAGAGACCCACCAGCACCATCCGCCAGGTCGGCCGGGGCGCGGGCAGCAGCCAGGGCAGCGTGATGGCCGCCACCAGCGCGAAACGCACCGCCGCGTAATACAAGGGCGGCACGCCCCAGTGCGCCACGACCAGTTTCGAGACGATGTTGCTCCCGGCCCAGGCCAGGCAGATCAGGACCAAAAGGCCGAAGTCGCGCAGAGACATAGGTTACCGCTTAAGCCCCCGCTCCTTCCGTACGCAATCAAAACCCGCGTGAGGCTCACGCTGGCCCGCCCAGGCTGAGGCGCCCAAGCTGAGACGCCCAAGCTAAGACGCTAAGGCGGTTGACGTTCGGTCAAAACGGTCGTTTTGTTCCTGAACAATGTTCACCTATCGCCACGTCGGATCAACCGCCGGGCGTTGAGCCGGGGCGGAAATCTGATGGAACACGTTGACGTGCTGATTGTCGGCGCCGGCCTCTCTGGGATCGGCGCGGCCTATCACCTTCGCAAGCACTGCCCCGGCAAGCGCTACGCGATCCTGGAAGGCCGCGAGGCGATCGGCGGCACCTGGGACCTGTTCCGCTATCCCGGCATCCGCTCCGACAGCGACATGTACACGCTTGGCTACAGCTTCAAGCCGTGGAAGGCGGCCAAGGCGATCGCCGACGGGCCGTCGATCCTGTCCTATGTGCGCGAGACCGCGCGCGAGCACGACGTCGACCGCCACATCCGCTTCAACCACAAGGTCAAGCGCGCCAGCTGGTCCAGCGAGACCGCGACCTGGACCGTCGAGGCCGAACGTGACGGCCAGGTCGTCAAGTTCTCCTGCGGCTTCCTCTACATGTGCTCGGGCTACTACCGCTATTCGGCGGGCTACACGCCGGAGTTCGCGGGGACCGAGCGCTTCAAGGGCCGGATCGTCCATCCGCAGCACTGGCCCGAAGATCTCGATTACGCCGGCAAGCAGGTCGTGGTGATCGGCAGCGGCGCGACCGCCGTCACCCTGGTGCCGGAGATGGCCAAGACCGCCGCCCATGTCGTCATGCTGCAGCGCTCGCCGACCTACGTGGTCTCGCGGCCCGCCGAGGATGGCATCGCCAACTGGCTGCGCTCCAAGCTCCCGGCGATGACGGCATACGGCATCACCCGCTGGAAGAACGTCATCCTGCAGCTGCTGTTCTTCAACCTGGCCCGCAAGAAGCCGGAAAAGACCAAGGAGCGCCTGCTGGACCTGGTCCGCGAACACCTGGGCCCGGACTACGACGTCGCGACCCACTTCACCCCGAAGTACAATCCCTGGGACCAGCGGCTGTGCTTGGTGCCCGACGCCGACCTCTTCGACTCGATCAAGGCCGGCCAGAGCTCGGTCGTCACCGACGAGATCGCGACCTTCACCGAGGACGGCCTCTTGCTGAAGTCGGGCAAGACCCTGAAGGCCGACGTCGTCGTCACCGCCACCGGCCTGCAGCTGCAGCTGCTGGGCGGCATGGAGGTCGTGGTCGACGGCAAGGTCGCCGACCTCTCCAAGGCCTTCAGCTACAAGGGCATGATGTTCAGCGACGTACCGAACCTGGCCTCGGCGTTCGGCTACACCAACGCCAGCTGGACGCTGAAGGCGGACCTGACCAGCGAATACATCTGCCGCCTGCTCAAGCACATGGACCGCACGCGCACGGACTACTGCGTCCCGCGCGCGGACGATCCGAACATGCCGATCGCGCCCTGGCTGGACTTCTCGTCGGGCTACGTCACACGCTCGATCGGCATGTTCCCCAAGCAGGGGCCGAAAGCCCCCTGGAAGGCTCACCAGAACTACGCCCTCGACCTGATGACCCTGCGCTTTGGCAAGGTGGACGACGGGGTGATGGAATTTGGGCGGAAGACGGGGATCAAGGCCGCGCCTTTGACCGCCAATGCAGCCTAGCCAGCCGGTCCATTCAGCCTCCCTAGGCCTTGTGCCTAGGGCCCAGCGTTCCGCTTGCGTCGCGCGGAAGGATCGTCGCCGAACCTAGCGGCGCCATGGGTCCTCGCCACGAGGGCGAGGAAGGCGGGGTTCCAAGGGCCTCTCGCCCTATCGCTTCTGACAGTTTGCTTGCGAAGACGCGAACGCCGACCTTTCTTCGGGAGTGGAGAAAGATCATGAACACCCCATCCTCGTACCTGGGCTGGAAGATCGACTACGCCAATCCGAAGGGCGCGCCCGCCTATCTCGAGCCCGGCTCGATGCACTGGCGCGTCTACAAGAACCCGATCGCCCTGGCGGTCGGCGGGGTGGCCGCCGTGCTGCTGGAGTTCGCCGACGCGCGGATCCGTTCGGGCGTCTGGGACCACTCGAGCTACAAGGCCGATCCGATCGGACGCTCAAAGCGGACCGGCATCGCGGCCATGGTCGGGGTCTATGGCCCGCAGGCCGCCGCCCGCCGGGTCATCCAGGGCGTGACCAACATGCACGCGCGGGTGTCGGGCGACACCCCCAAGGGCGAGGCCTATCGGGCGCTGGACCCCGAGCTGCTGGACTGGGTCAGCGCCACGGCCGCCTATGGCTTTCTCAACGCCTATGACCGCTTCGTCACGCCGCTGAGCGAGGCCGAGAAGACGCGGTTCTATCTCGAGGCCCACCCGATCGCCCGACTCTATGGCGTGCGCCATTCGCCAAGCTCCCAGGCCGACTTCATGGCGATGATGGACAAGCTCGCGCCGCGCTTCGAGCCGCATCCGATCGTCGAGGAGTTCTTAGGGATCATCCAGTCGGGCAAGGCCGCGCCCGGCGCGCCCAAGGTCTTGCACCGCGCCCTGGCGCGCGCGTCGGTCTCCCTGTTGCCGCCAGTGGTCCGGCGCAAGCTGGCGCTGGGCCGCGAATACGACCTTGGCCTCGCCGACGGCCTGGCGCTGAAGGCGGCCGGCAAGCTGGCCGATCGGATCGCGATCCGAAGCTCGCCCCCTTGCCAGGCCAGCGTGCGACTGGGACTGCCGTACGACTTCCTCTATCGCGGCGAGGCCGAGCAGAAACGCCTGCTGGCGAGCTGGCAGCACGCGATGATCCCGGCCTTGGAATGAGAATGCGGCGCGGCGAGAAAACCTAAAGGGCCGCCGACAGCCGCAAGACGGGAATGGCGTCTTCGGCGCGAACCTCGTCAGAGACCGATTCAGCGGCGACGCCGCACACCTTTTCCAGGGCGCGCAGCTGTCCAAGCTCGGACTCGACGACAAATTCCAGGATCTGCTGTGTCGCGTCCTTCAGCGGATCAGGGATGGCCGGATCGATGAAGACAATCTCCGCCATGCCGTCGTCATAGGCGAAGACGACACAACGCCACGCGCTCGCGTCGATCTCAACGCCATTCCACGTGAAGTAGCCGAACCAATCCTTCCTGGGCTTGCCCGCCAGAAACCGCCACCCAGGCATGTTCGGCGCGTCCGCGAGGATGGCGCGCGCCCTTGCGAGCTCGTCCGCTGAGCCTATCGACAAGGCCAGGAAGCGATCCGTTTCCCCGCCGCCCATCTCCCAGCCCGATACGCCGAGCTCCTTCAGACGTTGCGCCAGCGCTTCCTGGACCTCGTCCTCGTCCAGGCGGGCGAGGTTTGCGACAAGCCAGTCCCAGAATGTTCGGATATCGCCCACCGCGGAGCCTCTCTGGATTGAAGGGGCGACCTGTCCTCGCGAAGCCTAGCCGCCCTTGCGCTTGACGAACCGCAGCGCCGTGTGGGTCGCCGAGAAGGCGCACACCTTGGTGTCCGTGAAACCCAGCCCGCGCACGGCCTCGAGAATCTCGACGTCCTTCAGCGGCGCGCCCTTGCCCTTCTGAGCGACGACCCAGATCGCGCCTTTGTCGGCCAGGGCGCCTTTCCAGTCTTCCATGCGGTCGAGGTCGGCTAGGTCCTCGGCGGCCAGGAACAGGAGATCGATCCCCTCCTCGGCCTCGACCGGCTCCACGCGCGTCGCCAGTTCGTCGAGGAAGGCTTCGTCCTCGACGCCGTCGATCACGACGGTCATGCCCGGCTTCACCCCCAGCTTGTCGAGGCGCGAGGGCGGGTTGAGGATCGCGTGGACCCACTTGTCGGCCTGGCCCGGATCCAGGGTGAAGCGCGTACCGTCGCTGAGCACCAGGTCGTCACCTTCGGCGCGGACGTTCTTCAGGGCGTGGCCCTGGTAGATGCCGCGATAGGCGCCGCGGAAGATCAGCTTCGGCGGCTCCCACAAGAGCTTGCCCTCGCTCTCGCCGTCGGAGAGCTGACCCCAGACGCCGCTGGCTTCCTTGCCCATGCTCAGGCGCCCTTGAAAACCGGGGCGCGCTTTTCGAGGATCGCCTCGACGCCTTCCATGTGGTCCTCGGTGTGGTGGGCGATCGCCTGGGCGGCGGCGCTCATCTCCATCAGGGTGTCGTAGCTGGCGGTCTGGCCGTGCTTGAGCAGGCTCTTGGCCATGCGCAGGGCGTGCGGCGGCTGCTGCGCGATCCGCTCGGCCAGGGCCAGGGCCTCGCCCATCAGGTCGGCGTGCGGCACGGCCTTGCTGACCAGGCCCCACTCGGCCGCCTTGGCCGCGTCGATGACATCGCCGGTGAACAAGAGCTCGGCCGCGCGGCTCATGCCGATCGTGCGCGGCATCAGCCAGGCGCCGCCATCGCCGGGGATCAAACCGAGCTTCAGGAAGGTGACGCCGAACTTGGCCGTATCGGCGGCGATGCGGATGTCGGTCATGCAGGCCACGTCGCAGCCCAGGCCGATCGCCGCGCCGTTCACCGCCGCGATCGACGGGACCTCGAGGCCGTAGATGGCGCGGACGATGCGGTGGATGTTCTTGCGATAGCCGTCGCGCACGGCCACCCCATTGCCGGCGAAGGCGCCCTCGCGCGCCTTCATCGCCTTGACGTCGCCGCCGGCCGAGAAGGCCTTGCCCGCGCCCGTCAGGATCACGCAACGGATGTCCTGGTCGTCGTTGATCGCCTCGCAGGCCGCCGCCACCTGGTCGCCGTCGCCCGGCGCGCCCAGGGCGTTCATCGCCTCCGGACGGTTCAGGGTGAGGATGGCGACATGGCCGCGCTTCTCGGTGAGGATCAACGGCTGGGACATGGGTGAAGGCTCTCCTGCGGTTCTTGTCTGTTTGACTTTCCATAGCGTGGTTCGCACGTCCGCGCAGCCACGCGCTGGAAGTCACTCAACCCGCGCGATATCCACGATCACGAAAACGCGACTGGCGCGCGAGCGCGGGGCGTCATTGATATGTCTTGGGACTCGATAGAAAGCAGCGGCAATGACCGTGCACGCACAGGCCCGACATGTATTGATCATCGAGGATGAAATCCTCGTGGCCTTTGAGGTTGAGGCTCTGCTTGCGGAGCAAGGGTTCACCAGTTTCGATATCGCCGATTGCCCCGCCGACGCCTTGGCGATGGCTGTCGCGCATCCTCCGGACTTGATCACGGCTGACTATCGCATTGTCGGCGGCACCGGGGTCGAGGCGGTCGAGGCGATCCAGAACCAGTTGGGCCATATCCCGGTCGTCTATGTCACCGGCAACGCCGACCAGCTGAAGGGCCGCTTCAAGCCCGTCGTCGACAAGCCGATCTCGCCGCGCCATCTCGCCGAGGCCTGCGCCCGCGCTTTCGCCAACTGATTTGCCCGCCGCGCCCGTCATCCGTAAGCTCGAGCGGGGAGGACGCGGCATGGACATCACCACGATCGAGGCGCTGGAGGCGCTGTACCAGCCCGCCCCGCTGCCGGCCGCGACCGTCAAGGTGAGCGACCACATCACCCCGCACTACGCCGCCCTGATCCAGGCCTCGCCGTTCGTCGCCCTCGCCACCGTCGGCCCTGAAGGCCTGGACTGCAGCCCGCGCGGCGACCTGCCCGGCTTCGTTCGCATCGCCGATCCCAAGACGCTGATGCTGCCCGACCGGCGCGGCAACAACCGCCTCGACAGTCTGCGCAACATCGTCCGCGATCCCCGCGTGGCCCTGCTGTTCCTGATCCCGGGCTCGGGCACGACCTTCCGCGTCAACGGCCGCGCCAAACTTAGCGCCGACCCGGCTCTGCTGGACAGCTTCGCCGTCGACGGCAAGACGCCCCGCACGGTGACCATCGTCACGGTCGACGAGGCCTATTTCCAATGCGCTCGCGCCATCGTGCGCTCGGGTCTCTGGAAGGCTGAAAGCCAGATCGATCCGAAGACCATCCCCTCCCCCGGCGCCATGCTGGCCGCCGTCACCGCGGGCGAGGTCGGCGGCGAGGCCTACGACCAAGGCTGGCCCGAGCGCGCCGCCAAGACGCTGTGGTGATTGTCCCGGCCAGCTGGATGAGCGCCCCGCCAAGACTTGGCGAAGCGCTCGATCCGAGCCTGGATACTAAGGCTATTTGACCGGCTTGCCGTCGGCGTCGATGAAGCGCAGATCAAGACCCAGAGCCTTCAGCTTGGGCTCGATCACCGCGCGGTCGCCGACCACGACCCAGATCAGTTCGTCCGGCTTGATCACCTTCTTGGCGGCCGCCGTCGCGCTGTCCAGCGTGACCGCCCGCACGTCGCCGGGATAGGCGTCGAAGTAGCCGTCCGGCAGGTTGTAGTTGACCAGCTCGGCGATCGATCCGCTGACGCCCGCGCCGGTTTCCCAGTTGCCCGGCAGCGACAAGGTCAGGCTGTTCTGGGCCTTGGCCAGTTCGGCGGCCGTGATCGGCTTGTCGCCGATGATCCCCATCAGCTCCTTGCGGGCCTCCACGAAAGACTCGGCGGTCTTGTCGGTCTGCACCGGGGCATAGGCCTGGAACAGGCGCGCGCCGCGCGCGGGCCGGACGAAGCTGGTGGCTCCATACGACCAGTGCTTATCCTCGCGCAGGTTCATGTTCAGGCGCGAGACGAAGTCGCCGCCGAACAGGGTGTTCATGACGTCGATCGCCGCCTCATCCGTCGGATCTCGCGACGGGATCACGTCGCCGACCATCAGCATCGACTGCTGAGCGCCGGGCTTGTCGATCAGATAGACCGCCCCCTTGCTGGGAGACGCCGTCACGGAAGGCTTGGTCTTGGCCGGCGCGCCGGTCCAACCGCCCAGCTGGGCCTCCAGCTTGGGCATGATCTGATCCAGCGTGGTGTCGCCGACGATGATCAGAGTGGCGTCCTTGGGCTTCAGCCAGGCCTTCTGGTAGGCGACGAGGTCCTCGCGGGTGATCGCGCCGACGCTGGCCTCGGTGGCGAGGACGCCGTACGGACTGTCGGGGCCGTACGCCAGGACCGGCAGGATGCGCGAAGCCATGGCGTTCGGGCTCTGCTTGGCCTGCTGGATGCTGGCGATCGACAGACGCTTGCGGCGCGCCAGGTCCTCGGGCGTGTAGGCCGGATTGCCGAGGATATCCGCGTAGAGCGCCAGGGCCGGATCCAGGGTCGCCGTCAGCGTGTTCATGGTCACGGCCGAGTAATCCAGGCCGTTGCGGGTCGAAACCGAAACGCCCAGCTGGGCCAGTTCGCGGCTGAGAGTCAGGTTGTCGCGCTTGGTGGTGCCCTCGGTCAGCATGCCGACCGCGAGGCTCGAGACGCCGGCCTTGCCCGCGGCTTCGGCCGCCTGCCCCGCGTCGAACTGCAAGCTGAACTGGACCTGCGGCGTGTCATGGCGCTCGGCCAGCACGACCTTCAGACCGTTGGACAGCACGCCCCGATGCAGCTTCACGAAGGCTGGCGCCTTCAGAGCGCCGACCTCCGGCATCGCCTTGCGATCGGCGCCGACGGCGGCGGTCTTGTAGGCCGGGAACGGCGTGACCGTCAGGGTGAAGTCGCCATCGGTCAGCCACTTGCGCCCCGCCCCGACCAGATCGGCGGGCTTGGCGTCGCGTATGCGCTGCAGCTTTTGCTTATAGGCGGCCGCGTCGCCCAGGAAGACCTGGTTCTGGGCCAGGATGTCGGACTTGCCGCCGAAGCCGCCGATGCGTTCGGCGCCCCGTACGAAATTGGCGAGATTGTTGGTGCGGACCTTGGCCACTTCCTCCGGCGTCGGCCCATCGCGGAGCAGGCGTTGGAATTCCTCGTCGAACGCCTTCTCGACCGCCGCCGGATCGCCGCCCGGCTTGACCGTCAGCGTGACCATGAACTGCCCGCCGATCTCGCTGTCGTCGACGCTGGCGCCGACCGCGGTCGCGCTCTGGTCGGTGAACACCAAGCGCTTGTAGAGGCGCGAGGTCTTGTCCGAGACCAGCACGTCGCTCAGCAGGGTCAGATAGTCCGCCTCGGCGGTCCCGAAGCCCGGGACATTCCAGACCTTGTAGATCCGCGCCTGCGGTACGCGGTCCTGCATCTCGGCGCGCTGCGAGCCGGTCCGCTTGGCGACCCAGGCCTTCTGGCGCACGACCGGCGGTCCCGACGGAATGTCGCCAAAGTACTTCTCGACCTTGGCCTTGGCCTCGGCCACGGTGATGTCGCCGGCCAGGACGAGCGTGGCGTTGGCGGGGCCGTAATAGTTCTTGAACCAGGTCTTCACGTCGTCCAGCGACGCGCCGTCCAGATCGGCCATCGACCCGATGACGCTGTGGCCATACGGATGGTCCTTGGCATAGGTGCTGTCGGTGATGACGTCCCAGACCTGGCCGTAGGGCTGGTTCTCGCCCTGGCGCTTCTCGTTCTGGACGACGCCGCGCTGCTCATCGAGCTTGGCCTTGTCGATGGCGTTGACCAGCCAGCCCATCCGGTCGCTTTCCAGCCACAGCACCTGGTCCAGGGCCGAGGTCGGGACGTTCTGGAAATAGTTGGTGCGATCCTGGTTCGTCGTCCCGTTCATGTCGGTGGCGCCCAGCTTTTCCAGCGCCTTGAACCAATCGTCGTTGAAATGCTCCGAGCCGTTGAACATCAGGTGCTCGAACAGGTGGGCGAAGCCGGTCTTGCCCGCGGGCTCGTTCTTGGAGCCGACGTGGTACCAGACGTTAACCGCGACGATCGGCGCCTTGTGGTCCTCGTGCACGATCACGGTCAGGCCGTTCGCCAGCTTGAACGTCGTGTGGGGGATGTCGACGACCGGCAGGTTCACGGCCGATGCGCCGGTGACCTTGGCCGCCTTGGCGGGCGGCGCCTTCGCGGGAGCGGCGGCGAGCGCGGGGGTGGCGGCGACAAGAACCGCCACGGCGGCGGAAGCGAGCAGCGTCTTCATGGGCTTTCCAGGCTAGCGTCACCATACGGTGACGCCGAGCACCCTAGGTTGCGCGCTCGATTCCTGACAAGAGCAGGTTTATCGCTTCCGTGGCGAAACAGCTCACGCCTGGAAAAACGCGCGATCGAGCGTCGCCCGATCGCGCATCCGATGATCCGGCTTAGTCGTCGCGGTGGACGCGTTCGCGGCGTTCGTGACGCTCCTGGGCTTCCACGCTCATGGTCGCCGTCGGACGGGCTTCCAGGCGAGCGAGGCCGATCGGCTCGCCCGTCTCCTCGCAGTAGCCGTAGGAGCCATCCTCGACTCGGCGCAGGGCCTGGTCGATTTTGGAGATCAGCTTTCGTTGGCGGTCGCGGGTGCGGAGCTCAAGGGCTCGGTCAGTTTCCGAGGACGCACGATCGGCGAGATCGGCGTGGTTCTCGGTTTCTTTCTGGAGGTGGGTCACCGTCTCGCGAGATTCGCGGAGGATCTCTTCCTTCCAGGCCAGCAACTTGTTCTTGAAGTACTCAAGCTGCCGGTCGTTCATAAAAGGCTCGTCCTCGGAAGGACGATAATCGGATTTCTCGACTAGAACAGTGGCCGTCTGCATCAACGCCTCACGCCCCAATGAACTCAGCCCTCAAGGGCCGAGCGCTTATACCAAAAGGTGAGCCGCGTTCAATGAACCTCGCATGAAGAGCGAAAAGCTCTTCGCGCGAGCCCGTCGAACGACGGCATGGACAGATGTAAAACGCGCGGGAGCGCCAAGCGCTGCGGGACCGGCGATCATTTGCGCGTCCGGCCCACCCCATGTCAGCCGCCCCGAGCCTGAAGCTTGGCCAACTCGACGGCCGCTCGAGTCTCGATCTCATTGAGCACGCCCTCCAGACGCGGATCGTCGGTCTGGTCGCGCTGCTCGCGAATGGCGCGCTGCAGGTTGGCCAGCGTCGAAGGGGCGATGTCGCCGTCGATCAGGGCGATGCGGACCTCGCCCAGGATGTCGAGGATATGGTCGGCGCGGCGCACCGCGCGCTTCTTGCGTTCCAGGGGATCGCCGACCGCGCCGGCCGCCTGCAGGGCCAGAAGCGCATCGACCGAGCCGACGCCCGACAGGCCGCCGACCGAAGCCGTGCTGGCCGCGCCGCTGGCGGCGTTCACCGATGGCAGGGAGAAGCCCGAAGCCCCGCCAGAGGACTTGGCCCGAGACGGTCCCGCCGCCCCCACGCCCCCCGTGCTGGAAACCTTCATCCGACAAGCTCCAAAAGCTCAGACACGCGAGTCACTTGTCTCGTCGCACAATCATAGTCGGTTTGCGCGCTTGAAGTATGGTTAATGCCGGGCAGAATCTGCCTGGAGGCGCCGCCGGAACCCCAGGCGCGCCAAGAATCCCTTGATTCACAACACCTTGAAACTGGCCCGTTTTTGGCATGACGGGACACGGGGACGTCTCCCCGCCACGGGACTGCCATGCCGCGTTCATTCTTTCGCACCGTTCTTCGCCCGGTTCTGACCGCCCTGGTCGCCGCTTCCGCCCTGATGGCGGCGCCGGCGTTCGCCAAGTCGCGCATCAAGGACATCGTCGCCTTCGAAGGCGTCCGCGAGAACCAGCTGGTCGGCTACGGCGTCGTCGTCGGCCTGAACGGCACCGGCGACTCCCTGCGCAACGCGCCGATGACCAAGCAGAGCCTGGAGGCGATGCTGGAGCGACAGGGCGTCAACGTCCGCGACGCGACCCTGAACACCAAGAACAACGCCACGGTCATGGTGACCGCCAGCCTGCCGCCCTTCTCGGCCGCCGGTTCGAAGCTGGACGTCAACGTCTCGGCGCTGGGCGACGCCAAGAGCCTGCTGGGCGGGACCCTGCTGGTCACCAGCCTGCAGGGCGCCGACGGCCAGACCTACGCGGTCGCCCAGGGCACGGTGCAGACCGGTTCGGTCTCCGCCGGCGGCGCCTCGGGCAGCTCTGTCACCAAGGGCGTGCCGACCGCGGGCCGCATCGCCTCGGGCGGCATCATCGAGCGC
The DNA here is from genome assembly GCF_937900395.1 of uncultured Caulobacter sp. Taxonomy (GTDB): domain Bacteria; phylum Pseudomonadota; class Alphaproteobacteria; order Caulobacterales; family Caulobacteraceae; genus Caulobacter. Next base: position 37,548 of record NZ_CALCDX010000152.1, read on the forward strand.
GAGACCGGCTTCCAGATGGTGAACATGGACATCCTGCGCATGACCCTGCGCAATCCGGACTTCACCACCGCCCGCCGCATCGCCGACGCCGTCAACAAGAAGTTCCCCGGCTGCGCCCAGGCGCAGAACCCGACCATCGTCGCCGTCCGCGCCCCGCCCGGCATGGACATGATCAGCTTCGTGACCAACATCGAGAACCTGGAGGTCGAGCCCGACTTCCCGGCCAAGGTGGTGATCGACGAGGTGGCTGGCGTCATCGTCATGGGCGACGACGTCCGCATCAGCCAGGTGGCGATCGCCCAGGGCAACCTGACGATCACGGTGCAGGAGACCCCGGCCGTCAGCCAGCCGGCGCCGTTCAGCCAGGGCCGCACGGCGGTCGTTCCCCAGTCGACCGTCAGCGTCGAGGAGGAAAAGGGCAAGCAGCTGCTCACCCTGGGCGGCGCGCCGTCGCTGAAGAGCCTGGTCGGCGGCCTGAACGCCTTGGGCGTCACGCCGCGCGACATGATCTCGATCCTGCAGGCCGTTAAGGCCGCCGGCGCCCTGCAAGCCGACATCGAGGTGATGTGATGAGCGCCTTCTCGACGATCTCGACCTTCGTTCCGCAGTTCGGCGCGACGACCGCCGCCGTGAAGACCGCCGCCCAGGCGGTCAAGGGCGCGGCCGCCTCCATCGAGGATATGGCCAAGGACACCGCCAAACGCGCCAAGATCAAGGACACGGCCCAGAACTTCGAGGCCTCGTTCCTGTCGGTGATGATGCAGCAGATGTTCGAGGGCGTGAAAACCTCCGAGCCCTTCGGCGGCGGCCAGGGCGAGGAGATGTTCAAGTCGGTGATGGCCGAAGCCATGGCCAAGCAGGTCGCCAAGGCCGGCGGCGTCGGCCTGGCCCCGACCGTCGAACGCGAGATGCTGAAGCTTCAAGGTCTGAAGGAGTAACCCCATGGCCATCGCCGCCGTCGACGCCGACGATCGCGTCAACCAGCTGATCCTGCTGACCGAACGCTTGACCGACCTGATCGCCAAGGAGGCCCAGGCCTTCGAGAACCGCCGCCCGCACGAGGCGGCGCAATACGTCGAAGAGACCGCCAAGCTGGCCAATGTCTATCGGCACGAATCGATGCGGGTGCGCGCCAATGTCGCCCTGATCGAAACGGCGCGTCCGGAACTACGCCAGCGCCTGAAGCGCGCCACCGAGGCCTTCGACGCGGTGCTGGCCCGCCAGGCTCGCGCGGTCGACGCCGCCCGCACGGTCACCGAGGGTCTGGTCCGCGCCGTGGCCGAAGAGATCGCCAACCAGCGCGCCGCCCCGGCCACCACCTATGGCGCCGGCGGCATGGTCAACGACCGTCCGTCGATGGGCGCGGCCATCACCTTGAACCGCCGGGCCTAGGCCGAGAGCGAGAACACGGCGGCGTTTCGCAAGACGCCGCCCGGATCGCCGAAGTCGGCGACCGGATATTCGGCGAGGACGCTCAGCCGCTCGCCCGGCAGATGCGCGCGCCACGGATCGCCGATCAGCACCGCGACGCCCGGCGCCGCGCAGCGCCGCAGGAACGGCAGGACCGCGCTGGCCAGATCGGCGTCATAAAAGAGATCGCCGACCAGCATCAGATCGATGTCCGAAGGCGGCGCGCCGTTGGTGAGGTCCGCCAGCCGAGTTTCCAAGGCCACCGCATTGGCCTCGGCGTTGAGGCGCGTGGCGGCGACCGCGTAGGGATCGACATCGACCGCCAGGGCGCTCGCCGCCCCGGCCTTCATCGCCGCGATCGCGACCAGCCCCGAACCCGCGCCGAGATCGAGCACGCGCCGGCCGGCGACCGTCTCCGGATGGTCCAGCACATGCCGCGCCAGAGCCAGCCCGCCGCCCCAGCACCGCGCCCAGTACGGCGAGCCGAAATCGGGATCGGCCTCGGCCAGGCGCATCAGTCCGCTGCGCGGACCGGCCCGATGCAAGCGGACCTCCGGAACGCCAGGGACAGGCTCAACGGGGAGGTTCGCCTGGATGAAGGCCTCGAGGTCCATGCCGTCCCTATAGGGCGCTCAGGACCGCTCGTCGCCGATCAAGCGCTTCTTGCGTCGTTGCAGACTGGCGGCCACGGCGATCAACACGAGCGGGACCAGGGCCGACAGCACCCGCTCTCCCCCACCCGGCCAGCCGTGCAGCCAGGGCTTCAGCAGATAGCCCAGCAGGCCCAGCACGTAGTAGCCGACGGCGAAGATCGACAGCCCCTCGACCAGGCCCTGCAGCTTGGTCTGCAGTTGCAAGCTGGCGTCCATGCCGCGCAAGGTCTCCTGGTTCTGGCGATCCTGAGCCAGGCCCAGCTTGGCGCGCAGCAAATCACCGCAACGCGCCACCCGCTGGGACAAATCGTCCAACCGCCGATCCGCCGCCTCGCGCGTGCGCATGGCCGGCAGCAGGCGGCGGGCGATGAACTCGCTCATGGTCGAGTGGCCCGGCAGCCGCCGCTCGCGCAGGGCTTCAAGCCGGTCCAGCGTCAGCTGGTGATAGGATTCCGTCGCGCCCCGCCGGAAGCGGCTGGTGGCCGCCCGCGCCTCCACCTCGGCCGAGAGTCTCAGCAGATCGTCCAGCACGCCCTGGCTGTCCTCGCCCGCCGCCAGGTCGCCGGTGATGGCGGCCAGTCGCGCCTCGGCGCCGTCCAGCCAGGCCAGGGTCTCGCGGGCCGGCGCGAAACCCAGCAGGGCGAGCTTCCGGTAGTTGCCGATCTCCAGCAGCGTCTGGACCAGCCGCGAGACCTCGTCATTGGCCAGGCCCTGGTTATGGACGTGGATGCGCCCCGCCCCGCCCTCGCGCAGGCGAAAGTCGGTCCAGATCCGCGCCGCGCCATCGAACACCTCGCACGAGACGCAGCGGCGAAGGTCGATGTGGCGACTGAGCGCGGCTTCCCCGGGCGGCGGATCGCCGGCGGCCCCGACCGAGATCTCGACGCCGCGGAACACCTGGCCCGGCGCGCCATGCAGCCAAAAGAAGCGTTCGTCCGCCTCGGCCTGGAAGCCAAGCTCGTCACCCAGCGGGCCATAGGCGAACCAGGTCCAGGTCGAGAACTCCTGATGCCGCTCCCACAGCCAGCCGCCGGTCTCGCTCACGCTGACCGCGCGTCCCAGGGCCGGGTCCTGGCCCGGCGCGAATAACCCGACGAAGGCCGCCTCGGCCTCCCGCTCGGAAGGCTCGACCAGGAACACCCACTGGCGCAACCGGACTGGCGCGCCGTCTAGAGGCAGAGCCCGCAGGTGCATCAGCTCGCTCAATGTCACCCTGAGGGGGTGGTCCCGATGCTCGTCCATCTCGTCCTCGCCCTGCGCGCGGGTCATCGGATCGATGTCCGATGTTACCGGTCACATAGTGATAACGCCCGCTCGGCGGCGCGTCACGGGCTTTTCAGCGTGATCGACCGATCGACACCGATCGCCGCCAGGAAATCCTCGTCGTGGCTGACCACCAGCAGAGCGCCGTCATAACCGGCCAGCGCCGCCTCGACCGCCCGCACGGAGTCGAGATCCAGGTGGTTGGTCGGCTCGTCCAGGATCAGCAGCTGCGGCGGGATCGCGGCGCAGAGGACGCAGGCCAGGGCGGCGCGGAGGCGCTCTCCTCCGCTGAGCGTCCCCGCCCTCTGCAAGGCGGCGGCGTTGCGGAACAGGAACCGCGCCAGGGCCGCGTGGGCGTCATTGACGCTGGCGCCCGGGTTCAGGCGGCGGAAGTTCTCCAGGATCGTCTGGCTGTCGTCGAGCACGGCCGCGCGCTGATCCAGCAGGGCGAACGGCGCCTGAAGCCGAACCTCGCCCGCCGTCGGCGCCAGCTGGCCGGTCGCCAGGCGGATCAGGGTGGTCTTGCCGGCGCCGTTCGGTCCCAGCACCGCCAGGCGCTCGGGACCGGTGATCCGGAAGGACAGGTCCTCGAAGACCCGGCGGCCGTCCGGCCAGGCGAAGCCGACCGCCTCGAACACCAGGACCATGCGCCCGTCCGGCAGGCCGCTGGAGGGCAGGTCGAAGCCCAGCAGGCGGGCCCGCTCCACCCGCGTCTCGGCGGCGGCGCGGGCCTCCTCGGCCTGAGCGGCGAGCTTCCCCGCGAGCTTGCCCTCCTTGGCCCCGCTGGTCTCGGCGCGCTCGGCCATCATGCCCAGCAGGATCTTCGGCGTCCCGCCTCGGTCGGCGAAGCGGCGACCGGCGGCGTCGCGGCGGTCCTTGCGCTCGCGGGCCACCTGGGCCTCGCGCGCGACGCGACGGACCTCGCGCTCGGCGTGGTCGAGATCGCGCTGGGCGGCCTCCGCCTCCAGCGCCTTGCGCTCGGCATAGAGGTCGTAGCCGCCGCCATAGGACCGCGCGCCCAAGGGCGACAGCTCGACGATCCTATCCATCTCGCGAAGCAGGGAGCGGTCGTGGCTGACCACCACCGCGCCGCGCCGCCAGCGTTTCAGCGCCTGGAGCACGAACGCCCGCGCCTCGGCGTCGAGGTTGTTGGTCGGCTCGTCCAGCAGCAACACGTCCGGCCGCGCGAGCAGCAGGCGCGCGAGGCCGGCGCGGGTCGCCTGGCCGCCCGACAGCGCGGTCGCCGGACGCTCGGGCTCAAAGTCGTTCAGGCCGACCTCGGCCAAGGCCTGCTCCAGCCGCGCCGGCAGATCCCAGTCCGCCTCGACGAGGTCGACATCGTCGCCCTCGCCAAGTTCGATGCGCGCCAGGCGGTCCCAGGCCGCGCCGACGCCCAGCAGGTCGACCAGCCGCGCTCCGGCGGAGAGATCGGGCGTCTGGTCGAGCATGGCGACGGCGCCCGCGCGCGAAACGGCGCCGCTCGTCGGCGCGCGGTCGCCCGCAATCAGAGCCAGCAGGGTCGACTTGCCCGCGCCATTGCGGCCCACTAGGCCGATGCGCTCGGCCCCGACGGACAGGTTTAGATTTTCGAAGAGAGGCCGGCCGTCAGGCGTGGCGGCGGAAACGGAATCCAGGGTGACGAAGGACATGCGACCCCACGGTCAGGGAAACGGAAAGGGCGAAGCGATCTTCCGTCTTGCTGATCATGGGGGCCTCCATCGGTGGGATGGCGATGTGTCTACGCCCGCCGCCGGAAAGCGGCAAGCGGAGCCGGACCGCAAGGATCGGGTGTCGCGCGCGGCCGGCCAAGACGAAAAACCTGGCCACAAGGGAGTTCAAGACATGTCCTACGCCGTGACCAGCCTATCGCCCGCGCCCTTCGCACCCCTGTTCCAGCTGGATGACGAGGCCTTGGCCGCGCGCGGCGCCCGACGCGTGATCGCCGACGCGCCGCTGGGCTTTCCCTGCCGCGTCAGCCTTGACGACGCGCGGCCGGGCGAGACGCTGATCCTGGTGAACTACGAGCATCAGCCCGCGCCGACGCCCTTCCGCGCCAGTCATGCGATCTTCGTGCGCGAGGGCGTAGAGGCGGTCTCGACCGTCGACGAAATGCCGCCCGCGCTAAGGCGTCGCCTGCTGTCGCTCAGGGCGTTCGACATTCATGGGATGATGCGCGCCGCCGACGTGACCGAGGGCGCGGCGGCGGATGCCCTGATCGAGACGTTATTCGAGGATCCGGAAATCGCCTATCTGCACGCCCACTACGCCAAGTGGGGCTGCTACGCGGCGCGTATCGACAGGGCCTAGTGCGGCGCCTAGGGCGTCATGTGGCGCAGGACCCAGAGCAGCGATCCGACGCCGCCGATGAACACCAGCCCGTCGATGATCACGGAACGCGGCTTGCCCGCGTTCAAGGCTTTGAACGCCTCGCGCTTGGCGTCCTGTTTGGCGGTGTCCTGCGACATGACGAGAGTGGTTCCGATTGCCTCGAGCCCCAGGCCCGGTCGCAAACGTTTTCAAAAATCACGCTGAACACGGGGCTTCGAAAGAAGGTTGAGCAAAAGCGAACGCCCCCGAGATGGGCCAACGGCGTTCTCCTCTAGAAGCAGCCGCCCTCGCGAAGGCTAGGTGGCGGCGCGCCCGTAGAGCTCAGATTTCGTTCAGAAAATCCTGGCGCCCGCCCACGATGATAGTCGCGACAACGCTGCTTGCGCGAGCCTTCGTCCTCGTACCGCGACTTGCTGTCGCGGGTCGGCGTTCGCCACGGGATTTCGTCGATGGGACCGACGAAGGCGGGCGATGGACGCTTGTCCCGCGGGGCAGGCAAACGCAAAGCGCGTCTCTAGGTCGGGGCCATGTTGCAGAGGACCCAAAGCAGCGCCCCGACGCCGCCGATGAACACCAGGCCATCGATGACCACCGAGCGCGGCTTCGGCGGACGCATGCTGTTGAACGCGCCGTGCTTGGCGGCCTGCTTGACGCTCTCGGCCTCTGCCTTGGCCATGGTTCCGGTCCCTCTCCGGCGGGCCCCAACTCGACCCAAGATCGAGCTGTAAAGCACCGCCCCTTGAAGAACCCGCTTCCAAACAGGGTTTAGGAAAGACGAACGGCCAGACGCGAAAACGGGCGCCCCGCGCGCTTCATGCTGACATCCGCTGTCAGCAGAAGCTTGGCCTCGCGCGCGCGACATTTGTTCGCATCTTGTTCTTGTGTTAATTCCCGGATCGAGCCCTACATATAGCCGCTGCGCCGCCACCAATCGGGCGGCCCAACGTTCCGGAAAACATGGCCGAGCAACTGAACTTCATCCGCGTTCGCGGCGCCCGTGAGCACAATCTGAAGGACGTCAGCGTCGACATCCCCCGCGGCGAGCTGGTCGTCCTGACCGGCCTGTCGGGCTCGGGCAAGTCGTCGCTCGCCTTCGACACGATCTACGCCGAGGGCCAGCGCCGCTACGTGGAGAGCCTGTCGGCCTATGCGCGTCAGTTTCTGGAGCTGATGAGCAAGCCCGACGTCGACCTGATCGAAGGCCTGTCGCCCGCGATCTCGATCGAGCAGAAGACCACGTCGCGCAACCCGCGCTCGACCGTCGGCACGGTGACCGAGATCCACGACTACATGCGCCTGCTGTGGGCTCGGGTCGGGGTCCCCTACTCGCCCGCCACCGGCCTGCCGATCGAGAGCCAGACCATCAGCCAGATGGTCGACAAGATCACCGCCCTGCCCGAGGGCACGCGTCTCTACCTGCTGGCCCCGGTCGTCCGCGACCGCAAGGGCGAGTACAAGAAGGAGATCGCCGAGTGGCAGAAGGCCGGCTTCCAGCGGCTGAAGATCGACGGCGAGTTCTATCCGATCGAGGACGCCCCGGCCCTCGACAAGAAGTTCAAGCACGACATCGACGTGGTCGTGGACCGCGTGGTGACCAAGCCCGACATGGAGCAGCGCCTGGCCGACTCCATCGAGCAGGCGCTGCGCCTGGCTGATGGTCTGGCGGTCGCCGAGTTCGCCACGATCGAGGAAGGCGAGAAGGAGCCCAAGCGCATCCTGTTTTCGGAGCGCTTCGCCTGTCCGGTCAGCGGCTTCACGATCGCCGAGATCGAGCCGCGGCTGTTCTCGTTCAACAATCCGGCGGGCGCCTGCCCGGTCTGCGACGGCCTGGGCGCGAAGCTGGCCTTCGACGCCGACCTCGTCGTGCCCGACAAGGACAAGAGCCTGCACAAGGGCGCGGTGGCCCCGTGGGCCAAGGGGCCCTCGCCGCTCTACACCCAGACCCTGCAGGCCCTGGCGCGCCACTACGGCTTCTCGATGGACGAGCCGTGGCACAAGCTGTCGCCCGACGCCAAGGACGTCGTGCTGAACGGCTCGCGCGGAACCAAGATCAAGTTCGTCTACGACGACAACGCCCGGAAGTACGAGGTCGAGAAGCCCTTCGAGGGCGTGCTGCCGAACCTGGAGCGCCGCTGGCGCGAGACCGACAGCTCGTGGGTCCGCGAGGAGCTGGGCCGCTACCAGTCCGACACGCCGTGCGAGACCTGTCACGGCAAGCGCCTGAAGCCCGAAGCCCTGGCCGTGAAGGTCGACGGCAAGGATATCGCCGAGGTCTCGAACCTCGCCATCCGTCCCGCCCGCGACTGGTTCACCGCCCTGGAAGGCCGGCTGACCGACAAGCAGATGGAGATCGCCCGGCGGATCCTGAAGGAAATCAACGACCGCCTGCGGTTCCTGGTCGATGTCGGTCTCGACTATCTGAACATGTCGCGCGGCTCGGGCACCCTCTCCGGCGGCGAGAGCCAGCGTATCCGCCTGGCCAGCCAGATCGGCTCAGGTCTTACGGGAGTCCTCTACGTGCTGGACGAGCCGTCGATCGGCCTGCACCAGCGCGACAACACCCGCCTGCTGACCTCGCTCCAGGGCCTGCGGGACCTCGGCAACTCCGTGCTGGTCGTCGAGCACGACGAAGAGGCGATCCTGACCGCCGACTACGTGATCGACATGGGTCCGGCGGCGGGCGTCCATGGCGGTGAGATCGTCGCCGAGGGCACGCCTCAGCAGATCATGGCCAACCCCAAGAGCGTCACCGGCCAGTACCTGACCGGCGTGCGCGAGATCGAGGTGCCCGAACAGCGTCGACCGATCAGCAAGAAGAAGGTGCTGAAGGTCGTCGGCGCCACGGGCAACAACCTGAAGGGCGTCACGGCCGAGATCCCGGTCGGGACCTTCACCTGCATCACCGGCGTGTCGGGCGGCGGCAAGTCGACCTTCACGATCGAGACGCTCTACAAGGCCGCCGCGCGCCGCCTGAACAACGCCAGCGACGCCCCCGCCCCGCACGAGCGGATCGAGGGGCTGGAGCACTTCGACAAGGTCATCGACATCGACCAGTCGCCGATCGGCCGCACGCCGCGCTCGAACCCGGCGACCTATACCGGCGCCTTCGGCCCGATCCGCGACTGGTTCGCGGGCCTGCCGGAAAGCAAGGCGCGCGGCTATGGCCCCGGCCGCTTCAGCTTCAACGTCAAGGGCGGCCGCTGCGAGGCCTGCCAGGGCGACGGCGTCATCAAGATCGAGATGCACTTCCTGCCGGACGTCTACGTCACCTGCGACGTCTGCAAGGGCAAGCGCTACAACCGCGAGACCCTGGACGTGGTGTTCAAGGGCAAGACGATCGCCGACGTCCTGGACATGACCGTCGAGGAGGCCGCCGACTTCTTCAAGGCCGTGCCGCCGATCCGCGACAAGATGGAGACGCTCAAACGCGTCGGCCTCAGCTACATCAAGGTCGGCCAGCAGGCCACGACCCTGTCGGGCGGCGAGGCGCAGCGGGTGAAGCTGTCCAAGGAGCTGTCGCGCCGGGCCACCGGCCGGACGCTGTACATCCTCGACGAGCCGACCACCGGCCTGCACTTCGAGGACACCAAGAAGCTGCTCGAGGTGCTGCACGAGCTGGCCGACCAGGGCAACACCGTGGTCGTGATCGAGCATAACCTCGACGTGGTCAAGACCGCCGACTGGCTGCTGGACTTCGGGCCCGAAGGCGGCGACGGCGGCGGCGAGATCGTCGCGACCGGATCCCCTCAGGATGTCGCCAAGGTCGAGGCCAGCTGGACCGGTCGCTACCTGAAGGAGCTGCTGGATCGCCACGAGGAACGCCGCAAGGCGCGGGTGGCTGAGCTGAAGAAGGCGCGCGCTTAGGCCAGCCGGACCTTCTTGAGCCATATCTAAAGTGTCATCCCGGAAGCCTCGCAGAGGCTATCCGGGACCCAGGGGCCAAGCGCAGTGCGCCTGCCCTGGGTCCCGGCTCTCCGCGCTTCGCGCTACGGCCGGGATGACACGGATAATGCGGAGTGGTGGCGACTGAACCCTACCAGCCGCCGCCCGGCGCCCCGCCGGACGCCCCGCCCTTCAGCTCGCGATAGATGGTCGGCGCGGGGCCGAAGACGATCAGGGTGGTCAGGATCGAGATCAGGCCCGAGAACAGCGCCTGGACGATGCCCGCCGGCGTGAAATAGGCCTGCAGCGAGCTGGTGTCGGCGCGCAGCATCTTGCCGGTGGCCGAGAGATCCCCCGAGGCGATCAGGCCGATGGCCGAGACGATCGTCCAGATCAGCAGCACGACGATGATGCTCATCACCACCGCCAGCAGATAGGCCCCCAGCAGCGGCCAGAAGAGCCCCTTGGTCTCGGGCATCGACTTGAAGACCGTGATCTTCTGGGTCTCGAACGTGACCGCCGGCGCGAACGACAGTCGCACCGCGAGGTAGATCACCGCGCAGAACGAACCGACGAGGCCCAGCAGCGCCAGGAACGCCCCGGTCGGTCCGCCCATCCCGCCCAGGAAACCCGCGACCAGCGAGCCCGCGAACAGCACGCCCATCAGGACCAAGCTGGTCAGCACCCAGACGGCGGCTTGGCGGAGCTCCTGCTTCCCGAGGCGCAGAAAGGCGAAGCGGCTGTCCTGCGGGCGAAGCACCAGGCGGTTGAGGGCGCCGAAGATCACCCCGTTCACGACCAGGCTGTAGGGCAGCGACCACAGCATCAGCGGCGTCAGATCCGCGATAAGCCGCAGGGCCTCCTCCGGGTCCGGATTGTTGTTGTCGGAAAGGTACGACATCAGGGCTTCGAGCTTCACCCCGAAGTACTGAATCGCCAGCACATTGGAGATGATCGACAGCACCGTCATCACCGCCGCCCAGACAGCGATGGCCTTCAAGTTCTCCCGCACCAGTCGAAAACCGGAGAAGGCGGCGTCGGAGGCCGAGAACCTGGACATGTCGTACTCTTGCTTTGCGGACAGGCCCTAGCCCTAACAAGGTTCGCGCCGCTTCGACAGAGCCGACGACACGCTTTTTCGCACGAGCTTGCGATGGTCGCGCCCGGGCCTCTAACATTCGTTTGAACCGGGAGAGGAAACGCGATAATGAAGCTTTACGGCGAGGCGATGCCCGCGCCCAATCCGCGCCGCGTGCGGATCTTTCTGGCCGAGAAGGGACTGGAGGTCCCCGAGGTCCACATCGGCCTGCGCCAGGGCGGTCATCGCCAGCCCGAGCACCTGGCCCGCAATAGCCTTGGTCAGGTGCCGGTGCTGGAGCTCGACGACGGGACCACGATCAGCGAGACCGTCGCCATCTGCCGCTATTTCGAGGCGCTGCACCCGACACCGCCGCTGTTTGGCGTCACCGCGCTGGAGCAGGCTCAGGTCGAGATGTGGAGCCGCCGCATCGAGCTGCGCCTGATGGTCCCGATCAGCATGTTCTGGCGCCACGCCCATCCGTTCACGGCGCATCTGCTCAAACAGTACAAGGACTTCGGCGAGTCCAATCGCGAGACCGTCGACAAGACCCTGATGTGGCTGGACCGCGAGCTGTCCGACGGCCGGCCCTACCTTGCCGGCGAGACCTATACGATGGCCGACATCGTGGGACAGACCACGCTGGACTTCGCCGACTTCATCGGCCTGCCGACGCCGGCCGAGGCGCGGAACGTGCTGGCTTGGCGCGAGCGGATGGCCGCCCGGCCGACCGCCGGTGCCTAGACCCGCGGACTAGTCGTGCAGGCCCGCGTCGATCTCGTCCTGGTTTAGGTGGACGAAGGCCTTGGCGGGCGCCGAGGCCAGGATCACCGTCTGCAGGGTGAGGAAAATCGGCGCCAGCAGCATGTTGGCCAGCAGGAACAGGATCAGGCGCGGGTGGCTGGCGACGACGCCGCCCGCCTCCGGCTCCACGCCGCCGCTAATCAGGTTGCCCACGACGCTCGACACCATGGCGCCCAGGACCGACACCAGCGCGGTCAGGGCGATGGTCATGGCGAACATGGCCAGCAGGCGGAAGAACTGCCCGTGAGTCTGGATCCAGGCGGCGCGGACGTCGATGTGATGATGCGAGAAGGCGTGCGGCCCCAGCAGGGACAAACGCACGGCGACCCACAGGGACAGGCCGATGACGGCGAGCGCGCCGAGGGTGGCGAACCAGCCGGCGGCGGCTCCCGACAAAAGCGCCGCGCCCAGCACGACCGCGCCGGACGGAATCACGGTGACGCCGAGGGCGGCCGCCCAGGTGATCAGCGAGACGATCAGCAGCTGCACCTCCTCGCGGCCCAGGCGCAGATAGGCCAGGCGGTCGTTGTCGGGCTCGACCACGGAGCGGATGATCGCCGCCTGCAGCACCGCGCCCAGCACCAGGGCCAGGGCGATCAGCAGCACCATCGCCCCGCCCAGATGGGTGACCAGATCGAGCAGCTCGCGCGGATCGGCCGAGCCGACGCGGCCAGCCAGCGCCGTGCGTCCCTCGTCGCCCAGCACGATCTTGGCGATCAGGCCCAGGATCGGCAGCATGACCAGGGAGAACGCCGCCCAGGCCAGCACCGCCAACGGCTTGCGCCGCATGATGCGAAGACCTTCAAGAGCCGCGTCGGTGGGGCGAACTGACATCTAAGCGTCCTGCGAAACCGCGCTTTGGCGGTAAAGATGAGCCATCATAACCGACCAGATCGGCGCCATCACGACATAGGCCAAGATGGCGGAGCCCGCCGTCGAGACAACTCCCCGCGGCGGCGCGAGGGCGTAAAGCAGGTTGGCCGCCATGGGCAGCGCAAAGACGCCCGGAAGCAGCAGAATCGGAACCTTGCCCTTGGTCAGCGGAAACGCGCTGAGCACCCGGATCCCGGACTCGGCGACCGTGGCCGGCGCGGTGAAGGACAGGCGCAGCGCCAGCCAGGTCAGGATCGCCAGTGCGACCAGCGGCGCGAGCCCCGCGACGAAGCCCGCAGGTCCGGCGTTGGCCAGCGCCGCCCGCCAGGCCTGGGCGGAGCCGACATCCAGCTGAGGGGCGCTGGCGCGGGCCACGCCCAGCGTGATGGCGCCGATCACGATCAGCAGGATCGAGCCGATCAGCAGGAACAGGCCCAGTCCCATAAGGTGCGCCCCCAGCAGGCGCCACTCGTCGCGCCCCCAGCGCAGCCCGTTGATCCCCCGGCTGCGACCGAAGGCATGGCGATACAGCGCGCCTTGCGCGATCACGATGGCGACCAGGACGACCAGCGGGCGAAGCGCGAGCGGCAAGACGTTCGTCGAGACCGTCAGGGCCACCGCCACGACCAGGGCGGCCAGGCATGACGCCTGCGCCGCGCCCATGCGCGAGATCGCCGCCTTCAGCAAGCTTCCGACGCTCGCCGATCCGTCCGTCATCCGATCAAGTTCCCTTCCGCGCCGCCCACCGCCGAGTCGCGCGAGCCCTGACAATCTAAGGCCTTGGCTAGGCCTTGGCGGTCAAGGCCTTATGCGCGGTCGCCCAGGGCGCCCAGAACACAGCCTGCAACACGGCGCTGAACACGGCCGACAAGGCGCCCAATCCCAGCAGCCACGGCCACAGCTCCGTCAGCAGCGTGATGGGCGGCCGCGAGATGAAGGCTTCCAGCGCGCCGGGCCCGCGGATCGCCTCCAGCGAGCCGCCCGCCGCCACGACGACGCCGAACGCCGCGGCGCCGACCAGCATCTCCATCAGCAGGATGAAGATCACGACCAGCAGGGCCATGCCCAGCAGGCGCCAGCCCTGGCCGCGGGTCAGGGTCCAGGACTCGAACAGGCGGAACTGAGCGTCGACGAAGGTCATCGGCGCGGCCAGCGACAGGCGCAGCGCCACCCAGATCAGGACCCCCGCCGCGATCGCCGTCGCCGAGCTGGCCACGATGATCGCCGTCGTCTTCGCCTGCTCGCCGCCGCTGACCGCGACCACCGCCGTCAGGACGATGACCAGCAGGGCGACGATGAAGACGACGATCATGGCCAGCACCTGCTCCACGACGAACAGCAGGGTCATCCACAGCTCGCGGCCGCTGATCCGCAGGAAGGCCCAGGCCGAGGCTTCCGGCATCAGCACCGCGCGGAAAATCGCGCCGCACAGCACCGCCCGCACGAACGAAGACCACAGCCAGTAGAGGATGTTCAGGGCGGTCATGCTCGACTGAGTCCGCATGAAATCGTCGAACATGCCTGGATCGGTCGCGCCGGTTTTCTGGGTCAGCGCCATCTGGATCAGACGCGCGAACTCCGGGCCGAGCCAGAAGAGGCCGACAATGGCCGGAACGATCAGCCCCACCACCAGGGCCAGGGCCCAGCCGCCAACGGCCAGGGGATGTCGCGCGACCACGCCAAAGCCCGACGTCGCCGCCTCGCCCACCGCAAATCTCGCCATGTCCCCTCCCCGGGCTGGCCCACGCGCGAACCCCGCGCCGCGAAGCAGTCAGCCTACACGAGGTTTCGCCAAGCGACAGCCGGGGGTATAGGGCGCCTCATGACCACGAATTCGACCTATCAGCCCGTTCACGTCGTCGGCGGGGGCTTGGCCGGCTCCGAAGCCGCCTGGCAGATCGCCCAGAGCGGCGTGCCGGTGATCCTGCACGAAATGCGCAAGGACGACGCCAGCGGCAAAGTCACCACCGACGCGCACCAGACCGACGGCCTGGCCGAGATGGTCTGCTCCAACTCTTTCCGCTCGGACGACTGGCAGTTCAACGCCGTCGGCCTGCTGCACGCCGAGATGCGCAAGCTGGACAGCCTGATCATGTCTTGCGCCGACCAGCACCAGGTGCCGGCCGGCGGCGCCCTGGCCGTCGACCGCGACGGCTTCTCGGCCGAGGTGACGAAGCGCCTGTCCGAACATCCCCTCGTGACGATCGTCCGCGAGGAGATCGCCGGCCTGCCGCCGGCGGAGTGGGACAACGTCATCGTCGCCACGGGCCCGCTGACCTCGCCCGCCCTGGCCCAGGCCATCCTGGACCTGACCGGCGAGGGCCAGCTGTCGTTCTTCGACGCCATCGCGCCGATCATCCACTTCGAGTCCATCAACATGGACATCGCCTGGCGCCAGTCGCGCTACGACAAGGAAGGCCCCGGCGGCGACGCGGCCGCCTACATCAACTGCCCGATGAACAAGGCGCAGTACGAGGCCTTCATCGACGCCCTGCTGGCCGGCCCCAAGTCCGAGTTCAAGGAGTGGGAGAACGTCCCCTATTTCGACGGCTGCCTGCCGATCGAGGTGATGGCCGAGCGCGGCCGCGAGACCCTGCGCCACGGCCCGATGAAGCCGGTGGGCCTGACCAACCCGCGCGACCCGACCGTGAAGTCCTACGCCATCGTCCAGCTGCGCCAGGACAACGCCCTGGGCACCCTTTGGAACATGGTCGGGTTCCAGACCAAGCTGAAGCACGGCGTCCAGGCCGAGACCTTCCGCATGATCCCGGGGCTGGAGAACGCCCAGTTCGCGCGCCTGGGCGGCCTGCACCGCAACACTTTCATCAATTCGCCGAAGCTCTTGGACAAGTCGCTGCGGATGAAGGCCCAGCCGCGCCTGCGCTTCGCCGGCCAGGTCACCGGCGTCGAGGGCTATGTCGAGAGCGCGGCCATGGGCCTCTTGACCGGCCGCTTCGCGGCCGCCGACCGCAAGGGCGCGCCGCTGGACGCGCCGCCGCCGACCACCGCCCTGGGGGCTCTCGTCGAGCACATCACCGGCGGCCACCTCGAAGGCGGCAGCTTCCAGCCGATGAACATCAACTACGGCCTGCTGCCGCCGCTGGAAGCGCCCAAGGTCGATGAGGACGGCAAGAAGATCCCGCTCAAGGAACGCGGCCGCGCCAAGAAGCGGCTGATGAGCATCCGGGCTTTGAACGACTTGGACGCCTGGGCCAAGGCCTGACGTAAAAGGCCGCCGCCTCCACCCATCCGCGGGCGTTGTCCCCTCGTAGCTGTGAAGGCTAGCGAGGGAGAATGGCCCATGAGCTTGGTGAAGGCGGCGATCCACGCGTTCGAGGACGCGCCCATGCCGGACGCGGTCTCGCGCGCGGCCATCGACTTTCTGGTCGGTGACGCCCGCCGTCGGCTGGGCAAGGCCCCGCCCGGCGCCTCTGCCGCCTTCGCGCGGGAGATGGAGGCGCGGCCGATCGCGACCCACACCGACGCGGCCAACGCCCAGCACTACGAGCTGCCCGCCCCGTTCTTCGAGGCGGTGCTGGGTCCGAACCTGAAGTATTCCAGCGGCCTCTATCCGCCCGGCGTGACCACCCTGGCCGAGGGCGAGGCGGCCGCCCTGCGCGAGACCGCCGAGCACGCCGACCTGCGCGACGGGCAAGAGATCCTGGAGCTGGGCTGCGGCTGGGGCTCGCTGTCGCTGTGGATGGCGGCGCGCTATCCGAACGCCCGCATCACCTCGGTCTCGAACTCGGCCTCGCAGCGCGCCTTCATCGAGGGCCGAGCAGCGGCGCGGGGTCTCGACAACCTGACGGTCGTGACGGCCGACATGAACGACTTCCAGACCGGCGAGCGCTTCGACCGCGTGGTGTCGGTCGAGATGTTCGAGCACATGTCCAACTGGCGCGCCTTGCTGACCCGCGTGCGCGGTTGGCTGAAGCCGGACGGCCTGCTGTTCCTGCACGTCTTCACGCACAGGAACACGCCCTACCGCTTCGAGGTCGATGATCCGGCCGACTGGATCGCCCAGTACTTCTTCAGCGGCGGCGTCATGCCCAGCCACGACCTGCCGCGCCAGTTCCCGGACCTGTTCACGGTCGAGACCGACTGGCGCTGGAGCGGTGAGCACTACGCCCGCACCGCCCGCCAGTGGCTTGAGAACTTTGACGCCAAGCGCGCGACGATCGATCCGATCCTGGCTGAAGTCTACGGCCCCCACGCCACCGTCTGGCGTCGCCGCTGGCGGCTGTTCTTCCTGGCCACGGCCGGCCTGTTCGGCCACCGCGGCGGCGAGGAATGGGGCGTCAGCCACTACCGCATGCGTCCCGTCGCCATGGAGAGCGGACAATGATCAAGATCATCGCCGCCTATCTGGGCACGGGCCTGACCATGCTGGTGCTGGACGCCATCTGGCTGACCCAGATGATTCCGCGCCTCTACCGGCCGCGCATCGGCGAACTACTGGCTGAAAAGCCGTCGCCCGCGCCAGCGGTCGTCTTCTACCTGCTCTACGTCGCCGGAATCGTCCTGTTGGCCGTCCTGCCCGCGCTACGCGAAGGCGGCTGGAAGCGGCTGTTGATCCACGCGGCGGCGTTCGGCCTGGTCGCCTACGCCACCTATGACCTGACCAACCAGGCGACGATGAAGACGTGGTCCACGACCATCACCCTGGTCGACATGGCCTGGGGAACCTTCATCACCACGGTCTCGGCCAGCGCCGGTTTCGCGGCCGCGCGTTGGGCCCTGACGCGGTAGTTCGGGGAGCCATGCCGGGCGACGCGCGTTCGCCTGGGCATGCAAGACCTCTTCACTTGGCTCGCGGGCTCAGCCGCCATGGTCGCCTGGGCTCCGCCGTGGCTGGTCAGTCTCGTCCTGATCGCGGTCGCGGTGCTGCTGGCCCTGATGATCCACGCGTTCGCGGTTCGCCTGGTCCGCCGCACGGTCTCCAAGCGCGAGGCCTTCTGGCAGGCGCTGATCGCCCGCACGCGCCGGCCGACCCGGCTGGCGATCATCGTGGCGGCGCTGGGCCCCGCAGTCTCGGCCGCGCCGCTGACCGGCGGTCAGGCGGACGCCGCGCGGCACGTGTTGCTGGTGCTGTTCATCCTGCTGCTCGGCTGGATGTGCCTGACCGCGCTCGACATCGGCGCGGCCCTCTACCTGCGCGGCTTCAAGATCGATGTCGAAGACAACCTGCTGGCCCGCAAGCATGTGACCCAGGTGCGGATCCTCCGCCGGGCCGTGGCCATCCTGGTCGGCATCGTCACCCTGGCCCTGGCCCTGATGACCATTCCCGGCGTGCGGCAGTGGGGCGTCAGCCTGCTGGCGGCTGGCGGCGCGGCCAGCCTGATCGTCGGCCTGGCCCTGCAGCCCCTGCTGACCAACCTGATCGCCGGCATCCAGATCGCGGTCACCCAGCCGATCCGCATCGACGACGCCGTGATCGTCGAGAAGGAATGGGGAAACATCGAGGAGATCAACGCCACCTACGTCGTCGTCCGGCTGTGGGACTGGCGGCGGATGGTGCTGCCGCTCAGCTACTTCATCCAGAACCCGTTCCAGAACTGGACCCGCGAGAGCTCGGCCCTGATCGGCACGGCCATGCTCTATGTCGACCCGGCCGCACCCGTCGACCGCCTGCGGGAAAAGCTCAGCGAGATCGCCAAGGCCTCAAAGCTCTGGGACGGCAAGGTCGTCAACCTTGCCGTGACCGACCTGACGGCCGAGGTCATGGAAGTTCGCTGCCTGGTCAGCGCTCGCAACGCCGGCCAGGCGTTCGACCTGCGCTGCGAGGTGCGGGAAAAGATGATGGCCTTCCTGCGCGACGAACTGCCCGAAGCCTTCCCCCGCCGGCGCCTGGCCCTGGCGGCTGGCGAGGCCTGAACGGCGCCGCCCTTCCGTAAGTAAGCAAATTATGACTTATGAAGAGGCGCCGGTCGCTCGACATGGCGCGCGGGCAGGCGCCTTGGCGGCAAGGTCGCACCGGAAGCGCTTGTCGCGACGAGACGGCGGGCGCAGCCTGCTAGAGCTTAGGGATGGAGGCCAAGGCGGACTTGACCGGGGGTTTCAACATCGGCGCGAGGGCCAAGACGCGCTGCGACTTGCTGGGCGCGCCGCCCTATAGCGAGGTCGAGGGCCAGCTGACGCGCCGGTTCCTGACACCCGCCCACGCCGCCGCCCTGTCGGCGCTGGAAGATTGGATGCGGCAAGCCGGCATGAGCGTGCGCCGCGACGCCGCCGCCAACCTGATCGGCCGCTACGAGGGCGAAACGGCCGACGCCAAGACGCTGATCATCGGCTCCCACATCGACAGCGTCCGCAACGGCGGGCGGTATGACGGACCGCTGGGGATCATGCTGGGGATCGACGTGGTCGAGGCGCTGCATCGGGCGGACCGTCGCCTGCCCTTCGCGATTGAGGTCGTGGCGTTCGGCGACGAGGAAGGCTCGCGCTTTCCCGCCTCGATGAGCTGCAGCCGCGCCATCGCCGGAACGCTGGACGCCCTGACCTTGCAGATGAAGGACGCCGACGGCGTCTCGGTGGCCGAAGCCCTGGCTGCGTTCGGCGGCGATCCGGCCAATATCGCCCGCGCGGCCCGAGAGTCCGAGGACGTGCTGGCCTTCCTCGAAGCCCACATCGAACAAGGCCCGGTGCTGGAGGCCGAGGGTCTGGCGCTGGGCGTCGTCACCGCCATCGCCGCCCAGAAGCGGCTCATGGTCAAGATCGTCGGGACCGCCGGCCACGCGGGCACGACTCCGATGGCCCTGCGCAAGGACCCCGGCCCCGCCGCCGCCGAATGCGTCTTGGCCCTGGAGCGGATCTGCCGCGCGGGGACCGACGGCCTGGTCGGCACGGTCGGCCGGATCAGCGCCATGCCCGGCGCCTTCAACGTCATCCCGGGCGCGGTCGAGTTCTCGATGGACATCCGCGCCGAGACCTCCACGACCCGCGACGCCGCCGTGGACGCCATCTGCGCCGAGATCCACGCGATCGCCGCCGCGCGCGGCCTGACGGCCGAGATCCATATGATGCAGGCCCTGGCCGAGAGCCCCTGCGATCCGTCGCTGATCGGCCTGCTGGAAGAGGCGTTGGGCGAGCTTTCGCTCCCCGTACGGCGCCTGCCCAGCGGCGCGGGCCACGACGCCATGGTGATGGCCGACCTCTGCCCGACCGCCATGCTGTTCATCCGCTGCGAGGGCGGGATCAGCCACAACCCGGCCGAGGCCGTGACCGAGGCCGACTGCGCCTTGGCGGCCCAAGCCATGCTCACCTTCATCGACAAGCTAGAACGACGCGAACGCGCATGACCGAGACTTTTCACGAGCTAGACCACCCCGCCCGCCTGCTGATGGGTCCCGGCCCGATCAACGTGCACCCGCGCGTTCTGCGGGCCATGTCGGTGCAGTTGCTGGGACAATTCGACCCCGAGTTCACCGGCTACATGAACGAGGTCATGAGCCTCTATCGCGGCGTCTTCCAGACGAAGAACCGCTGGACCTTCGCGATCGACGGCACCTCGCGCGCCGGCATCGAGGCGGCGCTGGTCTCGACGCTCTGCCCCGGCGACGACGTCGTGGTGGTCAATTGCGGCCGCTTTGGCCTGCTGCTGGCCGAGATCGCCGAGCGTTGCGACGCCAAGGTCACCTTCGTCGAAGCGCCGTGGGGGACGGTCGTCGATCCGCAGGCGGTCGAGGACGCCGTCAAGCGCGTGAAGCCGCGGCTGGTGGCCTGCGTTCACGGCGACACCTCGACCACCATGGCCCAGCCGCTGGACCAGATCGGCGCGATCTGCCGCGCGTATGGGGCGCTGATGTATGTCGACGCCACCGCCACCCTGTCGGGCATGGACGTCCCGGTCGACGCCTGGGGCGCCGACATCGTCACCGCCGGCCTGCAGAAGTGCCTGGGCGGCCCCTCGGGTTCGGCCCCGATCACGATCAGCGACCAGGCCGCCGAGCACATCTTCTCGCGCCGCCATGTCGAGAAGGGCCTGGCTGGAACCGGCGGCGCGGCGGGGAACGGCCGCCGCATCGCCTCCAACTACTTCGACCTGGCGATGATCATGGACTACTGGTCCGAGAAGCGCCTGAACCACCACACTGAATGCGCCCCGATGCTGTTCGCCGCCCGCGAATGCGCGCGGCTGGTGCTGGAAGAAGGCCTTCCGGCCCGCTTCGACCGTCACGCCAAGGCCGGCGCGGCCATGACCGCGGGCCTCGAGGCGATGGGCCTGTCCATCTACGGCGACAAGGCCCACAAGATGACCAACGTCACCGGAATCTGGACGCCCGAGGGGGTCGACTACGACCGGGTGAAGGCGCGGATGCGCACCGACTTCGAGATCGAGATCGGCTCGGCCTTCGGCCCCTTGACCGGCAAGATCTGGCGCATCGGGACCATGGGCGTGAACGCCCGCAAGCACGCGGTGCTGCAGACCCTGGCCGCGCTGGAGGCGGTGCTGCGGTGGGAAGGCTTCAGCGCCCCGGCCGGCGCGGGCGTCGATGCGGCGGCGAAGGTGTATGGATGACCTACCCCCGCGACCTCATCGGCTACGGCGAGCATCCGCCGCATCCGCGCTGGCCGAACCACGCCCGCGTCGCCGTCCAGTTCGTCTTGAACTACGAGGAAGGCGCCGAGCGCTCGGTCCTGCATGGCGATCCGGTCAGTGAGTTCTTCCTGTCGGAAATGATCGGCGCCCAGCCCATTCCCGACATGCGGCACATGTCGATGGAGAGCCTGTACGAATACGGCTCGCGCGCCGGCTTCTGGCGCATCCGGCGGCTGTTCGATGAGTTTCGCCTGCCGCTGACCGTGTTCGG
This sequence comes from uncultured Caulobacter sp., assembly GCF_937900395.1. Taxonomy (GTDB): domain Bacteria; phylum Pseudomonadota; class Alphaproteobacteria; order Caulobacterales; family Caulobacteraceae; genus Caulobacter. Next base: position 58,649 of record NZ_CALCDX010000152.1, read on the forward strand.
CGTCGCCCAGGCCATGCAGCGCAACCCGGACGCCGTCGAGGCCATGATGAAGTCCGGCTGGGAGATCGCCAGTCATGGCTATCGCTGGATCGACTACCAGCACTTCACGCCCGACCAGGAGATGGAGCACATCCAGCGCGCCATCGAGATCCAGAAAAGCCTGACGGGCGAGCGCCCCCTGGGCTGGTACCAGGGCCGCACCAGTCCCAACACCGCGCGCCTCGTCGCCCAGGAGGGCGGCTTCGTCTACGACGCCGACAGCTATGCCGACGACCTGCCCTACTGGGGCGACCAGCATGGCCGGCCACAGCTGATCGTGCCCTATACCCTGGAAGCCAACGACATGCGCTTCACCGCGGCGCAGGGCTTCAACACCGGCGAGCAGTTCTTCACCTATCTGCGCGACGCCTTCGACGCCCTGTACCTGGAGGGCGAGACCTCGCCGAAGATGATGAGCGTCGGCCTGCACTGCCGCGTGGTCGGCAAGCCCGGCCGCATCGGCGCGCTGCGGCGGTTCCTCGAGCACGTCACCAACCACAACCACGTCTGGGTGGCCCGGCGCATCGATATCGCGCGGCATTGGATCACCGAGCATCCGTACAAGGAGGGCAAGGCATGAGCGGCGCCCCGCCCCTGACCCTGGCTCGGCTGAACAGCATGAACCAGACCGGCTTCACCACCGCCCTGGGCTTCGCCTTCGAGCTCTCGCCCTGGGTGGTCGAGCGCGCTTGGAGCGAGCGTCCTTTCGCCAGCGTCGAGGCGATGCACGGCGCGATGATGTCGGTCCTTGAAGCGGCGACCACCGCCGACAAGCTGGCCCTGATCCGCGCCCACCCCGAGCTCGCCAGCAAGGCCGCGATCGCCAAGACCCTGACCGCCGAGAGCAACGCCGAACAGGCCAGCGCCGGCCTCGATCGGCTGACGCCCGAGGAGTTCGCGCGCTTCCACGACCTGAACGCCGCCTATCGCGACCGCTTCGGCTTCCCGTTCATCATCTGCGTGCGCCTGAACGACAAGGCTTCGATCCTGGCGGCGATGCAGGCGCGCCTTTCCAACGATGAAGCGAGCGAGATCGCCGAGGCCATCCAGCAGATCGGCCTCATCTCCAAGCTTCGACTGCTCGACGCGGTGAAGATCTGATGGACTACGATTTCGCCGGTTGGACCGGCATGGCCCTACGCTGGCTGCACGTGGTGGCGGGCGTCGCCTGGATCGGGGCGTCCTTCTACTTCGTCTGGCTGGACAACAATCTGCGCGATCCCAATCCGCCCAAGGACGGGGTGAAGGGCGAGCTGTGGGCCGTGCACGGCGGCGGCTTCTACCACTCGCAAAAGTACATGGTCGCGCCGGCGCACATGCCCGAGCACCTGCACTGGTTCAAATGGGAGGCCTACACCACCTGGCTGTCGGGCTTCGCCCTGCTGACCGTGCTCTACTACTGGCAGGCGGGGGTCTATCTGATCGATCCGGCCAAGCACGCCTTCACCCAGGTCCAGGCGATCGGGGTGGGCCTGGCCTTCATCTTCGGCGGCCTTCTGACCTACGAGGCCCTGTGCCGCTCGCCGCTGGGCAAGAACGGCAAGCTGTTCGGCGTCGTGTGGTTTTCCGTCCTCACCGCCGCGACCTGGGCCCTGACCCAGCTGTTCTCAGATCGCGGGGCCTTCATCCACGTGGGCGCGATCATCGGCACCTGCATGGTCGGGAACGTGTTCCTGGTCATCATCCCCAACCAGCGCAAGATCGTCGCCGACATGCTGGCCGGCCGTCCTGTCGATCCGCGCCTCGGCGCCATGGGCAAGCAGCGGTCGGTGCACAACACCCACATGACCCTGCCGGTCATCTTCATCATGATCAGCAACCACTATCCGGCCATCTCAGGACACCCGAAGGCCTGGCTGCTGCTGGCGATGATCAGCGCCGGCGCCATCGCGATCCGCTACTTCTTCATCCAGCGGCACTTCGGAAAGATCCGCCATGAGCTGCTGTTCGTCGGCGCGCTGCTGATCTTCGGCGCCACGGCGATCGCCTCGATGAAGCCCAAGGACAGGGTCGAGGTCAGCGGCGAGGTCCCGTTCGCGACCGCCCAGGGAATCATCCAGAAGCACTGCGTCATGTGCCACAGCGCGGCGCCCACCCACGCCGGCTTTTCCGCTCCGCCTTTGGGCGCGACCTTCGACACCCCTGCGCATATCCGGACCTACGCACCAAAAATAAACGAACGCGCGGTCCTCTCGACCAGCATGCCCCTTGGCAACGAGACCGGCATGACCGATGAGGAGCGCGCCCAGCTGGGTGCCTGGATCAAGCAGGGAGCCAAGATCCCGTGACGACCGACGCCGTCCTGGACGCGAACACCAAGGCCGAGGGCGAGGCCGCGCCCCGCAAGCGCAACGCCGAGCGGACGCGCAAGGCGATCCTCGCCGCCGCCCTGAAGGAGTTCGCCCAGGCGGGTTTCGCGGGGGCCCGGATCGAGAAGATCGTCAAGGCCGCCAAGTGCAACATCCGGATGCTGTACCACTACTTCGGGGACAAGAAGGGCCTGTACATGGCCGTCCTCGAAAGCGCCTACATGGACCTGCGGGCCCGCGAGGCCGAGTTGAAGATCGACTTCGACGAGCCGCTGGAAGGTTTCCTCGAGCTGCAGCGCTTCACCTTTGACTACTTCGAGAAGAATCCGAAGTTCGAGGGGCTGCTGCGCAATGAGAACCTGCAGCATGGCAAGTTCGCCTCGCAGTCGCGCGTCGTGACCGAAACCGCCTTTCCGCTGCGGCGCACGATCGAGGCGCTGATCAAGAGCGGTCAGGACAAGGGCGTGTTCGGGCCGAACCTCGATCCCGTGCAGATCTATGTGACCATCGCTGCCATGAGCCGCTTCCACCTAGCCAATGGCTATTCGCTGTCGGCGACGCTGGACACCGACATGAGCGCGCCCGAGTGGCGCAAGGCGCGGCTGGACCACGCCCTGGCGCTGCTGGAAGGCTATCTGACGCGCGGCGCGCGGTAGGTTCCTCCTAGCTATCAAGACCAAATAACAGCCTTCCTGGGCCTTGTGCCCAGGACCCATGCTGACGGCGGCTTCGGATTCTCAAGATGAATGGCTGCCGATAGGCCCAGATCACTGGTCAGCCTCTGAGGCGCGGAACCATGGGTCCTGGGCACAAGGCCCAGGAAGGCGGGAGTTGATGACCACTTTTCTTCTTTGACCTACTGAGCCGCCGCCGCCGGCGGCGCATTGACCAGCGGCGGACCGGTGAACTCCGCCTCGATCTGAACCTCGACCTCGTCGCCGACGCCCATGGTCGTGCCGGGCGCCGGAACGCCGAAGGCGATGCCGAAGTCCGAGCGCTTGAAGACGCCCTTGGCCGAGAAGCCGACGCGGGCGTGCGGATCCATCGGATGGCCGGCGTAGCCGCCGTTATAGGTCACGTCCAAGGTGACCGGCTTGGTGACGCCATGCAGGGTCAGGTCGCCGGTCACCTTGCCGGTGTCTGGCCCCGTCACCTCGACCTTGGAGGAGCGGAAGGTGATCGACGGATAGGTTCCGGTGTTCAGCCACTGCGGCCCGATCAGATCGGCCTGGAAGCCAGGCGGCGGCGACGGCAGTGTCAGGGACTTCGGGTCGATCGTCGCCTCGATCGCGCTGGCGACCGCGTTGTTCTGATCGAACCGCAGCTTGGCGTCGAAGGTCCCGAACGCCGCCGTGTAGTGCGAGAAGCCCAGGTGGCTGACCCGGAACACCAGGCTCGCATGCGACTTGTCGAGCACATAGTCGCCGGCCGGGATGTCGGCCTTGGGCGGCTTCAGCGCGGTGGAGGCCGGCGGCGCGGCGACCAGCGGCGGCTCGGCCGCCTTCTTGTCGTCGGTTGAGGGCGAGCAGGCTGCCAGCGCCAGCAGCGCCACGATGGGCAGGATCGTCTTCATGCGTCTTCCTCCCTCCCCTTGATCGGGGGCGCGCGACGCAGAAGGCCCCTACGCCGACGAAGCGTCAACGTAGGGGCGCGAAGGAAGTTGCCTCTGGCGTCGGTCAGAGGCCGAGGATCGAGGTGGCGTCGATGGTCGAGAGGTTGGCGCCCATCAGGACAATGATGTTGTCATAGGCGTCGCCTTCATCGCCAAGATCGGTGAAGAGTGTGACGCCACCGCCCATTTCCACGGCCACATACCGAACGCCGTCCGCCGCGAACGCCGCCTCGATCGCCGAGAAATCCAGCGTCGGCATTTCGATGTAGTTCGTGTTGGAGCCAGCGGGGCTGTTGTAGAACAGGATGTGATCGTCCGCGGTCATATCGGTAATCGTATCCACGCCGTAGTAGGGCGCATCGCCATTGGCGAAGGCGAAGGTGTCCGCCCCGGCTCCGCCGGTCAGCGTGTCCGCGCCAAGACTGCCGAAAAGGAAGTCATCGCCACCGCCGCCCCTTAAGACGTTCGCGTTTATGTCACCCAGCAAGCTGTCGCCGGCGTCGGTGCCAGTGATATTCTCGACATTCGAGATCGTGACGAGCACCCCAGGGGCGATCGTCTGCGCGCCCTTGTTGAGGTCGACCATCACCCCCGCCGCAAAATTCGCCGTGCTCTCGACGAAGGCGAGCGTGTCGCTTCCATCTCCGCCGTCGATGACGCGAGTCGTGACGTAGTTCGTCACCTCAAGAAAATCGTTCCCCGCCCCGCCTAGCATGGTGTCGTTGGAATTGCCGCTCTGGATCGTATCGTCGCCATCGCCGCCGATCATCAGCGAACCCGGCGCTGCGGCTCCGAAGATGCCGCCAGTGACGATGTTGTCGTTCCCAGCGCCGCCGTCGAGGATGTCGGCGCCGCCTTTGCCCTCGATGAGATCATTACCCGCGCCGCCCGACAGGTAATTGTCGCCAGCATTACCGACCAGCCAGTCGACCCCGGACGAGCCAATGATGTTCTCGATCGAAACGAGGGTGTCCACAAGGCCGCCCACAGGACCGATCACCGAAGCAAATTGCCCCAGCAGATTGACCATCAGAAAGGAGAACGGCCCGACGGGTTCGGCGTCCTCATAGCTGACCGTGTCGCTGCCCGCGCCGCCGTCCAGGGTGTCGTAACCTGCTCCGCCGATCAGCAGGTCGTCACCCTCGCCGCCCTGCAGCGTGTCGTTTCCGCCCAGCCCCACAAGGGTGTCGGCGTCAGCGCCGCCGACCAGCAGATCATCACCTTCGGTTCCCACAAGATACATGGCTAGCCTCCCCGCTCCGGAAGTGGAGCGGAGCCATTGGCGGACAACCTAAGATTTATCTCAAGTGAATTTTTCCACCTCAGGAACAGTAACCAAGAGGCACAACCAGCAGGAAACCATGGTCGCCGCCGCTAGAACAGCAGCCCCTTCTTCAGCAACGCGTGGACCCCCTTCTCGCCGTTCACGGTCTGGGTGACGCGGAAGTCCACGGCCAGGGAGCAGAACTGATAGGCCTGGACGCGGGTCAGGGACGAGCGGGCGATGATGAAGTCGATCGTCTGGCGCAGGGCCTGCTTCATGGCCAGGTCCAGGTCCTCGTTGAAGCCCATCAGGATGTAGTGGGTCGGCGTCTCGGCGCGCGGCCAGGCGAAGGCGCCGATGTCGGCGGCCTTATGGAGGATGAAGGTGAAGGTCCCTGTCAGGCCCATCTCCAGCGCGTTGACGCAGACCTCGCCGTCGCCCTGGCGGCCGTGGCCGTCGCCGACCGAGAAGTTCGCACCGGGGACCCAGACCGGCAGATAGAGGGTCGAACCGGCGACCAGCTCCTTGTTGTCCATGTTGCCGCCGTGCTCGCGCGGCTCGCGGCTGGACAGGCGGCCGTAGCGCGCGGGCGGCGCCACGCCCATCGTGCCGAAGAACGGGGCCAGAGGCAGCTCGGGGCCCCACTCCGGCTTGCAGACGCCGCGCGCGCGATCAACGGCGATGTGGCTGACGTAGCGCTCGGGGAAGTCCTCGGGGATCGTGCCGGCCAGCGGCCGGACGGCGCAGTAGCCCCAATCGTTGTTGGGCTCGATCGCCTCGATGCGCACCTCCAGCGTATCGCCCGGCTCGGCGCCGGCGATGGCGACGGGACCCGTGAGGATGTGAGGGCCGATCCGCTCGGGCTTGCTGTCGTGGATCGCCTGGAGCGCGGCGGGGATGGCGTGGGGCGAGCCGGTCGGCGGCATCACCTCGACGCCGCCCGAGACGCACTCGAAGGTGACGCTGTCGCCGGACGCCACCGTCAGCACGGGATCGAACGCCGCGTCGAACATGCCGAATCGGATCGTGTCGGGGGTCGAGGCCAGTCGGTGATGCGCCATCAAGTAAGCCTTCTATTACTCGATCATCTGGCGCCGGCTCGCGCGCGATCCCAAGGGCGCTCGGATCCGGCGGGGCGCGATTGGACCGCCATGCCCTTGCGGCGGGCGAACGGCGGGCGAAAGTGGCGCGCGCTTGGGCGATCACCGGCGCGTCGGTCACAGGGACTGGCGTGGTCGATGGACCCCGGTGTATGAAGTTTTTTCTTACTTATGGAGCCTCGCCCGGATGGCGCTCGACGCGGAGACACAGGCCTTCCTCGATCTGGCCGAGGGCGAGATCGCGCCCTGGACGGCGGCGCGGGCCGCCGAGCGAGACCTGCCGATCCCCACCCAGGCGTTGGCGGGCGTGATTGACAACGTCGCCCTGCTCCGCGCCCAGACCCGTCTGTTCGTCGATGCGCTGGGCGAGGCCGCCGGCCAGACGCCGGAGCCGTTCCAGCCGTGAGCTTCGCCAGCGCTCTCCAGATCGCCGAGGAGGTCCGCGCGGGCCGCGTCACCGCGCGCGCCGTCACCGAAGCCGCCCTGTCGCGGATCGCCCAGCAGAACGGCGAGATCAACGCCTTCACCGCCATGACTGCCGACCGAGCCTTGGCCGCCGCCGACAAGGTAGACGCCGCCCGCGCCGAAGGCCGTCCGCTCGGTCCGCTGGCGGGCGTCCCGTTCGCGGTGAAGAACCTGTTCGATATCGCGGGCCTGCCCACCCTGGCCGGCTCGAAGATCCGACGTGAGGCCGCGCCGCCCGTGCGCGACGCCACCCTCGTCCAGCGCCTGACCGCCGCCGGCGCCATCCTGGTCGGCGCGCTGAACATGGACGAGTTCGCCTATGGCTTCGTCACCGAGAACGCCCACGACGGCCCGGTGCGCAATCCGCACGATCCGAGCCGGATTGCTGGCGGCTCGTCCGGCGGTTCGGCGGCGGCCGTGGCGGCCGGGCTGGTCCCGCTGACCCTGGGCTCGGACACCAACGGTTCGATCCGCATCCCAGCCGGCCTGTGCGGCGTCTTCGGCCTGAAGCCTACCTACGGCCGACTGTCGCGCCAGGGCGTCTTTTCGTTCGTCGAGAGCCTGGATCACGTCGGCCCCTTCGCCGGCTCGGTCGAGGAGCTGGCTTTGGCCTATGACGTGCTGCAGGGCCCCGATCCCGAGGGCGATGCAATCTGCGTGCGGGAGGCCGAGCCGCTGTCGAGCCGCCTCGACGCCCTGGCCGAGCAGCCGCTGCGCGTCGGCGTGCTGGGCGGCTGGTTCCGGCAAGGCGCCTTCCCGGAGGTGTTGGAAGCGCTGGATCAAGCAGCCCAGGCGCTGTCGGCCAACCGCGAGGTGATCCTGGACGGCGCCCAGGCCGCCCGCGCCGCCGCCTTCTGCCTGACCGCCTTCGAGGGCGGCGAGCTGCACCACGACGACCTGGCCGCTCGCGCCATGGACTACGACCCGGCCGTCCGCGACCGCCTGCTGGCCGGCGCCCTGCTGCCCGAAGGCGTCGCCGAGGCCGCCCAGCGCTACCGCACGATCTTCCGCGACCAGGTCGCCGAGGCCTTCCAGCGCTATGACGTGCTGCTGGCCCCCGCCTCGGTCTGTCCCGCCCCGCCGATCGGCCAGGCGACCATGGAGATGGACGGCGTTCCGGTGTCCGTCCGCAAGAACCTCGGCGCCTTCACCCAGCCGATCAGCTATATCGGCCTGCCGGTCGTGGCCGCGCCGGTGAACCGTCCGGGCCAGTTGCCGATCGGCGTCCAGATCATCGCGCCGCCCTGGCGCGAGGACCTGGCCTTCGCGGCGGCGCTTCGCCTGCAACGCGCCGGCGTCGTGGCCGCCAATCCGCCGAAAGCCTTCGCATGATCATCAACGATCCCGCCGTCCTGGCCGAGGTCACGGCCCTGGTCGACGCCTACGAGACGGCGCTGATGACCAATGACGTCGCGGCGCTGGACGGCGCGTTCTGGAACTCACCGCACGCGGTGCGCCTGGGCGTGGCCGAGAACCTCTGGAGCTTCGACGAGATCGCCGCCTTCCGCGTCGGCCGCGCTGGCGGCTCGCCGGCTCGCACACGGCTCCGCACGGAGATCACGACCTTCGGGTCGGACTTCGCGACCGCCAACGTCCTGTTCCAACGCGACGACACCGGCCGCATGGGCCGCCAAAGCCAGACCTGGGTCCGCACGGCCGACGGCTGGAAGATCGCCTCGGCCCACGTTTCCCTGATGCAGGAGGGCGCTGATCAACGGCTCGCCTCCCCGAGCGAAAAGCGCTAGAGCCCCGTAATGACGACCCCGACCAAGATTATCTTCGACACTGATCCCGGCATCGACGACGCGATGGCGCTGCTGTTCATCGAGGCGAGCCCCGTGCTCGACCTGATCGCGGTGACGACCATCTTCGGCAATTCCGACATCGACACCACCACGCGCAACGCCCTCTATCTGAAGCGCCGCTTCGGCCTGAAGGCGCCGGTCTACAAGGGGACCGACAAGCCGCTGGTCCGCCCGCGCAATCCCTCGCCGACCTTCGTGCACGGCGAAAACGGCCTGGGCGATGTCGAGCTGACGGGCCTCGTCCCCGAACAGCCCGAAGCCAAGCCGGCCCACCAAGCGATCATCGACCTGGCCCGCCAGTATCCCGGCGAGGTCGTGCTGTGCGCGGTCGGTCCGCTGACCAACCTAGCCCTGGCGCTGCAGGCCGATCCCGAGGTCGCCACCTTGCTGAAGTCCGTGGTGATCATGGGCGGCGCGTTTGGCGTGGCCGGCAAACCGGGCAATGTCACGCCCGTGGCCGAGGCCAACATCTGGAACGACCCCGAGGCCGCCGACCAGGTCTTCACCGCCCCCTGGAACCTGACCGCCGTCAGCCTGGACGTAACGACCCAGGTCGTGATGTCGCCCGCCTACATGGAAGCGCTCGCCGCCTCGGGCAGCGACGCCGGCGGCTTCCTGAACGCCATCTCCAAGCCCTACGCCGCCTTCTACGGCGGCCGAGACGGCATCGTCGGCTGCTGCGTCCATGACGCGGCCGCCGTGGCCTTCGTGATCGACCCGACGCTGTTCACGGTGCGCCGGGGGTCCGTGCGCGTGGTGACTGAGGGCATCGCTCTGGGCCAGACCTGCCAGAAGGTCGAGGGCGAGCTGTTTGGCCCGTCCGCCTGGGACGACCAGCCGATCCAGGCGGTGACCGTGGCGGTCGAGGGCGAGCGGCTGCTGAAGCTGTACGCCGAGACGATGACGGCCAAGCACGGGTGAGACCCAAAGTTCCTCCCCCGCATCGCGGGGGAGGTGGCCCAGAGGGCCGGAGGGGGCTAGTTCGGCCGATTTCCAGCTCGCCCCCTCAGTCGCTTCGCGACAGCTCCCCCGCATCGCGGGGGAGCATCTTCAGGCGCCCCGCCTATACCGCTCCACACCCGCCAAATACGTCCGCGCCACAACCCGATCGTCCCCCAGCACGGTCAGGGCGAAGAGCTTGTCCTCCAGCGTCACCGCCGCCGCCAGCCGACGCGCGATCAGCGGCGTCGCCGCCAAGTCCAGCACCAGGAAATCCGCCTCCTTGCCGGGCGCGAGGTTGCCGATCTTGTCGCCCAGATCCAGCGCCCGCGCCCCGCCCAGCGTGCCAAGATAAAAAGCGTGGAACGGATCCAGCGCGTCGCCGCGCAGCTGGCCGACCTTGTAGGCCTCGCCCAGGGTGTGGAGGATCGAGAAGGTCGTGCCGGCGCCCACGTCCGTGCCCATGCCGACCTTCACGCCGTGGGCGCAGGCGTCCTTCAGCGGGAAGAGACCCGAGCCCAGGAACAGGTTCGAGGTCGGGCAGAACGCCGCCGCCCCGCCCTTGGCGGCCAGCCGCTGGAAGGCGTCACCGTGCAGGTGGACGCAGTGGGCGAAGACCGAGCGCTCCCGCAACAGGCCGAAGCGGTCGTAGACGTCGAGATAGTCCCTGGCCGCCGGAAACAGCCGCGCCGTCTCCGCGATCTCGTGCGGGTTCTCCGACAGATGGGTCTGCATCCAGACGCCGGGATGAGCGGCCAGCACCTCGCCGGCCATCGCCAACTGTTCGTCGCTGCAGCTGATCGCGAAGCGCGGCGTCACCGCGTAGCCGAGACGCCCCTTGCCGTGCCAGTCGGCGATCAGCGCCTCCATGTCGGCGCGGCTGCTCTCGACGGTGTCGGTCAGCCCCTCGGGCGCGTTGCGATCCATCAGCGTCTTGCCGGCGATCAGCCGCATGTCGCGCGCAAGGGCCTCGGCGAACAGGGCCTCGACCGAGACCTTGTGCACCGAGCCGAAGACCAGGGCCGTGGTCGTGCCGTTGCGCAGCAACTCGTCGAGGAAGAAGGTCGCCGTCTCGGCGGCATGGTCGGCGTCGGCGAACCGCGCCTCGCACGGGAAGGTGTGCTGCTCCAGCCAGTCCAGCAGTTGCGCCCCATGAGCGGCGATCACGTCGACTTGCGGGAAGTGGATGTGCGTGTCGACGAAGCCCGGCGTGATCAGGTAGCCGGTCAGGTCCTCGACCGGGGTATCGCCCAGGCGCGGGGCGAGGTCGGCATAGGCGCCGCAGGCGGCCACGCGGCCGTCCTCGACCAGCAGCAGGCCGTCTTCGTGGAAGGCGACCGCCTCCGCGCGCGAGGTCTGGGTCGGGTCGTCCAGCAGGTGGAGGATCGACCCTCGATAGGCTTTCACGTCGTCGAACTCTCGTCGTTGCGCACGCGCGCGGCTTCCTGGCGCATCAGGAGGTCGGCGGCCACCGAGACCGCGATCACCTCCGGCGCCTTGCTCTTCAGGCCTGGCAGGCCGATCGGACAGGTCAGGCGGGTCAGCACGGCTTCGGAGAAGCCATCATCGCGCAGCCGGCTCATGAACCGGGCGCGCTTGGTCTTCGAGCCGATCACCCCGAAATAGCCAAAGCCCCCGCCGGCCAGCCCGGCCGACACCAGGGCATAGTCCAGGGCGTGATCGTGGGTCAGCACAAGACCATAGGCGTCGGGCGCCGCGCCCATCGCCTTGGCGGCCATCTCGGCCGGCTCCAGCACCGTGACGCCGGGGATCTCGGCGGTCTCGGGGCGGCTGTCGTACCAGAACAGGCGGAACGGCAGCGGCTCGAAGGCGCGGGCGATCGCCTGGCCGACATGGCCAGCGCCGAACAGCAGCAACGGCGGTCGCGGCGCGTCGGCCCGCTCGACCAGCTCGTCGCCCAGTTCCGGCCGCGCCCCGCGCGCGCTGGCCGGCGCGCCGGCCAGGGTCACGGCGGGCGCCTCGTCCCGCGTCGCCAGGATCGGCGCGATGGTCTTGCCCAGGGCGCCGGGGTCGAAGCGCGTGCGGACCTCGAACGGCTGGGCCGCGTCCATGCGCCGGGCGGCCTCGGTCAGCCAGTCGCGGCTGTTGCCGTCAAGGCGCTCCAGGAACAGGCGCACCCGGCCGCCGCAGCACTGGGCCAGCAGCGGCCCCAGCGGATAATCCTGGATCGCGAAATGCGCCTGGCTCCCATCCAGCATCCGCCGCGCCTGGTCGGCCACCCGGTATTCCAGATTGCCGCCGCCGATGGTGCCGGCCTGGCCGCCCCGCCAGACGACCATCTTGGTCCCCGCCTCGCGCGGGGCCGAACCTTCTGTGGCGAGCACGGTGACCAGCGCGGCCTCGTCATGGGCGTCGAGGCGGGCAAGCGCGGCGCGGGCCCAGTTACGCATCGGCGCGCCTCCCTAGAAGCCGATCTCCCCGGCGAATGCCGGGGAGGTCGGAGAAAATGAGCTTACGCATCACGCGCCCGCCTCCGCACATCCTCGCACGCCATCAGGATCGCCTCGGGCGTCGCCGGCGCGCTCAGGCCCGGGAAGTGCTTGTAGTCGCCAACGCTGGCCACCGCGTGGCTGATGGCGCTGTGAACCGAGATCGCCAGCATGAACGGCGGCTCGCCGACGGCCTTGGAGCGATGCACCGTGGCCTCGACATTGCGGCCGGCCTTCCACAGGCGGACGTCGAGATGCGCCGGACGGTCGCCGCAGGTCGGGATCTTGTAGGTCGAGGGCGCGTGGGTGCGGAGGCGCCCTTGCGCGTCGTAGACCAGCTCCTCGGTCGTCAGCCACCCCATGCCCTGGATGAAGCCCCCTTCGATCTGGCCCAGGTCTATAGCCGGATTCAGCGACTTGCCGACGTCGTGCAGGATATCGGCGCGGGTGACCTTCATCTCGCCAGTCAGGGTGTCGATCAGCACCTCGCTGCAGGCCGCGCCATAGGCGAAGTAGTAGAATGGCCGGCCGGTATGGGTGGCGCGATCGTAGTGGATCTTCGGCGTGGCGTAGAAGCCGGTCGCCGACAGCGACACCCGCGCCAGATGGGCCTGGCGAGCAAACCAGCCGAACGTGAACGTCTCATCGCCTACCCGCACGCCGTCCGGCGTGAAGGCGACCGCGTCCGGCGCGACGCCCCACTTGGCGGCGGCGAAGTCCACCAGCCGGGCCTTGATCGTCTCGGCCGCGTTCAGGGCCGCCATGCCGTTCAGGTCCGCGCCCGACGAAGCCGCGGTGGCTGAGGTGTTGGGCACCTTGTCCGTGACCGTCGAAGTGATCTTCACCCGCGACACGTCGACCTGGAACGCCTGGGCGACGATCTGGGCGACCTTGATGTTCAGCCCCTGCCCCATCTCGGTCCCGCCGTGGTTCAGCATGATCGAGCCGTCGGCGTAGAGGTGCAACAGCGCCCCGGCCTGGTTCAAGTGGGTGGTCGTGAACGAGATGCCGAACTTCACCGGCGTCAGGGCGATGCCCTTCTTCAGCACGGGGCTGGCCTGGTTGAACGCCTCGATCTCGCGGCGTCGGGCCTCGTAGTCGCAGGACGCGGCCAGCTCGTCGATCAGCTGCGGCGCGACATTGTCCTCGACCACCTGGTGGTAGGGCGTCAGGTTGCGTCCTTCGCCGCCATAGAGGTTGCGACGGCGCACCTCCAGCGGATCGAGACCGACCTCGGCGGCGACCGCGTCCATGACCCGCTCGATCGCCAGCATGCCCTGCGGGCCGCCGAAGCCCCGGAAAGCGGTGTTCGACACCGTGTGGGTCTTGAACCGGTGCGATACGATCTCGACCGCCGGCAGGTAGTAGGTGTTGTCGGCGTGGAACATCGCCCGGTCGTTGATCGCCATCGAGAGGTCGGTCGTCGCCCCGCAGCGCGAGGCCAGCTCCAGCGCAAGGCCCGTCAGCCGACCCTCGTCGTCGAAGCCGACGTCGTAGGCGACCTCGAAGTCATGCCGCTTGCCGGTCATGACCATGTCCTCGTCGCGGTCGGGCCGGCACTTGGCCGGTCGGCCGGTCTTGACCGCGACCAGGGCGGCGGCGGCGGCGAACAGCGAGGCTTGCGTCTCTTTGCCGCCGAAGCCCCCGCCCATGCGGCGCACCTCGACCGTGACCGCCGTATGGGGCCGGTCGAGCACGCGGGCGATCAAGTGCTGCACCTCGCTGGGGTGCTGGGTCGAGGACCAGATGTGGACGTCGCCGCCCTCGCGCGGCGTGGCCAGGGCGACCTGCCCCTCGAGATAGAAGTGGTCCTGGCCGCCCATCGAGAACCGGCCCCGCACGCGGCGCGGCGAAGCCTCTAGCGCCGCGTGGGCGTCGCCGCGCGCCATGCGCTGACTGGCCTCGATCTTCAGGTCCATCTCTCTCGCGGCGGCGATGTCGATCGCGGCGGGCAGGTCCTCGTACTCGACCACGGCCTTGGCCGCGGCGGCGCGGGCGGCCGCGATCGAGGTCGCGGCGACGGCGAACAGGCTCTGGCCCACGTGGAGAACCTCGCCATCCGCGAACAGCCGGTCGTCGTGGATCACCGGACTGACGTCGTTCTCGCCCGGAATGTCCTGCGCGCTCAGCACCAGCACGACGCCCGGCGAGGCCCGCACGGCCGACAGGTCCAGCTTGACGATCTTGGCGTGAGCCCGCGCGCTCATGCCCAGATGCACATGCAGCAGGCCCGGCGGCTCGGGCAGGTCGTCGATATAGATCGCCGAACCGGCCACATGACGCTCGGCGCTGTCGTGCGGCAGGGCGACGTGGACGCCGCGCGGCGCGGTGATCGAAGGGGCGACGCCGGAGTCAGCCATGGGCGCTCTCCGGCGTGACGCGGGTTTCGATGTCCGGCGAAACGCTCTCCAGGAACACCTTGCGCAGCATGTTCCGGGCGGCCAGGGCGCGATAGGCGGCCGAAGCGCGCATGTCGCTCATCGGGGCGTAGTCGGTGTCGAGCGCGGCCATCGCCGCCTCGATCGTCGCCGCGCTCCAGGGCTGGCCGATCAGCGCCGTTTCGCAGGCCACTGCGCGCTTCGGCGTCCCGGCCATACCGCCGAACGCGATGCGAGCCGCCGTCACGACATCGCCCTCGACCGCGATCGAGAACGCCCCGCAGACGGCCGAGATGTCCTGGTCGAAGCGCTTGGACAGCTTGAAGACCTTGAAGATCCGCCCTTCCGCCAGCTTCGGCACGACGACCGCCTCGACGAACTCGCCGGGCCGCCGATCCTGCCTGCCGTAGTCGATGAAGAAGGCCTCCAGAGGCAGCTCGCGCCGCTCGGCGCCGCGTCTCAGCACCAGGGTCGCACCCGCCGCGATCAGGGCCGGCGGCATGTCGCCGATCGGCGAGCCGTTGGCGATGTTGCCGCCGATCGTCCCGCTGTTGCGCACCTGGGTCGAGCCCAGCCGGCGCATCATCGCGCCCAGGTCCGGACAGAGCCGGGCCAAGACGTCGATCGCGTCGACATAGCGAACGCCCGCGCCGATCCGCACGGCTTCCGGCGTCTCCTCGATCGCCTTGAGCTCGGCCACCTCCGTCACGCTGATCAGGGTCGGCAGCGGCCGCCGCTGCTTGGTGACCCACAGGCCGACGTCGGTCGCGCCGGCCACGATCGTCGCATCCGGATGTTCGAGATAGGCCCGCGCCAGCTCGTCCACCGTACGCGGCGAGAGCCAGGTCCGCGTCACACCGTAAATCTCGTCCTCGAAGCTCAGCGCCAACATGGTCTCGTCGCGCACGGCCGACAGATCGACCGTCGGCGCGGCTTCGGACGCGACGCTCTTGGCGACCTCGATGATCGGGCCGTAGCCGGTGCAGCGGCACAGGTTCCCGGCCAGCACCTCGCCGACTGGCGCGTCCGCGCCCTTGGCCCCGACCGCGCGGCCGTACAGCGACATGATGATGCCCGGCGTGCAGAAGCCGCATTGCGAGCCGTGCTTCTCGACCATCGCCTGTTGAACGGGATGCAGCGCTCCGTCCCCGCTTCCTTTTGGGGCGAGGCTCTCGACCGTCATCAGCGCCTTGCCGTGCAGCATGGGCAGGAACTGGATGCAGGCGTTGACCGCCCGCCAGGCCACGGTTTCGCCTTCCCCCTCCCCGACCAGGACGGTGCACGAGCCGCAGTCGCCCTCGGCGCAGCCCTCCTTGGTCCCGGTGCGGCGCAAGGGGCCGCGCAGGTGTTCCAGCAGGGTGGTGGTGGGATTGGCCCCACGCACCTCCTGGACCTCGCCATCCAGCAGAAAGCGGATCACCTCGCCCATCAGCTGCCCCGGTAGGTGGAATAGCCGTAGGGCGAGACCAGCAGCGGCACGTGCCAGTGCTGCTGGGTGTTCGACACGGCGAAGTCGATCACCACCACGTTCAGGAACGGCGGATCGGTGATCGGCAGGCCGGAGGCCTTGAAGTGATCCCCGATCACGAATTCCAGACGGTAGCCGCCGACCGCCAGATCCTCGCCGGCGATCAGACGCGCGCGGCCATCGGCGTCCGTGCGTTGCTCCGTGACCGGGACGAGGTTGGCGCCGTCGCGACGCGACACGCGCACCACGACCCCGGCCGCCGGCTTGCCGGACGCCTGGTCGAGGATGTGTGTCGTCAATCCGCTCATGCCTATCCCTCCGTACCCGGCGAATGGTCCGCCCCGGCGACCACCCTGTCCAGCGATCAGCGCGCCCGCCGCGCGCTGGCCGCGACAACGCCAGGAAAGGCGGCGCGCGGCGCCCGTGTCGGAGGCAATATATAATAGATTTATTACTTACGAGAGCCCTCTCGCGCGGCGATATATGTTACCGGTATCACAAATGACGACGTTCACTGGGCGCTTAGGGTTGGAAAAGCCGCCCATCCCCGGTAGCTAGACGGGTGACGGCCCGCGACCGAGACGGGCCGCGCGAAAACGCGCAGAGCTTCTAGAGGAAGACCAATGGACGAGGATTTCCGCAAGGCGGCGTTGGACTATCACCGCCTCCCGCGGCCCGGAAAGCTGGCGATCGAAGCCACCAAGCGGATGGCCACCCAGCGCGACCTCGCCCTCGCCTATTCGCCCGGCGTCGCCGCGCCCTGCCTGGCGATCGCCGACAACCCCGACACCGCCCGCGACTACACCGCGCGCGGCAACCTGGTCGCGGTGATCTCGAACGGGACCGCGGTGCTGGGGCTCGGCGATATCGGCCCCTTGGCCTCCAAGCCGGTGATGGAAGGCAAGGCCGTCCTGTTCAAGAAATTCGCCGGCATCGACGTCTTCGACATCGAGGTCGACGCCCACGATCCCGACCGCTTCATCGAGGTGGTCGCGGCGCTGGAGCCGACCTTCGGCGGCGTGAACCTGGAAGACATCAAGGCCCCCGAGTGCTTCATCATCGAGCGCAGGCTGCGCGAGCGGATGAACATCCCGGTCTTCCACGACGACCAGCACGGCACCGCGATCGTCTGCGCCGCGGCCGTCCGCAACGCCCTGCTCGTTCAGGGCAAGACCCTGAAGGACGTCAAGCTGGTGACCTCGGGCGCCGGCGCGGCCGCGCTCGCCTGCGTCGACCTGCTGGTCTCGATGGGGCTGCCGGTCGAGAACGTCACCCTGACCGACATCAAGGGCGTCGTGCACGCCGGCCGCGAGCCGGACATGCCCGAGAACATGGCGCGCTACGCCCGCCAGACCGACGCCCGCACCCTGCCCGAGGTTCTGCCGGACGCTGACATCTTCCTGGGCCTTTCGGCCCCGCGCGTCTTCAAGCCGGAATGGCTGCCGCTGCTGGCGCCGAACCCGCTGATCCTGGCCATGGCCAATCCCGAGCCGGAGATCCTGCCCGAGCTGGTCCAGGCCTCGCGCCCCGACGCCATCATGGCGACCGGCCGCAGCGACTACGCCAACCAGGTCAACAACGTCCTCTGCTTCCCGTTCATCTTCCGGGGCGCGCTGGACGTCGGCGCGTCCGAGATCAACGAGGCGATGAAGGTCGCCGCGGTCGAGGCGATCGCCGAGCTGGCCCGCGCCGAGGCCTCGGAGGTCGTCGCTTCGGCCTATGGCGGGACCGCGCCGGTGTTCGGCCCGCAGTACATCATCCCCAAGCCCTTCGACCCGCGCCTGATCCTGCAGATCGCGCCGGCCGTGGCCAAGGCGGCGATGGATAGCGGCGTCGCCACCCGGCCGATCGCCGACTTCGACGCCTATCGCCAGGAGCTGGAGCTCTTCGTCTATCGCTCGGGGCAGCTGATGCGGCCGGTGTTCGAGCGGGCCCGCAAGGCGCCGGTCAAGGTCGCCTATGCCGAGGCCGAGGACGAGCGGGTGCTGCGCGCGGTCCAGACCGTCGTCGACGAGGGCCTGGCCTCCCCCGTGCTGGTCGGCCGCCGCGACGTGATCAAGGCCAAGATTCAGGACCTGGGCCTGCGCCTCGACGTCGGCGGCGCGGTCGAGATCGTCGATCCGCAGGCCGACAAGGACCTGTTTGGTCCGCTGGTCGCCGACTACCAAAAGCTGGTCGGCCGGCGCGGCGTGCCGCCGACGGCGGCCGAGCGCCGCGTCCAGGGCCGTCGCACCGTGGCCGCCTCGATGCTGCTCGCCTCGGGCTATGTCGAAGCCGCCCTGGTCGGCGGCAGCGGCGACTGGTGGCAGCACCTGAAATACGCCCTGCCGATCATCCCCAAGCGGGACAATGTCAGCCGCGTCTATGCGATGTCGTCGCTGATCCTGGACAACGGCACGCTGTTCTTCTGCGACACCCACGTCAATGTCGACCCGACCGCCGAGCAGATCGCCGAGTGCGCCCAGCTGGCCGCCGAGGCCGTCCGCCGCTTTGGCCTGACGCCCAAGGCCGCCCTGCTCTCGCACTCGTCGTTCGGCGCCAGCAATTCGCCGACCGCCCGCAAGATGCGCGAGGCCCTGGCCATCCTGCGCGAGCATGCGCCGGAACTCGAGGTCGACGGCGAGATGCACGCCGACGCGGCGCTCAGCCAGCATCTGCGCGATCGCATGGTCGCCGACAGCCCGCTGAAGGGCTCGGCCAACCTGCTGGTCATGCCCACGCTGGATGCGGCCAATATCGGCCTGACGCTGCTGGGGGCGGCGACGGAATCGCTGCTGGTCGGCCCCCTGCTGCTCGGCATGGCCAAGCCGCTGCACGTGCTGATCCCCAGCGTCACCGCCCGCGGCATCGTCAACCTGACGGCCTTGGCCGTAAACCAGGCAGCCTCCGAAAGGGCCCAAACGCCCGCCTGAGGGCTAGCCTGAAACGACAAAAGGCCCCGACCGACGCGTCAACGTCGGGCGGGGCCCTCGAAAGTCTCTGAAAAGGCCGTCCGTCCGGGCGGCCTTTTCGCTTTGCGCCTTAGAGGATGCGCAGGTTGCCGGCCGAGGTCTTGCCCGAGCGGCGGTCCTGTTCAAGCTCGTAACCGACTTGCTGGCCTTCGTTCAGGCCACGCAGGCCGGCGCGCTCCACGGCCGAGATGTGCACGAACACATCGCCGCCGCCGTTGTCCGGCTGGATGAAGCCAAAGCCCTTGGTCGTGTTGAACCACTTCACGACGCCGGTGCCGGACTCGCCGGTGCCGCTCGAGAAGTTGTTGCGAGGCGCGCTGTCGAAGCCGCCACGCGCCGGACGCGGGCCACCGCGGCCAGCGCCGCCGCCGGCCGGAGCCGGGCCGTGGCCCGTGACGCGCAGTTGACCGGCCGAGGTCTTGCCCGAGCGACGGTCTTCTTCCAGTTCGTACGCGACTTGATCACCTTCGTTCAGGCCCGACAGACCCGAGCGTTCAACCGCGGCGATATGGACGAACACGTCCTGGCCGCCGTCCTCGGGCTGAATGAAGCCAAAGCCCTTGGCCGGGTTGAACCACTTAACGACACCGTTCGCCATATTATCCTCAAACACCTCAATCGACGGGCTGATAGTCGGCCCGCGTCCTTCCAACGGAAGTCATGACGCAAAACCGCGCCACGCGCTATGGGCTTTGAGCGGAGAAAATCGACCGGAAGGCGGCGAGCGCCAGAAAAATTCGCGGATCGGGGGTCAAGCGTGGCGCCAATGCCACTCTAAATTGCACGCGCCGATATAGAAAAACCCCGGCCGCAATCGGACGGGGTGGAAAAATCGGCCTTGGACCTTGGGTGCGGGGACAGGATTTGAACCTGTGACCTTCAGGTTATGAGCCTGACG
>NZ_CALCDX010000153.1 GCF_937900395.1 uncultured Caulobacter sp.
CCACGGTCAGCGGGATCATCACGATCAGCAGGATCACGAACGGCACCGAGCGCAGGATGTTGACCAGCAGCGACAGCGCTCCGTTGGCCAGGCGGTTCTCCAGCATCTGGCCCTTGCCGGTCAGGAACAGGATCACGCCCAGCGGCAGGCCGAGCACGATGGTCAGCGCCATGGAGCCGCCCAGCATGGCCAGGGTGTCCAGCGTGGCCTGCCCGATCTCGGCCCAGTCCACGTTCGAGAAGTCGAAGGTTCCGGCGCTCATCGGGCGGCCTCCTCGGTCAGCTCGTCGACCCGCACGCCCGACGCCTCGAAGGTCTTGATCGCCGCCGCCACGTCGCCGCCGGTCAGGGCCAGGGTCAGTTGGCCGTAAGGCGTTTCGCGAAGGCGATGGATGCGACCGCCCAGGATCGAATAATCGACGCCGGTGGCGCGGGCGACCTCGCCCAGCACCGGCTTGTAGGTCGCCTCGCCCTTGAAAGTCAGGCGCGCCAGGCGGCCGCCGACGCCGGGCGCGGCGGCGGCTTCGCCGTCGGCCTCGCGCACGAAGCGACGGGCGGTGTCGCTGGCCGGATGCAGGAAGACGTCCTCGACGGCGCCCTCCTCCACGACCCGGCCGGCCTCCAGCACGGCGACGCGATCGCAGACGCGGCGGACCACGTCCATCTCGTGGGTGATCAGCACGATGGTCAGGCCCAGCTCGCGGTTCAGGCCCGAGATCAGGTCGAGGATCTGCTCGGTGGTCTCCGGATCAAGCGCGCTGGTGGCTTCGTCGCAGAGCAGCACCTTGGGCCCTGTCGCCAGGGCGCGCGCGATGCCGACGCGCTGCTTCTGGCCGCCCGACAGCTGGGCCGGATACTTGCCGGCATGGGCGGTGAGGCCCACGCGCTCCAGCAGCTCGGCCGTGCGCGCCTTGACTTCGGCGGCGGGGCGACCGGCCAGCTTCAGCGGGAAGGCCACGTTCTGGGCGACCGTCTTGCCCGACAGCAGGTTGAAGTGCTGGAAGATCATCCCAACCCGGCGGCGCAGGGCGCGCAGGCCTTCGACGCCCAGGGCCGCGACGTCGTCGCCGTCGACGATCACCCGGCCGCCGGTCGGCGTCTCCAGGCCGTTGATCAGGCGGATCAAGGTGGACTTGCCCGCGCCCGAAGCGCCGATGACCCCGAACACCTCGCCGGCGGCGACGGACAGGGTCACCCCGCTCAGCGCGGCGTGCCCGCCCTGGGCATAGGTTTTCGAGACGTCCTGGAAGGTGATCACGCGGCCAAGTCCAACGGGGTTTCGGGCGGCCCAGGGCCGCAAGCCGCCCGATTTAGGCGTTTGGCCAGCAAAGGTGAAGGGAAACCGCCGTCATCAGCCCGCGCAGCGCGTGTCGGCCGCGATCACCTGGCCGATTCCGTCCAGCAGCGCCGCGATCGTCACCGGCTTGGCGAGATGCAGATCCGCGCCGGCGGTCAACGCGTCCTGCCGGTGGCCGGCCATGGCGTTGGCGCTGAGCATGATGATCGGGGTGCGCCGCCCGCCCGCCTCCTGGGCCCGGATCGCGCGGGTGGCCGCCAAGCCGTCCATCACCGGCATCTGCATGTCCATCAGCACCACGTCGTAGCGCTTGGCGGCCACGGCCTCGACCGCCTGGGCGCCGTTCTCCACCACCGTGACGGCCGCCCCGCAGGGCTCGAGCATCAGCTGCACGACGCGCTGATTGATCGGATGGTCTTCGGCCAGCAGGACCCTTAGCCCCTCGGCCTGCACGCACGGCAGGAGCGGGGCGGCTTCGGCGCCAGACCCGGCCTCCGTCCGGTGCACGGGCAGGACCACCCGGAACAGGCTGCCCGCGCCCGGATTGGACCGCGCGGTGATCTCGCCGCCCATCATCTCGACCAGGGTCTTGCTGATCGAAAGGCCCAGGCCCGACCCGCCGAAGCGGCGCGTGATCGTGCTGTCGGCCTGGCTGAAGCGCTGAAAGATCATCTCGACCTTCGTCGCGTCAAAGCCCACGCCGGTGTCCTCGACCTCGACGCACAGACGCGGGGTCTGGCCATCGCCCGGGTCCTCGACATCGACGCGCACCGTGACCTCGCCGCGATCGGTGAATTTGACGGCGTTGGACAGCAGATTGCTCAGCACTTGGCCGATCCGCACGCTGTCGCCCAGGAAGCCGCCCCGGGCCGCGGCGCCACGCTCCACCCGGAAACCGATTCCCTTTTCCTTGGCCCTGAGGCGGGTGACGTCCAGCAGGCCGTCCAGCACCGCGCCCAGATCGAAGGCCTCTGACTGGATCGTCATCTGCCCGGCTTCGATCTTCGAGACGTCCAGGATGTCCGAAACCAGCCGCTCCAGGGTCTCGCCGGATCGCCGGATCAGTTCCACCATCTCGGCCTGTTTCGGCGAGAGGTCCGTCTCGCCCAGCGCCGCGGCGACGCCCAGGACGCCGTTCAGAGGCGTACGGATCTCGTGGCTCATATTGGCCAGGAAGTCGTTCTTGGCCTTGTTGGCCGCCTCGGCCGCGTGACGGGCTTCGGCCATCTCGGCCTCGATCCGCAGACGCTCGGTGACGTCTCTCGCCACGCCGAACACCAGGTCGCCGCGGCGGCGCGCCCGCCATTCCAGCTGACAATAGGAGCCGTCCGCGCGCCGATAGCGATTGACGAGGCCGTTGACGTCGCCTTCGCTCTCGGCGCGGTTCATGTTGCGGCGCGTGATCGCGATATCGTCGGGATGCAGCAGCGACAGCAACGGCGTTCCCTGCAACGTCTCGGGCGGATAGCCCAGCACGGTCTCCCAGGCGCGATTGACCCGGACGAAGCGCCCGTCCATGTCGCGGATGCACATCAGGTCCGCCGAGACGTCGAAAAAGCTCGACAAGTTCTGCGCCGTCTCGAGAGCCTGCTGGGCCGAAAGCCGCGCGCGCGCCTCGCTGGCCGCCAGCTCCTCCTCGGCGCGGCGCCGGTCGATGGCGATCGCCGCCAGCTGCGCGGCCTCCTCGATGAAGGCGATGTCCTCCTTGTTCGGCTTGCTGATCTGGCGATGGTAGATCGCGAAGGTGCCCACCACCGTGCCGTCCAGCGCCCGGATCGGCTCGGACCAGCACGCCGCCAGCCCCGCCTCCGCCGCGAGATCTCGGTAGTCCGCCCAGAGCGGGCTCGACTGGATATCGTCGACGGTCACCCGCCGCCCCAGATAGGCCGCCGTGCCGCAGGAGCCGACCGAGGGGCCGATCTCAATGCCCTCTATGGCCTTGTTGTAGACATCGGGCAGGCTGGGCGCGGCGCCCATGGTCAAGCGACGGCGCTCGGCGTCGAGCAGCAGAATGCTGCAGAGGATTTCGGGGTCCTCGGCCTCGACGGCCTGGACGATGGCCTTCAACGCCAGCGCCAGGGGTTTGCCCCCGGCGATCAGGTTCATCGTTCGCCGGAAGGCGCGATGCGCGGTTGTTCGGCTCATGGTACTGTCTCCGACCGCCGACATTGCCATCAGCCGCCAAGGCGGGCGATCCGGTCGAACCACACCAAGGCGCAGAAAACAGCGTGGCATATTGGCGCGGAGGCGGTCCCGGGGAGCTCTCGCATCGCCAAGCCGCCGCCGACCACCACGCCTACTTCGCGTCGCGTTTAGGCGCGTTCTTCACGTACTTGTTCATCCACTCGACCATTTCCCAGAGGGTGTGCTTGGTCGACTCCATCGCTCGGTAGCCGTGCGGTTCGTTGGGCAAGGTCACGTAGCGGACAGTGGCGCCCGCGCCCTTCAGCGCCGCGTAGAAGCGCTCGCTCTGGATCGGGAAGGTGCCCTGGTTGTCGTCCGCCTCGCCGTGGATCAGCAGGATCGGGTCCTTGATGTTCGGCGCGTAGGTGAACGGGCTCATCTTCGTATAGGTGTCGGTCGCCTCCCAGTAGGTGCGCTGCTCGGCCTGGAAGCCGAACGGCGTCAGGGTGCGGTTGTAGGCGCCCGAGCGGGCGATGCCGGCTCGGAACAGGCGCGTGTGGGCCAGCAGGTTGGCGGTCATGAACGCGCCATAGCTGTGGCCGCCCACGGCGATCCGGTCGCGATCGGCCACGCCCATGGCGACCACAGCGTCGACCGCGGCCTGGGCGTCGGCGACCAGTTGCTCGACATAGGTGTCGTTCGGCTCGGCGCCGTTGCGGCCGATGATCGGGAAGGCCGGATTGTCGAGGATCGCGTAGCCCTGGGTCAGCAGGAACAGGTGGCTGACGCCGCCCGGACGGGTGAAGCGGTTGCCCTCGTCCACCGTCTGGCTGGCGACGCTCGCATCGGTGAACTCGGCCGGATAGGCCCACATCAGAAGCGGCAGCGGACCGTCCTTGGCCTTGTCGTAGCCGGCCGGCAGGTAGAGCACGCCCGACAGGGTCACGCCGTCGGCCCGCTTATAGGTGATGGTCTGCTTGCTGACGCCGGCGAACTGCGGCGCGCGGTCGGCGAAGCTGGTCAAGGCCTTGGCCTTGGATCCCTTGGCGGCCGCGCGCACGAAATAGTTCGGCGCGTCCTTGGCGCTTTCGCGGCGCGTAATCACCGTCTTGCCGGCCTCGTCGGCGAGGGCGACCGGGGCTTCGTAGTACGGCGCCTGGGCTTCCCACAGCTTGGTGGTCTTGCCGTCGGCCAGCGCCATGCGGCCCACGAACGGGAACTCGCCCTTGGCCGAGGCGCCGTCGCCGAACACGAAGACGGCCTTTCCGTCAGGCGTGAAGTGCAGCAGGTCCTCGCCTCGCGCGTCGCGACGGGTCACGGGGCGGCCCGGATCGTTGTAGCGGTCCTGGTAGTTGCGCTCGACCAGCACGCGCCCAGCGCCGGGCTTGCTGGGGTCGATGGCGATGCGCTTTTCCTTGCGGGTCTGCCACCAGCGGCTGGTCAGCAGAGCAAAGTCGCTCCTGCCCCAGGTGACGCCGCGATAGCGCTGGTCAAGGTCGATCAGCTTGGTTGGCGTAGCCGAGAACGGGGCGGCCAGCATGAAGACGCTGTCGTGCACGGCGAGTTTCTTGCGCGGGTCGCCGCCGTCCTGGGCCTCGGCCCAGACCAGGGTCGCCGGGGCGTCGGCGCGCCAATCCACCGAGCGCGGGCCCGGCGAGGTCGCGTCGAACGCCGGCGGCAAGGTGTCGGCCAGCGGACGATCGACCAGGGTCTTCACCGGCTGGCCGTCGATCGTGGAGACGGCGATCTCGGTCGGGAACAGGCTGGCCGGGACCAGATAGCTATAGGGACGCTTCAGGCGCGTGGTCAGCAGATATTGGCCATCCGGCGAGATCGACGCGCCGGCGATGACGCCAGGCTGGCCCACCGGCGTGGTCTTGCCGTCGGCCAGGCTGACGCGGGTCAGCTGCGAGGTGAAGTAGTAGTCGAACAGCGCCTCGTCATGGGCGTTGGCCAGCAGGTCCTGGTAGGTGCGGATCGCAGAAGAGCGCCCCTTGGACTCCTGGATGGTCGGACCGGTGGGCGTCTCGTCCGCGACAGGCGGCGCGCCGCGGCCGGCGATGATCGTCTGGACCAGCAGGCCCGAGCCGTCCGGCAGCCAGTCGTAGCCGCCGCCGAAGACGGCGTTGACCACCGGTTCGGTCACCTTGCGGGCGGTGGCGGTCTTCACGTCGGCGACCCACAGCTCCAGGCCGGTCTTGGCGTCCAGCACGAAAGCGACCTTGGAACCGTCGGGCGACCAGCTGGGCGCGATGAAGCGCGCGCCGGCCGGGAGGCTCACGGACCGGACCTTGGCGGTCGCGACGTCCTCGAACGCCAGACTGTTCAGCCAGTTGGCGCGGGCCTCGATCGGGCCATTGGTGCGCGGATTGATCCGATAGCCGCCCAGCCGCAGGATCGGCTCGGAGACCGCCGCGATCGACGGCAGGTTCTCGCGGCCCAACTGGGCCAGCACCTTGCGGTCGGGGCTGACGGCGACGCTGGGCGTCTGGGGGGACTCGAGGATTTGGGCGATCGGGGCCGGCGGGGTCCGATAGCCGTCGGCCGCGAGGGTCGCGCCCGCCGACAAGGCCATGAAAGCCGCCGAAGCGGCCAAGGCGATCGCCCGCCGCCGGAACGAAGTGTGCAACATCGAGAGCCCCTCCCCTGGAAAGCGCCGCCCCAGCAGACGCGCTTTCAGAGAGGCACGATTATGCACAAAGCACGGCCATAAGAACCCATTTTCACCGCCATCGCCCCGCGACGGGGGCGATGGCGCACTTATCTTCGAAGAAATCGCGAGATTTGATGTCAGCGACGAAACTTCGTTTCTCGCAAGAAACCTTTCTCAGGGCCGCCGTATCACCGCGCCGCCTTTCATCACGAAGACCGGCTTTTCCAGCACGGTGACGTCCGTCAAAGGGTCACCCGCCACGGCGATCATGTCGCCGTAGTGGCCGGCCGAGACCTGGCCCACATCCTTGCTCTGGCCAAGGGCCTCGGCGGCGGTGATCGTAGCGGCTTGGATCGCCTGCAGGGGCGTGGCGCCATAGCGGACCATCACGGCGAACTGCTTGGCGTTGTCGCCGTGCGGATAGATGCCGGCGTCCGTGCCGTAGACCATCTTCACCCCAGCCTTGAGCGCCTTCTTGAAGTTCTGCCGTTGGATCTCGCCGATGTCGCGGTCCTTGCGCAGATTGTCCTCCAGCACGCCGTTCTTCTTGCCCTCGGCCTGGGTGTAGTCGGTGTTGTAGATGTCCATCGAGAAGTAGGCGCCCTTCTGGACCGCCAGCTTGACGCCCTCGTCGTCGACGAGGCTGGCGTGCTCGATGGTGTCCACCCCGGCCCGGACGGCCTCGCGAATGCCCGAAGCCCCATGGGCGTGCGCGGCGACCTTGAGGCCGGCCATGTGGGCCTCGTCGACCACCGCCTTCATCTCTTCGTAGGTCAGCTGCTGCTGGCCGGGCTCGTTGCCACGCGAAAAGACCCCGCCCGTGGCGCAGATCTTGATCACCTGGGCGCCGTACTTCTTGAGCGTCCGCACAACCTTGCGCGCCTCGTCGGGGCTGTCGCTGTTGAAAGGACTCTTCTCGTCCATCGATGGCGGGAAGAAGGTCGAGTCGCAATGGCCGCCAGTGGCGCCGAACGAGATGGCGGCGGTCACCACGCGCGGCCCAAGCACATAGCCGGCGTCGATCGCCTCGCGCAGGCCCACGTCGTCATAGTCGGCCGCGCCGACGTTGCGGACCGTCGTGAAACCCGCCTCCAGCGTCTTCCGCGCGTTGGCGGTCTGCACCACGCTCCAGAAGCGGTCGCTGTACTGCAAGCTGTTGTAGCCGCCGATCTCCGCCAGGCTGTCGAGGTGCACGTGCATGTCGATCAGGCCCGGCAGCAGGGTCGCGCCCGGCAGGTCGACCACCTTCGCTCCGGCCGGAACGGCGTCGCCCTTCTTGCCGACCGCCGTGATCCGCCCGTCGGTGACGATGACCAGCGGATTGTCGACATACTTGCCCGAGGCCACGTCCAGCAGACGCGCGGCGCTGACCGCCGTCACCTCGGCCGCGCTGGCCGCGCCGCCGACCAAAAGTCCCATGGCGACCGCCAGAGCCGCAGCCTCACTCATTCCACGCATCTAAGAACGTCCCCTCCGATAAACGGAGGGGACGCTAGCACGCCAAAACCTGGCGTCGAGACTCAGTTGGGGATGGTCGGCGACGGCGCCTGCATCGTCTCCGGGGCGCGGCGCTCTGCGCCTTCCTCTGCCCGGCGGTCGTGCAGACCTCCAAGGACAACCAAGCCCCATCTCGCCCCCCTTCTCGACCCCGAAGCCGGGATGGCTTAAGGGGTCGGGAAGACGGGGACGTGGCGGAATCGGTAGACGCGCCGGACTTAAAATCCGTTGGAGCAATCCGTGTGGGTTCGAGTCCCACCGTCCCTACCAGTCGCGGCCGACGCAAGTCTCTGCAAGAAAACGATTTCTCGGCGCAAAAGCAGCTACCCCCGGCAGAGTTGACAACCCGACTTCTCGCGTCGGCTGAATCGACAGCCTAGACTGTAATAGTCATTTCTAGATCGCTCGACTCCCGCCAGAATTGCGCCGGTTTCTGGGAGAGGCGGCGACAAGCGCGACAAGGCGGGCTCTGGCCCGGTCCGTTCGCGCATGTCCTTAAGCGCTCCTGGCGCGACGAACGGCTTGCCCGATCGTCGGGCACGACTATCGTCCGTCCTCTGTTGCGTTCGAGTGCTTGACCCATGGCTGAAGACAAAACCCCCGATCCCGTCGACGTCCACGTCGGGCGCCGGCTGCGTATGAGACGCAAGGATCTCGGTTACTCCCAGCAAGCGCTGGCCGACGCCCTGGGACTGACGTTCCAGCAGGTGCAGAAGTACGAGGGCGGCGCCAACCGCATCAGCGCCAGCAAGCTGCACGCCACGGCGATGTTCCTGAAGACGCCGATCGGCTTCTTCTTCGAGGGCCTGGACGATCCGGAAGGCGCCGACACCACCGCCGCCGACCTCGCCAACGAGATGGCCGAGTTCTGGTCGACGCCCGGCGGTCCCGAACTGGCCCGCGCCTATGTGGCGATCGAATCCGCCGGCATGCGCCGCCACCTCGCCGACCTCGCCAAGGCCATCGCCGACGACGAATAGATCCCGCTAGGCGGGGTTCGCCACGCGCTCGATGTTGTTCGCCCCGGCCTCCTCCAGCGCCGCGACCAGTTCGCGCTCGGCGGCGTCCAGCTCGGCGGCGTCGCGTCCGCGCAGCACCAGGTTCGCGCCGTAGACATCCGGCGGGCTAAAGAACGGATAGCTGCCCAACGACATGTCCGGATGGGCCTTGGCCACCCCCTCCAGCGGCGCGGCGATGACGCCCTCGCCCGTGCCGGTCACCCGCACGGTCTTGCTCAGCACCACCGCCCCGGTCCGCAGGCGCGGGCCGACGTCCTCGAGCATGCCGCGCATGATCGCCGGCACGCCCGCCAGGACGAAGACATTCTCCTTCTGGAAGCCCGGCGGCCCCTGCACCGGGTTCTTCACCAGGCTGCCGCCTTCGGGCACGTGAGCCATCCGACGGCGGGCGGCGTTGGGTTCGCCCCAGCGCTCACGCAGCATGGTCATGATCTCGGGATGCTCGGGCGCCGTCACGCCAAAGGCCTTGGCGATCGAGTCGGCGGTGATGTCGTCGTGGGTGGGGCCGATGCCGCCGGTGGTGATCACGTAGTCGTACCTGGTCCGCAGGGCGTTGACCGCGTCGATGATCTCCTGCTCGACGTCGGGGACCACGCGGGCCTCGCAGAGGTCGACGCCGTAGGTCGCCAGATACTTGGCGATGGCCGCGAGGTTGGTGTCCTGGGTGCGGCCCGAGAGGATCTCGTCGCCGATGATCATCACCGCCGCCGTCACGCGCTCGCTTTTGATGGCCGTCATCGTCTCGATCCCCTACATCGCCGTTGTTCTTCGAGGATCGACTTAGGCTTCGCATGCTGCTCCCGCAACCGCTCGTTCGCGGCCGCCTGGTGTCGCGCTACAAGCGCTTCTTCGCCGATCTCGTCCTGGACGACGGGCAGGCGGTCACGGCCCACTGCCCCAACCCCGGCGCCATGCTGGGCCTAAAGGACCCCGGCCTCGTCGCCTGGGCGTCGTGGTCGGACGATCCCAAGCGCAAGCTGGCCTATACCCTGCAGATGGTCGAGCAGGGAAATTCCCTGGTCGGGATCAACACCCTGCTGCCCAACAAACTGGTGGCCGAGGCCCTGGCGGCCGGCGCGATCCCCGAGCTGACGGGCTACGACACGATCCGGCCCGAGGTGAAGTACGGCGAGGCCAGCCGCGTTGACTTCCTGCTGACCCATCCCGACCGCCCGCCATGCTGGCTGGAGGTCAACAACCAGTTAGATCATTTACAACCCCGCATCTCGAACAGAGAGCGACTTTGGCTGGAAGTAAAAAACTGCCATTTTTCAAGGGCTAAGGGACTCGCCGAGTTCCCCGACTGCAAGGCTGAACGCTCCACAAGGCACTTGGGCGACCTTGCCGCTCAAGTTGCGCTCGGAGACCGGGCTGCAGTGTTGTTTGTTGTCCAGCGGCAGGACTGTGGTGCCTTTAGCGCCTGCGCCGATTACGATCCTTCGTTCGCCCATGCCTTGACCAAGGCCGCCGACGCAGGCGTCGAGGTTCTGGTCTATGCCTGTGAGATGGGAACGGAGACGATAAGGCTCGCTCATCGGATCGAATGGCGACGATAGGCGTGACCGCCGAACCTTTCGGTCGCTCTCCTGGAAGACGGCGTTAGAGCCGCGACACCGCAACCCCGGAGAGGAGTTCCCGATGTCGATGCTCAAGACGCTGAAGTTGGTCGCCGCGAAGCCCGCCCCGGCGAACGCCACGGCCCGCAACCGCGAGAAGTTGGTCCGCTATCTCACCGAACAGAAGGCGCTGGTCGCCGCGCACCTGTCTGGCGAGACCTTCAACGCCACGCGCGTCGTCACCCGCAAGGACGAGGCGGGCAATCGCACCCGTGTCGAAGCTCCGCGCCATGTTCGGCGCGGCTGGTTCAGCGACGCCAATGGCGCTCTGTTCTTCACCCTTCGCTACGGGGCCAAGCCCCTTGAGCTGGCAAAGGGCATGACCGCCATTTCGGTGGACAAGCTGGAAGCCCTGCCCGCCGTCATCGACACCCTGACGAAGGCGGTCGAAGCCGGTGAACTCGACGCCGTGACAGCCGCTGCTGCGGTCGAACGGCAGCGCAACTTCAAGGGCAAGGCCAAGGCCAACGCCTAGAAGCTGAGCGGCATAGAGCGCCCAGACGCTCTATGCCCACTTAGCCTAGAATGCGCCCACGCGCTTACACCTCCGCGACCATCCGCAAGGCGGTATCGCTACTCGCGATCAGCGTGCGCCCAACCGCCGGTAATCCGTTCCGTCCGCGCATCTTCGTTTCATCGCTACCTAGATATGAGCTGCTCGATCAGCACGATCTAGACGCGCCGCATCCGCCAGCCGGGCTTACCCACGCCGACTACGACTGGATGAGGCCGGTTGCTCGGGTGATACGTGAAGCCAGGAAGCGACACCTGCTTTTCCGCACCCTCGGAATATTTCCCCGCCTACAAGATCGCCTTCGCGCCCGCATTGGCCGCATGCCGACCGAGAACGAGATCGCCGAAAGCTACCGTGCCTTTCTGTTGGACGATCTCCTCGCACTCCAAGGCGCGACAGATCCATTTTCCGGTTAAGCTCCGCCCAGCTGGAGGTTTGATGCGAGCACTCTCGAAGTCCAAGCTGCTGTCGTTCGGGCAATGCCGCCGCCGTCTTTGGTTGGAGGTTCATCGCCCGGAGGAGCGAAGCGCATCCGATGCAAGCGTCCAGTTGATCGCCGCTGGAAATCGGGTCGGCGAGATAGCCCGAGAAATCTACGATCCGGAAGGCCGGGGCGTCCTGTTGAATGCCCAATCGGATGGCTACGAGGCGACGTTCTATCGAACCAACGAACTCCTTGCCGACGACCGACCGATCTTCGAAGCGGGCTTCTCCGCCAGTGGTGCGCTATTTTTCGCGGACATCCTCACGCCCGTCAGTTCCAACAATCGCCGCGCATGGCGCCTGATCGAGGTGAAGTCGACGGGCAGCCTCAAGAACTACCACCTCGACGATGTTGGGGTTCAGGTGTTCGTAGCCGCATCGACCGGCTTGGAGCTGGATGCTGTGTCAGTCGCGCACATCGACACGACCTGGATTTATGCTGGCGATGGCGATTACCGTGGCCTGCTAGTCGAGCGGGACGTAACGACCGCTGTTAAGGAGCGCGCGGCGCAAGTGGCTGGATGGGTCGCTGAAGCTGAAAAGGTCCTTACCGGCGACATGCCCGAGGTGCGGCGTGGCCGCCATTGCAAAGACCCCTTCGAATGCGGCTTCGCTGAGTTCTGCGCCAAGCTGGACCCAGATCCGGAATTTCCGTCATCGTGGCTACCCCGCGTCACATCTCGTCCGCTCAAGGCATTGATCGAGGACGACGGGGTCCGTGCGCTCGCGGAAATCCCGGATAACCTCCTCAATCCCAGCCAATTGCGGGTAAAGCGGCACACGCTGTCGCAGACCACATACTTCGACGCCGCTGGCGCGGCAGCGGCGCTGGAGCCCTACACGCTTCCGGCCTACTTCCTCAACTTTGAGACCATCCAGTTCGCCGTTCCGATCTGGGCGGGGACAAAGCCGTTCCAGCAAATACCCTTCCAGTTCAGCCTGCATGTCGTGTGCGCCGATGGTCCACGCCACGTCGGCATCTTGGACACCACAGGCGACAACCCCTCGGAACGCCTAGCTCAAGCCTTGGTCGTCGCGTGTGGCAGCGAGGGCGTAATCTTCGCCTACAACGCGGGTTTCGAGCGCGGGGTTATCCTAGCGCTAGCGGAACAGCTTCCTGCCCTAGCAGGGGCTCTAAGGGGCATCGCGGGGCGCTTGGTGGACTTACTGCCCGTCGCGCGGGAGCATTTCTATCATCCGACCCAAAAGGGAAGCTGGAGCATCAAGGCCGTGCTGCCAGCAATCGCGCCTGACTTACGCTACCAGGACCTGGAAGGCGTGCAGCATGGCGGCATGGCGCAAGAAGCCTATCTTGATGCGATCCGACCGGACACCACGCCGGAGCGGCAAACGATGCTTCGTCAGCAGCTTGAGCGTTACTGCGAGCTAGACACCTGGGCGATGGTGCGCCTGTGGCAGTTCCTCACCGGCCAGACCGGAAATCCTGATCATAAATAATTCTTCCGCCACAGCCACAGATTTTAGCGATTTCAGGGAGCGATTAGATCGGTATTCTCTCCCCTTGCACGAGCGCATCTCGACCTTCGCGCTTTGTCGCGCTACCGGAAAGGCCATGAGACGACGGGGTTCTGAATTGTTCCGTAGCCTGACGAGTTGGGGCTGGGCCGCAGTCCTGTTCAGCGCGGCGCTTTTCGCGCTCGCGATCTTCGTGACCTTCAAGGGCCAGTATTGATGCTCCAGGCTGGTCCGCTGCTCTCGCGCCTTCTCCGCTTCTTCGACGACTACGACCGGAGACGGGTCGATGACGGGGTTCGTCGCGACTACCGGGAGCTTCAGGCTCGCGTCGAGATCGCGACAGCTAACATGGATACGGCCGCGAGTGAGGAAGAGGCGCAGCAGCATTGGGAGCGTGCCGCGAACGACATCCTGCGCTTCCTCCAGCGACTTGATGCGCCGACGCTGCACTAGCAGCATTGATAAGCACGGGCTTATCACCATCGTTAAGTGTTACTCTGGTTTAGTTCAGAAATTAAGCATAGAGATAAAATAGTTTTGGCATTTCGCCAAATTGTACTTGCCACTCCGGATAAGCTGGACCATAAAGGCACCGTTCGCTGTTGACAGGCGCAACGAACGCGGCCCTGACGCAATGGCCGTTCTTTTCTGCGGGCAGGTTGCCACGCTCAGGTCTGGGGTTCGATCTCCAGCGCAGAGCCGATGCCGAATTTCTCCGATCATCTTCGGAGGGCGTGACGTGCTTGAACTAGCCGTCATGTGGATTTCCCCGATTTGGCATCGGGGTCCACGACATGATTCCGATTTCCGTAATCGACACGAGCGCTCCGTTCGCTAACCAGCTTGCTGGTGTCCAAAAGCTAGGCGCGCAAGCAGACCGCGACCACCTGCGTGGCTTGGCTCGCTGCTACGCCGCTTCCTACGGCTTCGGCTGGTATCACTACCAGCACGACCCGGCCGCGCTCACCATCGAACTGACCAAGCGCCAGGTCCCCATAGCCGAGCAGGGGGCCAACCAGTGGCTTCCCATCGCTCGCGTCTGTTTCGGCGACTTCGACCCGAAAGGTACGAAGGTGTCCTACATGGGCGTGTCTGGCCTGACGAAATGGAATTGGGACACCAGCAAGCAGCGCGGTGCTGGCGTGATGCGCCACCTCTTTGAAGAGGACATCCACCCCGACGAAGCCGAAGAGTACATCTTCAACTTCAAGGGAGGCGTGACCGGCATCATCAAGGCCGACACCGAAAAGAACGGCCAGAAGCGCTCTTCGCGCAAGCCGGTGACCAAGCAGCGCAAGACGGAGCTGACGCAGCGCGCCAAGGCGTTGCCGAAACTCCCCGAAGCGCTCATCGACACCTTGCCCGTCACCGGTGCGGCGGGTCACTTTGCCCAAGCCTGGGTCTACATCGAGAACGGTCAAGTCTTCCTTGGCGGCATCGTGCCCAACTCCGAGAACGAAGCGCTGAAGGCTGCGGACACGCACATGACTGCGCTCGACGAGGCGCCGGTCTCGGATACGCTGGAAGGTGTGTTCGAGCATACGCCGGAGATGGCGCGGGCTAGCGCGAAGATGCAGCGCAACTTCTTGGCCAGTACGTCGAGCAAGCGTCGGGGGGATGCGTAATGACCTTTGTCATCCCGAACCTCGCCGATCACCGCAACGCCTTGCTCATGGCCAACCTGACGCGCGATGCGAACTCTTGCCTTCCTGACAAGCAGATGGCGCTGGTCCTTCCTGCCGATAAGCTGGCTGCCTATCAACTCGCTGTGGAGGCCGCGAAGGCACGAGCCGAGGCGGCGAAGCAGGTTCCTGCGACTGTAGGCTCCGAGGCAGCCTACTACTGGTCGGCGGCCGAGAAGTTCATCCGCAAGGTCGTCACAGTGGCTAAGATGGGCGAGCGGACGGCTGAGCAGAAGTCGGCCAAGCGCGGCGCTTCCGCCAAGCTCCAGGGCGAGGCCGACGACTTAGCCGATCTCTGGCGTACCGTCCCAGCGGAAGACCGACCGAGCTTTCGCAAGCTGGCGCTGGACGGAACTCAGGATACCGCGATCATTCCGGGCATCGTGATCACCGGGACGACCAAGGCTGGCAAGAAGGGCAAGGAGCGGCGGGTCAAAGCCAGCCTGGTCCAGCAGTACGCCATCTGGGTCATCCAGTCAGAGTTCGAACAGGACCCGGAGCTGATCCTCATCCCTTGGTTCGAGCAGCTTGCAGCGCTGGAAGAGCACCTTGGCAAGGACATCGCCGACACGGCTCCGTGCTTGCTCGACGACGCCGACCAGTTCATCGCCGAGGACTACAAGCCCGATGCTGACCGGAAGCCCCGCCCTGACGACGTAGACGTGACCGCGATGGTTCGCCAGATCGTGGCCCGCACCAAGCCGTCTGCATAGCGGGACTGCCCCCGGCTTCTGCCGGGGGCAGCCTACACGAGCCCCTAGAAGGGCTCACATAGAGCCGAGAAAGCCACGGCGCTGCTTGGTGTCGTTCCGGTCAGCTTCTGCCTTGGGCGAGCCCGAAGAGGCTGGTCGCGCCGTTATTTCTCGACTGGCGTCGCAGACAGATGGCTGTCCGCAGGACGGAGCCGAAGGCGACCCAGTGGAGCGACAGCGACGGCCGAAGGCATCCACCCCGATGAAGGCGAAAGCCTTTGACCAATGGATTTCGCAGAGCGAGCGCTTTAGCGCGGAGCGACAGCGAAATCCGCAGGTCCGATTAACTGGTTAGGTCTTCGTGGTGGAAGGGAAGCTGGGGAGTAATAATCTACTTCGTAGATTGTTCCTATCTAACTACCGCTTTCATCATGAAGGCATAGCCGTTTTTTCGTTAACCTCACATAGATCCTATCTAACTTCGCCTGAATATAGAGGCGATCGGCGATCCTTCATTACACTTCAGCTAAATAGATTTGATGCAGAGCACCCACCTAACGGCATCAACGTAATTCGGTTGGCGATACTGCTAGGTCTCAACCGCAGGACCCTTGGGATTGTGTGGTGCTCTCCCAAGGGTCAATCACTTCGGAGCACCACATGGAATACGACGAATTCATCAACGGCTGGTTTGAGCGCGTTCGCGCCTATCAACTCTCCAAGGGCCGCCAGTTCGAACTCACCGCAGCGCAGTTCGCAGGCATCATCACCCCGCACCAGCAAAAAACGATCAAGAAGCACCTAGCAGCAGGAACCATCGACGGGTTCATGCGCCACCGGGAATTCGGCTACGTCTTATCTTGGGTGTCGAAACAGGCCTGTATCGAGGGTGTCATGAACCGGGACACCGCCAGAGTTATGATCCGCCGCTCCAGCGAGAAGATGAATGGCCTTCGCCTCGGTGATAAGCACTCCGAAAAGGCAAAGGCTAAGATCAGCGCGAAGCTCAAGGGGCGCCGTCAGGACAAGGCGCACGTAGAGGCCCGCGCGGATGCCATGAGAGGCCAAAAGCGCCCACCGCGATCCGAAGATACAAAAGCACAAATAAGGGCGACCATGCTCGCCCGTGCCGAGGCAAGGCGCGCGGCGGCAGCAGGAAGCAGGCCGGATCAATCCGTCGCTACAAGGCCCTCCAGAGCCGCACGTAGTCCTCAAGGAGATGAGCGCCGGTCTTGGCTCTGATCGCCGCCCTATGGTCCTCCACGGTCTTCAAGGACAGGCCAAGCACATTGGCGATGGCCTTGCTGCTCTTGCCGTCGGCGACCAGCCCCAGCACCTCGCGTTCGCGAGCGGACAGCCGCTCAATAGCTCGGGCGGCAAGGGTCCGCTCCCGGCTCCAGACCAAACCTTCGGAAACCGACCGCAGAAGCCTCTCCTCGTCGATCGGCTTCTCAAGATAGTCGATGCCCCCATGCCGCCGGATCGCGTCCACCGCGTCGGCGGTGTGGGGCCAAGCCGTCATGAACAGGACCGCCGCGCTCGGAGCCCAGGCGCGTATGCTTTGGGCGACGTCAAAGCCGTTGTCGTCGCCGAGCATGATGTCCGTAACGATGCAGAGCCCGCCTTCACCGCCCCTTTGCACACTAGGGAGCCCTGCCGGATCCGCGAAAGCGTGCGCTTCCAGTCCGTGACGCCCAAACAGGCGCGCGAGGCTCTGCGCCAGGTCAAGGTCATCGTCGATAACGTAGATGGCGTCAGCCATGCTCGAACGCCTTAATCGGAAAATCGGCGCGATAGATCACCCTTGGGCCGATGTCGCTTCGCCTCAGCTCGCCCCCGGACGCCTCTACGATCGTCCGCGCGATGATGAGCCCGACGCCCATGCCATCAGCCGCGGTGGCTGTTGGCGTATTCTCGACGGCGAAAAACGCCCTCGCAGGCGTGGAGCCCAGACGGACCATCACGCTCGCTCCGGGCGAGGCGGACATCGCGTTGCGCAGCAGATTGACCAAGGCCTGCTGTAGCTCCAGCGCGTTGCCCACGATCTGCTCGCGGGACGCGCCTTCGACTTCTAGCCTGACCTTCAGGGCCTTGGCCTCCGATTGAACAACCGTCACGGCCTCGCTGGCGACCTCCGAAAGCGCGACTAGCGTGGCGGGTTCGGTCGTCCGCGCGCCAAAGCGCCGTAGCGTGCGCACCAGTTCGGCAAGGCCACTGCTCTTGCGCTCGATTAGCTGCGCCGTGAACTTGAGATCTTCGTCCCCGATAGACCCGGCTTGACTGGCTTCCCGCAGATGCTTGGCCTCGACAGCCAGCGTCGAGAGCGGCTGGCTGATCTCGTGGATGATCGCCACGGACATGGCGCGCAGGGTCTTCAGCCGTTCGGCCTGGAACAGCAACCGATCACGCTGGGTGATCTCGGCGGCGTGGCGGATTTCGGCGTCGGAGTAGCCTCCCGCCAGATAGCCCGCGACAGCGATACAGGCGGCCAGGAGGTGCAGTTCCACCCGATCAGCGGTCGGCGTCGCGGCGGGAAGACCAAACAGCACGTAGAGCGCCGTGGACGCCGCCACGCTCCAAGCGGCCCAGGGCCCAAGACGGAGACCAATCCACACGGTCGCCAGAACAAAGGGCTCCAGGCGCACACCCAACTCGGCGCTGTAGGCCACCCATGAGACGAGGAAGGCCAGCACGACCGCCGCCGCCCCCTCGAACACCCGAGGCGTCGTCAGGCGCTTTGGCGCATGACGGCTCTTCGCGCTTCGCAGCGCCAACGCCCAGAGCAACGGCGGCGCGAGCAGAAGAACGCCCAGCACGTCACCGATCAGGAAGGTAAGAATGGCCGCCAGCCGATCCACGACATGCGCGATCAGGGATGCGCGCTGATCGAGGAAGGCCCAAGGCAGACTGAAACTCGCC
This sequence comes from uncultured Caulobacter sp., assembly GCF_937900395.1. Classification (GTDB taxonomy): domain Bacteria; phylum Pseudomonadota; class Alphaproteobacteria; order Caulobacterales; family Caulobacteraceae; genus Caulobacter. Next base: position 17,972 of record NZ_CALCDX010000153.1, read on the forward strand.
GCCACCGCTGGCGCGACCGCCATGGCGATCGCCATCGACAAGGCAGTTTCCTTCTCGGGCTTTTCCTTGCGCGCCGCCCGCACCAAACGGATGCCGAGCCCGTAACCCAGCGGCGGCAACACCACGCTCAAACCGAAAACCAGCGCCTCCATCGGCGGCTTGTCCAGACGCCCCCAGAAGGCTTGGACCAGCAGCTCGGCGAGCGCGAACGGCCATGCGAACTTCGCGCCATAGCGCCAAAGGAACGCGAAGCGGACGCCGGCGATCGGATACCAGAGGCTGTAGATCGTGATGCCCCAGGTCCTCGCCAGCGAATGCAGGACCGCGAACAGAACAGCGTAGGTCGCGATCAGGACCATGCCGAACGGAGATAGGACGTAAGTCTTCGGGGGCTGAGCGCGGTCCAAATCCATATTCGGCTTTACTGTAGGGCGGTCAACGAGAGCGCTATCCGGGTTCAGCCCGGATAGCAGAGGTTGTGCGGCGCTGTTTAGCCATGGGGTGTGTTTTTCCCCTCGCGAAGCGCACTTGCCCATCGGCAGGCTGCCGCCTCGCTTAGCCGCTGCGCGCGGTCGAGTTCTTAGATGGCGTCTATCAATACCAACGCCGCCGCGAACCAAGCACGGCAGGCACTCGCCGCATCGCAAAAGGAACTGGCGACGAGCCGCAACCGGATCGCCACCGGAAAGGTTGTCGCCTCGGCCAAAGACAATGGTGCGATCAACTCGATCGCCACCATGATGTCGGCGGAGCGAAGTGGCTGGACCGTCGCCAATGACAGCCTCGCGCGAGGTCAGTCCCTCATCGCGACAGCTTCGGCGGGCTTGGACGCAATTACAGATCTTTTGCAGAAAGCGCGGGAGAAGGCGGTCGCGTATCGGGACACCTCGTTGAGCGCGCAAGCCAAGGCTTCGATCCGCGCAGACATTGAAGCTCTGCTTCGTCAGGTAGATCGCACGGCGATGTTGGCTGAGTTCGACGGCAAGAAGCCGTTGGCGGATATACTGACGCCCACCACGGTGACGCAGACCAGCACCACCTACACCACGGTGACTTCACCCTACACCCCGCCCGCGATGTCCAGCCTGGTCGGTTACACGTCCGGTTCGGGCAGTCGAACCTTTGCGGTGAACGGCGGCGCAGCGCCCGGCCGGATCGACCTTGATATCGACACCTACAGCGCCTTGGATGTCGTCGAGGTCTGGCAGGGGACGCGACGCGTGGCAGCGACCGGTCAGCCTTACGCGCCTGGCGGGGTAGCGGTCGCGCCCGGGACGCCGGTCACATTCCAGAATGTTCTCAGCTTCGATTATGATCCTGCGAACGGCCAGTCATTGGAGTTCCGTTTTAACGAGCATTTCGGCGGTTCCGGGTGGCAGATCAATAACGTCGTTCTGACACCTACCGATCCACTCCCCACGCCGACCACGACGACCACCACCACATCGGTTCTGGCATCGGTCGCGACCAACTATGAGTTCGTCAGGTCTTCGAGCGGCGACCTCGAAGGCGTCGCTGCGCGCCCCATGACGCTGAACGCCTTGAAGCTCGACGCGATCGACTGGAATGAGCCCGCCCAACTGTTCGGCAGTCTCGACGCTGCCCTCGGACAGGCCGTGGACGCCGCAACCTACTACGGCGAGCGCGCGAGTTCGTTCGATCGCCTTATCGAACAAAACGGACGCCTCGCCGACGCCTTGGAGACCGGTGTGGGAAACCTCGTTGACGCCGATCTGGGCAAGGAGAGCGCGAAGCTTCAAGCTGGGCAGATCAAGGAGAGCCTCGCGACCAAAGCGCTCGCGATCGCAAACGCGGCACCTCAGTGGATCTTGGCCCTTTTTAAAGGCTGAAGGCATCGACAGCGGGCCTTCCAGCTAACCGGTAGATGCTGGCTGGCGAACAGCCCAGGCGCTCCGCGATCGACCGCGCCGACATCCCATCCAAGCTCATGCGCTTCACCGCGTTCCTATCTATGGAAGCTTTCCGTCCGCGATAGACGCCCTTTGCTTTGGCGTTCTGGATGCCCTCCCGTTGCCGTTCCTGGCGAATGTCCAGCTCGAACTCAGCGACGGCGGCCAAGATGCCGAGCATCAGTTTGCCGTGGGTGGTCGTGGTGTCGATCCCGCCCTGTTGGAGGCATCGGAAGCCGACACCCTTGGCGGTCAGTTGCTCGACGGTGCGGTGAAGGTCGGCGGCGCTTCGGGCGAAGCGGTCGAGGCGCGTGACCACGAACGTGTCGCCCTCGCGGCAGAAATCCAGAGCCCGTTGCAGCTCCGGCCGATTGGCCGCCCTCCTGCCGCTACGCTGTTCGCTGAAGACCTTCTCGACCCCGGCTTGGGCGAGCTGATCAAGCTGAACCTCAAGGGACTGCTCGGTGGTACTGACGCGGGCGTAACCGACGAGCATGGCCTTCTCCTTTGGGTCTAAGGCCATTCGCGATTGTGTCTTACAGGGCGGAAATCAACCCAATTAAGACGCCTGACAGGGCTTCGGCGCGCGTCGCATAAGGGTGTACCCATAAGTGACACGGGGTTGGGCTGTCGCCCCGCGTCGTGCGCTATCCTCAATTAATTCTTCTACTGTAATATTGGCGCGCGTCTTACGTTAAAATTTCCGCGCCGGATTTGGCGCACCGCATCCAAATATCATCACTTAAACCGACTCCCAGGTTCACGATCAGTCATTCATATATACTTAACCGCATCCTCTTATGATAAACTACATTTTATCGCGGAGGGGGGGGGCTATGAATTGGAATAAGGTAGTCTTCGCAGGTTTGCTCTTGGGACTGGCGCTGACTTCGGCCCCGGTTAGAGCAGAGGTGGTTTACAAATTTACGCGTGAGAAGGGTTTGTATGACGGCCCAATGGCCGTTCTCAACACCGCGCAATGGGACGAAAGCCGCTTCAAGTCGCCCCAAGACAATTTGTATGCTTCCGTACGAATGGATAAGTGGTCACTCTTCGCCTTCGGGTGCGAACAAAAGACCGGAAAGATCTACTATTATAGGGACAGCTTCCCGGCCTTGGGAAATATAGGGCTCAGGTATTGGGCAAATACGACCTGGACGAAGATCGACGACAATGCTTTCATCCTTGAGGGAGAGCAGGGCTCGCCAGAAGCTGACCTCATTTGGAAGCTAATGGTAGACGTTTATCAGACGAAACGGATCTTCGTGGGAGGGCTTCAGGAGCAAGTCACCGATCCGGATGATGCGATCGGCGAAGTTGGCCGCTGCGCGTCAGATAGGCCCAAATAGCACCTTGCAAAGCTTGGCAAATAAACGCGCGCGAACTCGCTAACTGCCTCCCCCCTCCAGTAGCAGCAACGATGTGAGCGACCGATAGCTTGCCGTCAGATTATGATGTGCCGGCTGCGGCTTAGTCCGCCCTCAGGGCGACCGACGCATCCGATATAGTAGCGCGCCAACGTGCCTCATCTGTGTCCAGCATGTCCCAGTCCCACCCAAGAGTCCATCGCAACGCTAACAACTCGCCATTCAGCATCCCCCGCCAAAAGTCGCTCCGAGAAGCCCCGTTACTCAACGAGACACACGGATCCTGAATTTCAGGTCAAGTGGTTGGCCAAGGTCTCCGCTGAAGATAGGCTTCATGGGCTTCATCCACTGCTATAACACGCTCTTGTAGGTCCGCCACGGGTGCCCAAAGACCTTCCATGTTCTCCTCTCCCACCTTGAACGCATAGTAGTCGTACAGGCCCTCGGTAATCAGCCAGCACATGGAGTATATCGGCTGCGGTCTGGGTCGGGTGAATTCGAGCTTGGGAGTGAAGCGTCCGTTGCCATCCCATTCCAGGTGGCTCGCGTACAGCTCTTGCCAGCTTCCGTGGATGTTGTGCGATGGCCCCGAAAAGGCTCCTAGGTAGGCCTCGTTCCAGTCCAGGGCTTTCGCCTTCTCGTAGGTGTTCTTCCCGCCCCAATTCTTCTGCTTCATGTCCACCTGATCGTAGGAGACCCCTGAGGCGTTGGCCGTGCGTTCTAGGGAGCGCTTCATGCGATCCTCAATGTGACGCGCTTCCCCTCCATTGGCGGCAACGTTCCGTTCGATGGTCTCAAGCAGCTTGCGCTCGTGCTTCATCGAATAGGTGACGTAGCTATTCACCAATTCGGGGGAGAAGTGGTGGATCATGAAACGCAGATTTACGACCGTCTCGAACCCAAGTCGAACCATCATCATCATGAGTTCGCCTCGATCTTGGGAGGCCTGATCCAAGATCGCGTGGGTGAGCTTGTAGAGACGGATCATGTTGCCGCCCACGGCTGCTTCGCCCCTGCTCCACGTTCCCGTTTCGTCGGTCATCGACCCCGCATAGCAGGCGTAGGCTCCAGTCTCGGCCAATAGGTCGAGTGCCAGATTGGTGAACTGACGCTCCCGAGTGAATGCGGCCATCGCTTCAGGATCGACGGCCACTCGTTCGATGGGCGGTATCTCGGATATCGGTCGGAGGGCCATTCAGAAGTCCAGCTTGCCCGCCCCGTCGTTCCGAGGCCCCTTGTTCTGGGCTGCTTGGTCCTTCCACATGACGCTGAAGTCCATGAGTTTCATGTTCACCTGAACCTCACCGTTCGGCCCGCCCCCCAGGTACTCCGATAGGCTCTCGACTTCCCTGGGGAGTATCTGCCCGCTGTCCATCCGCACCTTGGCGTAGCCCCTCCAACTCGCCGCGCCGCCAGGGAGGCTGTTCTCGTGCGGAGGGCCGTACTTCTCGGTCAGTTTCGCAGCGAGCTGCTGTCCAAACTGATAGTCGGGGGCGAACCTGCCGAGCGTTTGCGTGTAGTCGATGCGGTAGAGGTGCCCGAGCGACGTGAAGCCCAGATCGAATTCCTTGTTGCCGTTGCGGCCCTGGAACTGGCCAGCACCGATAGAGCGCAGTCGCATCCGTTGAGAGGCTTCTTGGAGGGTCATTCCAAGCTGGAGACCGTCGATATCGCGCGCCTTCAGGACGGAGACGTAGGGCTTCGGGGCTGGCTGGGTTTGCGCGAACGCTTCCGGCGCGCAGATCAGGATGAGGGCCGCAATCGCGCAAGCTATCGGGTTCAACTCGCCCTCCCGTGCTCGTCTGGGGTGCAGACTAGCTTAACAGCACCGCTTAGGGCGAGGCCTCTGGATTGCTTCCATCTACGCCTTACCCTTCTCGATCATTCGAACCACCGCATGGATAGTCGAGAGGTAAAAGTAGAACATCCAGCTCAGCCAGATCGCCGGGTCGTAGTTGGTCATTTGCCCCTGCTTGTGGTGACGGATGCCGAAGTTGTTCGCGATGTTGAACAGCGCATTCTCGTCGTCCTTGACGAGCAGCGTCTTGATTTGCGGTCGCAGCCACTCAAGCACGTCTGCAAGGTCGCGAACCGCGTCTCGCCGGTCGTCCATTGTGGATCGACGCTGGCGGAATTTCTTGATTGCCGCCTCGACCCGGCCCGAGACGTTGCGATCGGCAATAGGCACTTCAGTCTGGAGCAGGTTTGCAGTTCCAGGCGGACCAAGTTCCATCACCTCGCCCGTTGGCGACAGCTCGTAGCCGTTCGCGTAGCGAGCCAACAGGGTGTTCACGCTGGCCCGGTATTCCGCTTGTCCGGTCTCCGCGTCGAATTCGGTCCAGTGCATCCCACAATGGCCGTAGGTGTGGTTTTTGCCTGCGGTCGGCTTGGAGACGTGGTCGAACATGAACTCGATGATGCTGAAGAGGTCGTCTTCGCTGTAGCCGTCAAGCTGATCGCGTATCGGCCAGAGGTCGTCCTTGTTGAGGAGGAAGAGGATTTTGGAGCTGATATCCCGACCCAGCTTCCCAGCGACAAAATCCTCGTCCACGCAGAACATGCCAAAGTGTTCTTGGAGGTAGCCGTCGAGGTCCCATCGATCGTATTCCGACCGATAGAGCGCCTTCAGGGTCTTCAGATCGATCTTCCCGCCCGAAGGGTTCTTCCCCATCCGTTCTGAGTAATAGGGGCGCGAGGGGGCACCGAAACCGGGTAGAGGCGGTGCGGGTGGAGGCTGAGGAGCTTTAGGCTCGACGCTGGCCAGTAGAGCGATCAACTCTTGGTCGCCCTCCTCGCTAGCGACGTTGCGAGCAATTTCGAGCACCCGGTCGTTCGTTAGTTCCAAGAGCCGTGCCGTGGCGTACTTTGCCTTGCCAGAGAACGCTTCGGCCGCTGTACCGTCGCCCAAACCGTATCGGCGGCATAGGCTTGGCACCTCATTGGCGTTGTATCTTGCGATTACGACGGCGACTTGATCGCGCAGCCGTTTGAAGAAGCCTGGAGGGAACGACTGCGCATCAGGAGCGGAACTCAAATCAGCCTCTCAGTGCCCATAGAAGGCGCAGAATAGCTTAACGGCACCGCTAAGCGCGAGAGTTCATTCCGTCCCTGCGTGACCCTTCAAGGGTGGCAGCTTGTTCGAACCTGGAGGACGCCAACCACTTGGACGCCCAGGTAGGCTGGACAGTTCGCGCCATCTAACTGGTTGCGTTGAGAGTCCGCTTCCGGAGCGGGCGCCATTTCCGCCTCCGCCCCGTTTGCCACGTTGAAAGGGTCTACTTTGCGGAAACGGGGAGCGCTGGCTTAAATAGATTATGCTTTGTTTTTCTAGGCACCCAAGCGCACCGGCCTTGAAGTAAGCGCTCATAGGTTCGATCAATGACCTCTATAGATTTCGAACAGCCTCCGAAAGAACTGATCAAATTTTGGCGATCGCGGATCTCGCCGCACCGAGGACCTCAGACAGATTATTCTTTTGCCTGGGACAATTCCCCGGCGACCGCCGCCGGACGATCGAGTCCACCTTTCGCCCCACACCTCACCGATCACAGTAATCTCGTCCATTAATGCTAGATTTTCAATATGTGAGTAGCACCAGAGCTGCGCCCATATATTCGGCCAGAGGTTTTTCGGAATGGGCATTTGCGAGTATTTTATCTCGACAATCGCAGCTCGCGACTCCTGCCTATTGAGAAAGACCAAGTCAGGAGAAACCCGCAACGCCTCCCCTTGAACTCGTAACTGTGGCAGTTCGAAGTGCGTGGGCCGCGCTCCACCTACGTCGTGGAGACCGTTGTGAAGAAGACGCCATGGCGAGCCCACGTCGCGCAGGAACCCGTTGTCAACGCATCCGGGGGTCATCCGCCGACGCTCTGCAACTCGGGCATCCCATATGACGGCCTCAGCGGTCTTGCCCTGATCCCGATCCTCTTGGTTCCCGTGCGCGTCGGCATAGAGAGAGTAAACCCATTGGGAAAACGCTGATGCGGTCGGTTCTGGTCCCGAAGGCTGCATGGATTTGGCTCGGCGCAGAAACTCCGCCGGGACCAGTCTAAACGAAGAACTGCTCGGATTTACAGAATCCGAAACTGGCGCAACGCCGAACAAAACATCAGATCTCGCCTGAACCGCCCTCCCATTTGAACGCGCATCAGGCCCAAACTCCACCTTTCGACTAGGCGGATAGAACCAGCCATCCAGGTACCCGCTCTCGCTCGAGCAGAATGCGTCGAATTGCTCCTCGATCTCTGTGATGATCTCAGCGGTTGGTACAAAGCGCTTCGAGACGTGGACGGTCCAGTCGCCATACTGATCGCCATAGCTATTGCCACCAAAGCCAAGCGTTTGGGCCAAGGCCATGAAGCTGGCCGCACGCTCTTCCGGCGGCGGCCAGCAACCCGGCACTTCATCCTCGCGATCGAGAAACCTGGCGTGAAATGTGACTTGTCGGACCGTCCCTAGGTCGCGCCAATCGCGCTCTAAGACAGCAAGTTTCTCCTGATTTTTCTCGAGACGGGTCATCACGACCCTGTTCGCAGGCGCCGTTCTAAGGTCGATCATCTTGAATGGTTTTACCCCTTAGCCCACAAGCTCCACCAACAGCGTTCAATATTGCTCGCACGTCAAATCGAGACACCCAAAATAGGACAGACAAACCTGGATCTAAATTTCTTCCAGTGGCCCGCCGCTGGAAATTTGAGCCTTATCGGTCCGAAGACCGCCGCGCGTGAGGCCAGTATCAATGGCCGCTATCCACCGAGGCTGTGTGAAAACGCAGGACTGAAGTGTCTCGCGAAAGAAATTTCGTGTCCCGACCGGTTTCCACGAGCACAGAGCGCCTAATCGGCAACTTTGGATATGTGGCTACGGGTGTTTTGTGCCCCCGCAGGAGCTTTCACACAGACTCCACCCTTCTCTGAAGTTGGCGATGTCCGGTCCAAGGTGTCCAGCTCGATGGCGTTGATCACCCAGGTTCGTGGCGCTGGGCGTCCAAGTGGTTGGCGTCGTGCATTCGAACCGAGCCATAACTGCTCCGTTAGTCCCCGTTCAGCACCCGGCGCAGACGTTCTTGAGCCTGCTCGTCGTTGCCCACTACCGCGCTCCGCAGGTCCATCGCGCGTTGCCGATCACCGCCAACATCGCCCTTACGGGCGCGCATCGCTTCTTCGAAGAGCATATCACCCGTGAGGTCCACGTAATCGACGAGGTCCCCATCCCGGAACCGGAAAGCGCGCAACCCGCCAGCCAAGACGAAGTGAACGTCCCCGTTGGGGTAGAAGTCGATCTGGTCCACCACGTCTCGCAAGGCCTGAGCAGTCGCGGCCCGGAGATCATAGAGCCCCTTCCCCTCGGCTGCCGCCAGCTTTCCGACAAGCTCCTCTAGCGCCCTGTGCCGAGCCTCTAGAGGTGCCCTCACCGCGCCCTGCTCGACAGCCGATCTTAGGCGTGAGACCTCAATCTGCTTGGCCTCTAACTGCGCCACCCGCTGGTCATAGCGAGCGCGGATCCGGACATCACCGTTCTCAAGGAGGTCGAGCAGCGCCTCGACCTTCCGCTCCAAGTCCTTTGCGTCGGCCAGAGCAGCTTCAAGCGCGGTTGTGGACCGGACATCCTGACGCGCAGTTGGAATTTGGAAGCTGCTGACATGCGCTAACGCCGCCGCCTCAAGCTTGGGATAGTTGTATCGGACCTTGTTCGTGCAGGGACGGTTGGGGTCCAGAGGACCAGGCGCGTGTCTTGCGCTGTTACCGCACCTCAGCGCGGCACTCTTTCCGGGCCGTCCCTTGTGAGCAACGTGGATGCCGATCGTGCCCCGGCACTCCGCGCATCTTCCAATCCCGACGAAGAGGTTCGTGAACTCGCGAACACCTGCATGGGCGCCACGCGGCTTACGGTTTCGCTCCTCGATGATCGCTTGGACCCGATGGAACTGGCCAACGTCGATGATCGCTGGATAGTAGCCGGAAATCGCCTCTCCGTCGTTTGGGCGGCGGCTGCCTCGCAAACCGGCGGGAGCGAACTTCGGCTGATACTCCCCGATCACCGATCGTGCCCGCGCGATCCCTAGGACCGCCGAGTGCTGCCAAGAGGCTCCATGGCGGAACGTCGGCACCCTCTCTTCGTTGAAGCGCTGCGCGATTATCGTCGTGCCCAGACCTGCTTCCACCATGTCGAAGATGCGCTGCACTACGGCCACGCGAGCAGGGATTGGGGTGAACTCGACCCTACGGGCTTCCTTCTCGCCAATCACCACGCCCTCAAGCCACGCGGGTCCGGTCTTGTGCCAGCGCTGACCGTTGCGAGCTCTCTCCTTGTTGCGCTCGCGAGCCTCCCGGACCTTCCGGCCCTTCTCCTTGCTCTCCTGGTTTGATCGCGCCGCCTGGACGAGGACACGCATGTAGTCGATGACTTCAGCGTTCTCGTCGAGGATGTGGCCTTCAGCGAGATTGACGACCTTGATCCCGGCCCGGGTCAGCCCGGTCAGCAGATAGAGAACTTCTGTTTCGCTCTCCCGACTAAGCCGGTCCATGCTGTCGACAAGCAGAAAGCTGCCACGCTCGATCTCGCCTCTTTCGACCGAAGCGACGAAGCTGCCCAAAGCGCCTTTTACGCGGTTCGCGCCCGTGTAAGCGGAAACGCCAAGGTCGCGGTGGCGAGTATCCAGCTCCAACCCATGCTTGTCAGCGAACTCCTGCGAGGCCTTAAGCTGGCGCTTGAGGCTATCGCCCGAAGCTTGGGCTGCTGACGAGTATCGCGAATAGGCGTAGGCCTTGGCCGGCACGGATTTCACCCCTCTGGGTGCAAGCTACGCCGCTGTTGTAAATGGTCCGTGCATTTGAAGAACTGCCACTTCTCGCGCATCCCAGGCCTCGCCGAATTCCCTGACTGCAAGGCCGAACGCTCGACGCGGCACCTCTCCGAACTCGCCGCCCGCGTGGCGTTGGGCGAGCGGGCCGTCGTGCTGTTCGTGGTGCAACGCGAGGACTGCGAAGCGTTCTGCGCCTGCGCCGATCTCGATCCCGCCTTCGCGCGCGGCCTGGAAGCAGCGGCGAAGGCGGGCGTGGAGGTGCTGGTCTATGCGTGCGGGATGGGGACGGCTCGCATCACGCTAAACGCCCGCATACCCTGGGTGAGGTTGGCTTAGACAGCCTCCTCGCTCTGGAGATCGCCAACGTAAGCGACCTTGTCGGGATCCAGATCCCAGACCGTCGCGGAACCAGGATACCCATTCGCCACGAATGCGGCGGCTATTTGAGCCGTGGGCAGCATGAACACGGTGACGTCGAGCGGAGCGCCAGAGCCTTGGTCGTTCCAAACGACGGTGCTGACCGAGACTTGCTTACACAGGTCTTGGCGCACGCACATAAGGTTTGGGTAGTTGCCAAGCATTGGCGGACTGTTGAAGTCAGGCACGGCGATTGTTCCGAGCCCGATGTAGCCGGGAGGGGCCTGCAGCGAATAGATTCCAAGATTGCTTGGTTGGCCGTCGCCGACGCAAGTCCACACCTGGTTGAACCCCACGGGCGGCGCAAGTAAGGGCCTTGAATAGGCGCCGGCGCTTTTCTCGAGGAAAGTGGCGCCCGATGGAGCAGGATTGTAGTTAGGCACGGCGAACATCCCTAACCAGGAAAATCCTTGAATAGGTTGCGGCGTCCAGAAGGAAACGTCGTCTTTCGCGCGCGACCCTTTGTCAGTCACGGGGTTAAGAAGGAAAGTGCTCTGGCTTTCCAACTGCAGGATTGCACCGGTATTCATCGCCTTCTCCTTAGCTGCGAGCCTTGGCCTCACTCCACCCTCGGGGCGCAACCAGGAATACTCGCATAACGACGTTATGCTAATTTCATCTCGCATTAAGTGCATTTCCTCACGCCGCTTCGACGCGAGGGAGGCGCACGGCATCCGCGGCGACTCGGGCGCAAGGGCCTCGCCCAAACGGGCTGCCGTATTCGTCGCGCCAACGCTCACCTAACAGCGATTTAAGCTGCAATCGCCACGGCTTCGGGTACCCCTTCACACACCCGCGCGAGAGGGGCGCGGATGTGGGGGAGCGTATGAAGAGGACCGTCCTGGCTCTGACCGTCCTGGCCCTGGCCTTGACTGGGTGCGGCCGCTCCGACCCGAGCAAGCCCGAGAGCGGCATGATGACCGGCCTGCGCGCGATCTTCGCGTTCAAGGCCTGCACCTCCGAGCTGGAGCAACGCTTCGGCCTCAAGGAGATCGAGGGCGTCAACTCCAACGACATGGACCCCCAACCCACCGGCCGTCCGGGCGAGTGGGACGTGCGGTTCACCGCCGATGTCACCGAGAAGGGCTCGGGCCGGGTCACGCGCTACAAGGGCGTCTGCCACGTGCGGCGCGACAAGCCAACGACGCTGGACGCGACCTTCGTCAAGGAGGTTCGCGCCGGCGCCGGCGTCGTGCGCCGCGTGGCTCCGTAGCGCGAGCGCTGAACGATCGTGTGAGATCAGATCACGGCGTAAGCTCAAAACCCGCCTTCCTGGGCCTTGTGCCCAGGACCCATGCACAAGGCAGGTTATGACCGTCGCTTTCGCACGGCCGAAAGGCCCTAAGCGTTCACTCCCCCAGCGAGAGCGGCGCCATGGGTCCTGGGCACAAGGCCCAGGAAGGCGTGATATTTTTGGTCTTTGTCATCCCGATGCCGGGCCTGTGACACTCCGGGCGGGCCAAAGGCTTGAAATCCGTGCTAGGATGTCGAGATACGCCTTTTCCAGACAGGATCGCCGCCATGCGCGGCGGTGACGCCGAGTAGAGCATGACCTTGGACAACACCCTCGAGATCGAAGCCGAAACCCGCACCGGCCAGATCAAGATTCACAAGCCGGAAGACTTCGAGGGCATGCGCCGCGCCGGCAAGCTGGCCGCCGAGTGCCTGGACATGCTGGTCCCCCACGTCCAGCCCGGCGTCTCGTCGGACGAGCTGGACCGGCTGGCCCGCGAGTTCATCCTGGACCACAAGGCCCTGCCGGCCTGCCTCTACTATCGCGGCTATCCCAAGACGGTCTGCATCTCGCGCAACCACGTGGTCTGCCACGGCATTCCGGGCGACTGGGCCCTGCGCGAGGGCGACATCGTCAATATCGACGTGACCGTGATCGTCGACGGCTGGCACGGGGACACCTCGCGCATGTACGGCGTCGGCGAGGTGGGCCCGCGCGCCCGCCGCCTGGTCGAGATCACCTATGAAGGCATGAAGCGCGGTCTGGAGGCCGTGAAGCCGGGCGCCACCCTGGGCGACATCGGCTACGCCATCCAGTCGTATGTCGAGGCCCAGCGCTGCAGCGTCGTCCGGGACTTCTGCGGCCACGGCCTGGGCCGCGTGTTCCACGACGCGCCGAACATCCTGCATTTCGGCCGCCCCGGCCAGGGCGCGGTGCTGAAGCCGGGCATGTTCTTCACCGTCGAGCCGATGGTGAACCTGGGCAAGCCGGCCGTGAAGGTGCTGCAGGACGGCTGGACGGCCGTGACCCGCGACAAATCGCTGTCGGCCCAGTGCGAGCATTCGATCGGCGTGACAGAAGACGGCTACGAGATCTTCACCGCCTCGCCGGCCGGGCTGTTCCAGCCGGCCATCCTGGGCGGGTGATCGCGTAAAACGCGTATTTCCGCGATAGACAATCCCAAGGAACTTGGCGAAGCTTCGGCCATGACAGAAGCCGAAAAACGCATGCGTTTTCGCAAGACCCTGGGCCAAATGGTTATGCCCATGATCGTGCTGCCGTTTCTGGTCCTGAAGGCCTTCAGGCTGCACGACGGCGCGATCTCGGCCTCGGACTTCCTTTGGTATGCGGCGATCGTGGTCCCAGCCCTGTTTCTGACAGCCTTCTCGCCGTGGCTTGAAGACCGCCGCCTGCGCCGCCTTAAGCAAGAGCGGCGAGAACAGCGCCGTCCGTTCCTGAACCTGGAAGGCTAGGCCGGCGCATGGTTCAGGCGGTCTCGCTCAGCATCTCGGATCCCGATCCGGAGGCTTCCGCCTCTCCCAAGCCCGCCCGCAGGTCCGCCCACGCCCACCACCTCGGCCACCGCGACCGTTTGCGGCAACGCGCCAAGGCCGGCGGCTTCGTCGCTCTGCCCGACTACGAGCTTCTGGAGCTCTATCTCTTCCGCACCTATCCGCGCGGCGACGTCAAACCCCTGGCCAAGGCGCTGCTGACCCGGTTCGGCTCGTTCGGCGGCGTGCTAGGCGCGACGGTCGAGGAGCTTTGCACGGTGCGCGGCGTCGGCGAAACCGCCGCCATGGACCTCAAGCTCCTGCACGAGGCCACCCTGCGCGCGGGCCGCGACAAGATCGTCAAGCGGCCGGTCATCTCGTCGTGGAGCGCCCTGCTCGGCTATGTCCGCGTGGCGCTCGCCAACGAGTCCCGGGAGCAGTTCCGCGTGCTCTTTCTCGATAGAAAGTGGTGGATAACCGGAGAAAGTGCTATGCGGCTTCCATGACCGCTAATGCCTTGCCCTACTTCCGTTTTTCGACCGACGAACAGGAAGATGGCGACTCCATCGAGCGCCAACGTCGCGTCTGCGAAGCCTTCATTCGCTCTAGAGGTTGGACGCTCGAACCGGCGTTAATCGACCGTGGCAAATCTGCTTTCAAAAACGAGCACCTGAATAGCGGTCAGCTTGGAGTTTTTGCCCGGAAAGCCGAGCGTGGCGAAGTTTCCGCCAAGACCGTTCTCGTCGTGGAAAAGCTCGACCGACTTTCCCGCCGACCGGTCGCCGAAGTTATGACGTGGATTTACAATCTGACACTTCAGGGCGTTCAGATCGCCGTTGCCGACACGAATACGGTCTACGACGCCAATCCCGATCTCGGCACCTTTCTCACGACGGCGATCAACGCCGCGCAAAGCAATATCGAGAGTCAAAAGAAATCCGAGCGTATCACGAGCGCAAAGGAGCGCCTCTGGCGCCTAGCGAAGACTAAGGAAGGTAAATGGACCAATCTCGCCGCTCGCCCGCCCTTATGGCTTAGCCGAAAGCCCTCATCTGACGGCTGGACGGTCAATCAGCCCCGCGCGGACCTCATCCGCCAAATCTACGAATGGTCCGCTGACGGGCTTGGATCGCAGGCTATTTGCCGGCGCCTCAATGACCGTGGCGAAAAGCCCTTTGGTGTCTGGCGGCATCGCGCCGAAGCCATGTGGGGCATCAGCGCAATCAACGCCCTACTGGCGAACCCCGCCGTTGAAGGTGACTTCGTTCCCGAGAAGGGCATGTTCCTCGGCAAGCGCATCACCGGCTTCTATCCCCGGATCGTAGACGCCGACCTCGTTGCCAGGGCGCGAGCCGAAAAGACCAGCCGCACGAAGGTGAAGGACCAGCGCGCCCGTAACGGCACGACCAACTTGTTTTCGGGTCTGACGTTCTGCGGAAACTGCGGTTCCAAAGCCTTCATGACGACCCACAATAAGAAAGGTCGCACCTATCGCTACATCCGGTGCGAGGCATCCCGTGAAGGTCGGAAATGCGAGAACAGCGGCTATTTTGCCTACGATCCCTTCGAGAAAGTCGCCCTGGACACCTTCATTGACCTCGCCCTGGACGATCGCTTTTTCCGCGTTGACGGCGAGCTTCACGAGCTTCGGGTCCGTAAGGCAGAAATCGAGAAAGCCATTGCCGATCAGCGTCAGGCGCGCTCGCGTCTGGTCGCCCTTTTTGAGAACGGTGACGACCAGATTGCCGACCGCATCCGTGCGCTGAAGGTCGAGATTGACGCCCAGGTCTCGACGCTGGCGACAATCGAACAAGAGATTGAAACCGCCACCGGCAAGGTCGGAGCCGCCGAGCATCTGAAGCGCGTGAACGACATTCGGTTTGCCGCTGAAAGCGATGATGCAGACGTTGCCGAACAAGCTCGCGCCAAGCTTGCCAGCGCGTTCAGCGCAGTCGTCCAAGGCGTGGAAATCGAAGAGACCACCACCGGGCGCATTTGGACGCTGATCTTCAAGGGCGGTGCCCTGGCGGTCAGGATCGACCCGAAAGGTCAGGTCCAAAAGGTACTGACGGAAAGCCTCGGCGTTCCGCTACATGCTCAGCTTCCCGACGATCAACAAGAGCAAATTGCACCGCTCATCGAGCGTATCGCCTCACGTATCGCCAAAGGCGCGGCGTAATTTTTGAGGAGTCTCTGAGGGCTAGCGCGTTGTACCGCACGCTTTGCACAACAGAACAAACACAGAATATCCCCGTTGTTCCACAACTAGCCCCCTTGACCCGAATCTTCAAATCCGGGTCACTACCCGAAGGGATTTCTTCTTCTCATCAATGAAGGAATCCGCCCGTGTCCCCGAAAAAGCCGAAGCCGCCAAAGCCCCGAAAGGGCGGACATCACATGTCCGTCGAGTGGGGAAAATTTCGCGCTACCGGTGACGGCTTGGGCGTCGTCGGCATCGTTCTTCTTTACGCCTTGCCGGGGCTCATTGCCCTGCTGGTGAAGGTTCTGGCGAGCTAATGTGACTCAGTCCCCGAATTCATCGGGGCTGCTCTCAAGCCTCTTCCGCAACGCCGCCTTGCGAGCTTCCTGCGCCGCCAGCCCCTTATGCAGATAGTCGCGCAACGACCATTCACCGGTCATCTGCATCGCGTTGAGTCTGAACGCGCGCCGTAGGTCTTCAGCCGTATTAAGCGCCTGTACGCCGACCTCTAGGCATTTCGCCCCCGTGGTGTCGGCAGCGGTGATGTTCCCGCCCATTTCCCAATCCCCACTTATCTCGTTGGAGGCGTTGGCGATGTGGACCTTGATTTGAAGCACCTTCTCCGTCAGCGACGCGCCTAGCGATCGCCAATTGGTCTTTTCCGAAAAATCTGACAGCACGGGCATGTTGGTATGCGCTTGATCGGGATCGGCTCCCCGGTCAGCTAAGTTCTCATTCTCGATGACGTAGCTGGCACACCGCGAGGCGTATTCCTCAAGCGTCAACGCCAGCAACAGGGCGGTAATTTGCCCCTCCTTTTGCAAGGTCGCCTTCGAAAGCCGCCATGTCACGAACTGCGTAAAACCGGACCCCAAGACAGCCCCCGCCACCGGAGCGACCCACTTCACAAAATCGTCCATAAGCCCCCCCTACGCGAGCTTGCTCAGATCGTTTTCACGCGTGGTTCCGTGGACGCTACGCCAAACGCTGGCATGAGCGTTGAAGATGGAAGTCTTCTGACCGCCCAAGAACGCTAGATCAAATGGCGCGTCCCCTGCCCTACACGGCACTAAGACGCCAGCATGAGCGCAGAAATTCAAATACCCACGATCAACACAAGCCATCAAGCAAGCAAATGGCTGTCTTCGCTGACGCCAAAACAGCGATACTCAAAGGCTAAAGATCGGCTCACGCATATAAAGCCGATCCTGAAAGACCTAATAATCCATGAGGGAAACCATCAGCGCGTCGCTTACAGCACTAATCATGCACTAAACATACTCAATCTTCCCGAAGCGATTTCCTTCTCGGCTCTCCAATTGAGCCTTGTCAGCTACAGCGTCGTTCGGATTACCGCGCTCTGGGATAAAGCCAAGGAGGACCGGGCAAGCATCCCGACCATCCTCGCGCTGATCCTGCACGAGCCGACGCTTGAGCTTATCCGAGCGGCGCGAGGCTTCGCCGATATCGCCGATACGGTCACCAAGGTCAGCACCATCCACACCGACTACAAAAAGACGGCAGACAGTAGCTCGCTTGAACGCTTCGTCGCCTACCGCGACCGGTTCGTTGCCCACAACCTGATAGACCTCCCGCAAAAGGGCTCCCCGCTCTACGGCGAAGAAACCATCCTGATGCGCGAGACCGTCAACACGATCGCCGCCCTGGAGGAATTCGTACTCGGGACCACGAACATGGAAGAATACCAACTGACCCACGACGAGGCGTGGATGGCTTCCGAGACGCTGTGGAAAGGCGTCTATTCCAAGAAGGGCTGACTTCCCATCATTCTATACAAAGAGCCTGATGCTGCACCGCTTTGACCCAGCGCACCGGCAGGCGAACTAGGTAGGTCCAATTGGCGCTTTTAATGCCTACGTAGAGCGAACCAAATTCGCCTCCTACGCTAAGGCGCGACGGACACGAGTTCGCTGCAAGCGTTCGATCGGCGATGATCCGCCACAATCCGATAGACGCTAGCGCGGCTTACGCCGGTCTCCCGCTGAATATCGGCAACGCGCTTGCCGGAGTTCAGGAGCGCGATGACTGCGCCAGACTGAGCCTTAGCAGTAGGCTTTCGCCCCTTATACCGCCCCGCTGCTTTCGCCGCAGCGATCCCGGCGCGCTGCCGTTCCAGCATAAGTTCGCGCTCGAAGGCGGCAACGCCTGCCATCATGGTCAGGAACAGCGTACCCGTTGCCGTCGCTGTATCGACGCCCATGGAGAGCAACTTCACGATCACGCCTCGGCTAGTCAGTTCGTTGACCAGCTTGAGCAACTCGATGGTGTTGCGCGCCAAACGATCGGGACGCGTGACCACAAATTGATCGCCCTCCCGCAGAAAGCTCAACGCCGCGCTCAACTGCGCACGGTTGGCATCCAAGCTGGAAACCTGCTCGGCGTAGACGCGACTGCATCCAGCCGCTTTCAATTCCTCGATCTGAGCCGCAAGCCCCGCCTTCTGATCCGAGGTGGAAGTTCTGGCATAACCAACGATTTCGCCAACCATTAAATTATCTCAAATTCTCGTTTAAATCTTAGATTATGAGAGACGCTTCGTCTCAAAATTCAAAATCAATTTAACTGATACAAAATTGTACCGTCAATAAATATCTCACAAGACTATGATCATTTGAGACGTAAATCTACTTCGACAGAATATCTGTTATCCTATCGTGGCACTTGTTTTGTTTGTCGTTGAAGACCCGCTTGGCGTCCTGCTGACTTCTCTCTGCCGCCGCCAAGCGTCGAGCCCTCTCCGGTCCAGGCGCCAATGCTCTCGCAGTCGCAGCCCTATCAGACGCATCCGCCTGACGAGAGCGAAGACGCCTAAGCGCTTCCGCATTCTTAGAGTTCTGATCTATGACCAGTTTCGCTTTGCTCTGATGCTCTATTAATTTTACAATCTCAAAGTACCTCATAATGCCAATCAATCCACCCATAGCTTACGCAATGCGGATCAATTTCGATCCACATTTCTGCATATTTACAAGTCAATATATTGGCGTCGGCTCAACAGCCAATTTTAATTGAGATGATTTTATTACTTAGAATGGAATTCATCCAGCCAAAGGGTGTGTTCAGAATTTGAGTTCTGATGCACGCCTTTTGAGCAATATGCTGCAGCATTCCTTGGGGAAGAATTTTCATTTAAACGATACGATCCGGATTTCCGCACCCTACCCCAAAGCCCGCCCCGATCTTCAGGAAATAGGGCTCTAAATTTTAAATGATATCCGGGCGGCACCCGCAGAAGACCGTGGCAATGCATGTTTGAGCTTATGTGTTCGAAGAAAAATACGCCATGCACACGGCGATCAATGCTCATTTCGTTAAATCGACGACCAAATAACTTTCGTTCAACCCTAAAGAATAGGTTTCCAACTTGCTCACGAGCCGACTTTAGAGAAACGCATCCATGTGAATATAGATCACGCCCTTGGCAAACTTCACCCCGATCCTTTGCGGGGTTCCAATTCAATGTTAGGCAAAAGTTGAAGTTTTGAAAAACCAAGAAATCAATATACGACTCTCTGAATTTATTATATTCTAAATTACTCATAAAATACTCTGGTATATATTTGTACCATATTTATAATAAATACAATTTATGATCAATATTATTATTGGAGCCAAGTTGATAGTAGGAGATTTATTTTGGGAAATGCATAATCGCGGACTAACAAACTCAATGAGGAATTGGTCTGAAGTCTGGTTGCAAAAGTCTCACAATTTTGCGTCTATAAATTGGTATAGACCGTTACCAGCGGATATTCTTGTAAATATTCGCAAGAAATTACTTCAAAGCGGCGCGCATGATATTGCAGCGCGCGTACTGATCGCGCTCTTAGATGAGACGCCCGAATCCTCAAGATGAACGACGAGGAAAGCCCGCCTCTCTTTCGCGAACGGGCACTACCGCCCGGCTTTCTCGATGCATATCTTGAGGGGCAACGCCTGCGCTTTGCAGCGATCCGGCGCGAACTGGAACGATCCTGCGCACCTTCAGCATTGCCGCTAAGGGAATTGCACTCAGTTCCAATAGAAAAGTTGGGGCACCCGACAGCAAGTCGTGGCACCCCAGATGTTAGCTAGCATTGTCGCCTAAATCTCGACTTCGACGAGCCCTTGGTTCAGCAGGGCATTGGCTAGGATGGGCATCAACCGAGCAATATCCACGGTTCCGACGCCATTCTTCTGCTCGAAGCTCCGCTGAAAATCGCCTGGAAATTCCACGCCGTACTGAGCCCGCAGGAAAGCCATGAGTTGCCTTACGGTCGGGCGCCGAATTTCATTCCGCCCAGCATAACGCTTCCAATGCCTCATCAACTCGTCGGAGACCGTTCGGCGAGCAATCCGTCCCGCTGCCCGCTGACTCCCAAGGAAGTACAAGAATCGATCGAATATTCTGCTGAAGATACTCACGATCGCTTGCCTAGTACGAGCGATACCGCCCCACGCTGTTACAGCGAAGGCAGCGACCAGAGTAATTGATCAAAATATTCGAGCACTTTTCGTCTCGACATCCTACGACGCCACAGTCTGTGCAGCGATAGAGATTGCCGCCGTGCTGGCGCCCCTCTTTCTTACCTGGGCACATCGACATGTACACCTCCGTGAATGCGGTTGATGCTTACATACTATAGTTGATGGGTTAATACATATTTTAGTTGATAAACCGCGACGAGCGAACCGGCGAGTTTCCTGCGTATGGATATGCGCGGGCTGGTTGGTAGAAATGTGCGGAAAGCCCGCCTTGCACTTGGATTGACCCAAGAGCAGCTAGCGGACCTCTCCGGCTTCTCGCAGCAATACATCAGCGACCTGGAGCGTGGGCTAAGGAACCCAACAGTCGTGTCTTTGTGGGAGCTATCCCTGGCACTGAAAAGCACACCCACAGACCCGATAAAGCCGGACTGATCCTCCACCGCCCTAGGCAGTCTGTTAGCGGGAATTTGCCGCCATCTAGGAATATCAATTAAAATATGTATGCCTGAGCGCGACGATTCACCTATGTAAGGTGGAGCTAGTGGCTTGCGCTTACTTATGAGGGGAGGGACGCGGTGGCGTCCATCAATACCAACGCATCCGCCAATCAGGCGAGGCAAGCTCTCGCTGCCGTCCAACGCGATCTCGCGACGACCCAAGCGCGCGTCGCGACGGGCAAGAAAATCGCCTCTGCAAAGGACAACGGGTCAACGTGGTCCATCGCCAAGCGAATGGACTCTGACGGCAACAGTTGGACGGCGGTTCGTGATAGTTTGAATCGCGGTCAATCCATCCTAGATGTCGCGGCAAACGGTGCCTCGGATGCGGAAGGAATTTTGGAGAAACTTAAAGAAAAAGCGCTTGCCTATAGCGATACATCCATATCGGACGATAGCCGCAAATCTATTCAATCCGATATGGAGAGCTTAGTTGGTCTTTTAGATCGCTCAATCAATTCCGCGAACTTCGACGGTATAAACATCTTAAATTCCTCCGGTCCTTCCGGCGGGGTTCAGGTTTCTTCATCCTCTGCGGCGACTCTAAGCATCCACTACGCCGGGACGATTGGCGTCATGGGCGTATGGGCTCCCCTCGGGTCGAGCGTAACTGGCGCCTACCACGTCGCGGACTCGAACGGTGCGATCACAAATGTCTCCGTCCCGGCGATGTACCCCGCACCCGCAGGCGATCAACACGCCGATTGGACGCTCGCCACACCATTACCAGCCGGTACCACGTACTTCACCTTCAGCCCTCCAACGGGTTACCACGGCTTCGACGTGGTAGGCACAGGCGCCAAACCTGTGGACGTCCTTTCCGATACGTCGGGCAACACCATCAGCCTCGGCGCCTGGGACCTAAGGTCCACCGCGCTCGGCATCAACCCGCTGGACTGGTCGAACCCGAAAGGCATCGTTGGAGCCATCCAGAACGCCCATCAAACCGTGACCAACGTGGCGACCCGGATAGGGACCCAACAGAACGCCGTCGAGGCGAATTTGACGACGGCTCAGGTCCAGCAGGACAGCCTCTCTACCGGTGTGGGAAATCTTGTAGACGCCGACATGGCGAAGGAGCGCGCGAAGCTTCAAGCTGATCAGGTGAAGGAAAGTTTGGCGACTAAAGCTCTAGCCATCGCCAACGCCGCGCCTCAATGGATCGCCAGCCTGTTTAAGTAAGAAGTCACATTATCGTCGCGCACGGTTCCGGTAATCGACCTCTTTCTGGACAAGAAGAACCAGCTGATCGCCGACGAGGTGATGAACCGCGGCACGGTCGACCACGCCCCGGTCTATCCGCGCGAAGTGATGCGCCGGGCGCTGGAGCTCTCCAGCAGCAACATCATCATCGTCCACAACCATCCCACTCGCGATTTTTCGGTCACGCGCACCCCCATACAACCACGTTGATTTTGCTACATATTTTGCTTTTCAGAGCCGTCAGAATTCGGCATGCTGAGGCCGTTAAGAAGGGTTGATCCAGTCGCTTACGCCACCAATTACCGACCCCAGTAAGTGGCGACGACACCCGACTTACCAGCCATCGGGAGAGTCTCATGCCGAGCCTCACAGACGGCGCGCTCCGTCGCGCGCTCAAGGAAGTTGAACAGTCCCAGAAGGCGGTCGCGCTGGCTGATGGAGAGGGGCGTGGCACCGGCCGGTTGATCATCATGATTAGGCCGATGCCAACTCGCGTCACCGCCGATTGGATGGCGCAACAGTGGCGCGATGGCAGGCGTACTCGGCGAAAGATCGGCACTTATCCGTCGATGTCTCTGCGCGAAGCCAGGGAGGTCTACGAGCGTGACTTTGCCGACAGCATCCAAAAAGGACGCAGCATCAAAGTGGTGGGCGACACGCGCGCCGGCACCGTCGCTGACCTCTTCGAGGCCTATACGGGCCACCTTAAGTCATCGGGGAAGGCATCTTGGAAGGAGACGGAAAAGGGATTGAACAAGATTGCTGACACGCTGGGCCGCCATCGCCCCGCGCGCGACATCACGCCGGTCGAGATCGTCGATGTCATCCGTCCGATATATGATCGTGGGGCCCGTTCGATGGCCGACCACGTCAGAGGATATATCCGGTCGGCGTTCAGTTGGGGCCTCAAGTCAGAACACGACTACCGAAGCACAACGCCGCGGCGCTTCGGTCTAGTGCATAATCCTGCCGCCAGCATTCCAACTGAGCCTTATGTTCCCAGCAACCGATGGCTCGACGAAGAGGAGTTCCGTCGCCTCTATCGTTGGCTGGAATGCCCGGACACGCCGGTGCACCCGCCGTACACGCGTGCAGTTCGCCTGATCATGTTGACAGGTCAGCGCGTCGACGAGATCGCGCGCCTACACGTCGACCAATGGGACGCCAAGGAAAGGATCCTCGATTGGTCGAAGACCAAGAATGGCAAGCCACACGCTATTCCCGTACCCAATGTTGCGGCTGAACTCTTGGACGCGATTAAGCCGAACAGTTACGGCTGGCTCTTTCCCTCGGCGATGGACCCTAGCCGACCTGTCAGCCACCAGACGCTCTACAGCTTCATCTGGCGCCAGCGGGAGCGCGAGGTCATCCCCATAGTGACCAATCGGGACCTACGGCGGACCTGGAAGACGCTTGCCGGGAAAGCGGGTTTATCAAAGGAAATCCGCGATCGCATTCAGAACCACACGCTCCAGGATGTGAGTTCGAAAGCGTACGATCGGTGGAGCTACATGCCTGAGAAACGTGCCGCGATGAAGCAATGGGACAACTTCGTCCGCGGTATTATCAACCCTAAGCGTTCAAAACTGGTCGTGTGACGGGGGCTCGGTCGTGCGCGGGGCCTGGTCCTTGTCTTCGCCCTTCGGCGGCCTCGTCCATACCAACTGTGCGCTGACGCCGTCCTCATCCGGGAACAGCGCGGCCGACACGGGCGCGGGCAAGAACGGGTCGTCCAGACTCACCCTGAAGAAGCTGCGCGCGCGATCGGTGCCCCAGCGGGCTTCCCAGGCGTCGCCGACTCGGGAGCTTCCCACCATGACGCGAAACGCGGGGGCGTTGGGGCTGGCTCGATCGTCATTCGGAACGAACCGCACCTTGGCGTTGGCGACTAGCGTCCGGACTTCTCCTTCCCAGCCACCGCCGCGCGATGGTTTGAAGTTGCCGATGACCAGCTTGATCATGACTTCGCCTCCGGCGCCTTTGCACCGGCCGGTCTTGGGTCGAGCCCTTGGCGCTCGGCTAGCAAGGTCTTTCGGGCGGCGACGAACTCTCGATCGTTCAGCAGGAAGTGCTCGATCATCGAAGCGCCGAGATCCGCCGGGCTGGCCTCGACGCCGTTGCGGGTATTGTAGATGGTCGCGTAGTCCCCCAGAGCGTCTTCGACGTCCGGCATGATGCTGAGCGTGAGCTTGACCGGAGTGCGGTTGGGCAACTTGCCTAGCTTCAGATCGGCCATGATGAACTCCTCTACAAAGCCCGCCAGGGGCGCAGGATCAGGTCCTTGTGGACGATGACGCGTAACGGCCAGCCGGGCCGGATGCGCAGGGTGGGTTGAACGTCGAGCTGTTTGCCGACGATCTGTTGGCCGGCTTGAGAGGCGCTTTGCTGGGTCGACTGCCGGATGGCGCGAACCAGATCGCTCTCGCCGTCACCAAGGTTCAGTTCCGTGCCGACGCCGAGCAAGGTCGAGAGCGCGACGCCCTTGAGAAGCTGCCAGGTGTGGAAATCCACTTGGTCGGCGAGCCCGGCATAACCCGCGGCATCCGTGGCCGGCAGGTTGTCCAGCTGGATCGAGGCGCCGTCGGGCAGAATGATCCTTTGCCAGACGAGCAAGGCGCGCCTCTGGCCGAAAGCGACCACGCTGTCGTAGCTGCCGATCAACCGCGCGCCCTGGGGGATCAGCAAGAAACGGCCCGTGGCGCTGTCGAACACGTTCTCTGTGACCTGCGCGATCACCAAGCCTGGTAGGTCGGAATTGAGACCCGTGATCAGGCTGGCGGCTATGACGCCGCCGGCCATCAGCTGATAGGGCGAGCGCGACGTCTCCAGTTGGTGCGGATTGTAGACGTCGCCGGCGCGCGGAGTGGCCTCCATGAACGCCGCCTTCTGGTCTTGGCCGTTGGGATCTCGGATCGCGGCCGCCGACGGGACCGGCACCGTCGGCACGGCGGAGGGGCCGACGAGATCGCCGGGCGCGATCGCCGCGTCGGTGCGACTGGCGACCTGCACCATGACGCCCGCCTCGCGAGCTTGACGGGCTTGACCAGCCCGTCGCTGACGCTCGGCTTCGACGGCTTGCTGAGCGGCGGTTGGCCGAGCCGATGAAGCGTTCGCGCGATCGCTGCTAACTACAAAACTGTCACGGCGCTGCTGGTCGATCACGGCCCGCCCCAGATCGCCGGGCAATGGCGGCCCCAGGCGAGGCGCCGCGCCAGATTGGGCATAGTCGCTCGGAAGCTGGCGGACGACCTCTGCCGGCGTCCCCCGATCCGCGGCCTGCGGCTCGTCGGCCGCTTTGGTCATCTGAAAGGTGCGCGGGCTAAGAGCGAACCACGCCAGACCCGACAGACCGATCGCGCCGATGGCCGCAGCTCCGATCATCAGCCCGCGCCGAAAGCGAACCACGCGTGGCGGCCGCGCGCGCAAACTCAGGGTGTCGGTCGCCACCTTAGACGGCGACATCGCTTCCGGCGACCCGCCGGGCGAGTCAGGATCCTGGGTCATCGCGCGCCTCCCCGGGACTGGCCGTCTGTCCGGGTAACCCGGACGACTTGCTGAGGCGCCTCGCCCATCCGCAGTTCGGCGGCGGCGAAAAGCCGATCGACGATGTAGCGGTTACCTCGGACGCGATAGTTGACCAGTTGGCTGTCGCCGAGCGGGCCCACGACGAAAAGCGGCGGGGCCTCGCCCTGGTCGAGACGATCGGGGAACTCGATGTAGACCTTCGAGCCATCGTCCCAGGCGCGCAGGGGTCGCCATGCTGGGCTGTCGCCGCTGATCGCATACCGGAAGTGCAGCGAGTCGATCGCGACGTGGTCCGCGACAGGTTCCGCTGCTGAGGCTTCCGCGTTTAGGCGTCGCAAGGCTAGGAGTCGGTCCTGGGGGTAGATCCAGGAAATCGCCGCCATGGCCGTGGCGTCGGTGCTTTCCAGCGCCAGGTGATAGGCGCGACGGTCGGTCGTGACGACCATGTTCGTGGAAAGCCCCGAGGCGAAGGGCTTGATCAGCACGTGCACCCGCTTGGACTGCCCGTCCCCGCTGGTCGTGTCTCCGATCACCCAGCGCACCGTGTCGCCGGCCGACACGGCGGTCAGTTGCTCGCCAGGTTCCAAGACGACATCGCTGACGCGTTCTGGAGCGGTGTAGAGGCGATAGAGCGCGCCCTCGGTCCAGGGATAGACCTGAACGGCGTTGATATAGCCGGCTGCGCTGGGCTCGCGCGTCGCGGCGCGATTGGCGGCCTCGACCCGCGCGCGCGGCGGCTGGGCCTCCGGCCGCGTGCTGGGCGCCGGCAGCAGCTGACCCGGAAGGGGCAGCGGCTTGGGGATCTCAACGATCTCGACAGGCTTCGGCGGTTCGGCCGCGACCTGGGCCGGTTTGAAGTCGGCGGCGTCGAAGGCGATGGTCGGCGGCGGGGTCTTGCCATTGGCGCAGCCGGCGAGCGTGGCGGCGCAGGCCAGCAGGATGGGGGTCCGGACATTCATGGCTGAAGGTCTCCTTGAACGGGTCCAACGATGGGCGGGGAAGGCATCGAAGGCGCAGCGGTCGGCGCCGGCGCCGCGGCCGGACGGGTCTCGGCCTCCTGCGCCCAATCGACGGCGTCGACGAACAGGCCGAGGGGGTTGCGCTCGAGTTCGGCGCGGGTCTTGGGCTTTTGCCGAACCAGGGTCAGGATCGCTGTCCAGCGCTCCGACTTGGCCAAGCTCCCGCGCTCGAATGTCCTCTCTTCCCATTTCACCTGGAACGACGTGGGCGAGGCGCGGACCACGCTGATCACCTGAACCGACACGCTGCGCGATCCGATCTGGGTGAAGGGGTCATTGGCGCGCGCGTGGGCGTCCAAGAAGGCGTCGCCGCGCCCAGACGCCAGGTCGTAGGCCTCAAGCCAGCGCTGGCGCACAATGACCGGATCCGTCGATAAGGACCGGACATCGGTGATGAACCGGCGCAGCTGGCCGGCCAAGACGGTGTCGTCCGGCCGATAGTCTTGCTCAGCCGGACCGACGGCCCTTGCTTGGCCGAGGCGATCGACTTCGACCACATAGGGTTCGATACGGCTTTGAGCCGACTGCCAGATCGCGCCGCCGGCCAGGATCGACGCCAGAGCGAGACTGCCGAAGAACGCCAGGCGCCAGCTGTGCGCCTGGGCGCGGGCCGAGCCGATGCGCTCGTCCCAGAGCTGGCCGGCCTTCTGGTAGGGCGTCACGGGATCCGGCGTCTGGCCGTAGCGCTGAGGCGTGCGAGTAAAGCGCATGGCTTAATCCTCCTTACTGCTGAGATCGGGGTTGGCCGAGCCGCCGGGCCGATCGCCGTCCTTGATGGTCTGCAACACGGCGTGGCGGCGGACATGAGCGGACTGGGCCGATTGCAGCTGGCGCGCCCACGCCGGCGGCGCGGTGCCCTGCCCGCCGGTGGCCTCGGCGCCCGAGGCGGCCGGCGACGGCGCACCCGCCACGGGACTCGAGCCGCCCGTGGCCCGCCAGGCGCCGGCGCGGCCGCGCTGCGCGCTGTCGGAAAGCGAGCTGGCGGCGCGGCCAGCCATGTCTCGGAACGGCTGACTCGCGGCGCCGGCGGCCGCGCGCGCCACGCCGCTCAGGCCTGACGCGACGCCCGCCGCGCTGCTGGCGCCCGATGTGGCCTGACGCAGCTGGTAGGCGGCGCTGGCCGCCGAACCCATCGCGGTCCCGGCGCGAACCGCCGCGAGACCGCCGGCTCCCGCCGCGCCCAGAGCCCGAGCGCCCAACATCGCGCCGCCGCCCACGAGCATGGCCGCGCCGGCCGCCGTTCCCACCGCCGCGCCGGCGCCCAGTTGTGGAGCGCCGGACACCAGGCCTGAAGCGATGCCGGGACCGAAGATCGAAAGGCCGGCCAGCGTCAGGGCGCCGAGCACTAGGGTCATGGCGTCGCCGAGATCCGGATCCGGACCGAGCGTGGCGACGAAGGCGTCGAAGAAGCCCGCGCCGATGCCGACGATCACCGCCAACACCATCACCTTCACGCCGCTGGAAATGACATTGCCCAGCACGCGCTCGGCCAGGAAGCTGGTCTTGTTCCAGAAGGCGAACGGGACAAGCACGAAGCCCGCCAGGCTGGTCAGCTTGAACTCCAGCACCGTGACGAAAAGCTGAATGGCCATCACGAAGAACGCCAGGACCACCAGCACCCAGGACAGGGCGAGCAGCGCGATGGTCACCGCGTTGGCGACGACTTCGGGCCAGCCGGTCAGTTCGCTGGCCTTGGCGATCAAGGGGTGGGCGGCGGTGAAGCCGATGCTGGCCAGCTTGCCCGGCCGCAGTAAATCCTCGGCGCTGACCCCGCCTCCTCCGGCGGTCAGGCCAAGGCCCGCGAACGACCGGAAGATGATCTCGCTGAGCGTCTTGAAGTTGCCGAGGATGAACGCGAAGGCGCCGACATAGAGCACCTTCTTGATCAGCCGGCCCAGGACGTTGTCGTCGCCTTCCAGCGCCCACCATAGCCCCGCCAGCGTGACGTCGATGGCGATCAGGGTCGTGGTCAGGAACCCGACATCGGGACCCAGCAGGCCAAAGCCGCTGTCGATGTAGGCGCTGAAGGCCGCCATGAAGCGGTCGATGATGTTGAGGTCCGGTGCGGGGTCCACGGGCGTGGCCTTTCGCTGCCTGGTCGCTGGGCGATCAGGGCCGAGGGGTATAGGCGGAGGCCTCGCCGATGAACCGGCGGGCGGCGAGCTTACCGGCCTCCAGGACCTGGGCCTGACGCGCGCTTTCCAGCGCCTGCGCCCGATACTGAGCGGCCATCAGGCTCTGGATTTGCTGGTCCTGCTTGATGGCCAGGGCCTGGAGCTGGTTGGCGGCTTGCTGGGCCTCCAGGGCGCCGGCCGCGCCCTGGCTGCGCTGGACGAGCTGGTCGATCAGGCTGGCGTCGGCCTGGACGTTCTCGACGACCTTGGCCTGCACCTTCAGGGTCTGGCGGTAGCCGTCCATCGCCGCCCTGGCTTGAGCGCGGGCGCGGTCGAGCAGTTGGCTGGTCGTGGCGTTGGGATCCAGGGTCGTCGGATAGGAGTCGGCAAGCACCGCCTCGGTCGAGGCCAGGGTGAAGGCCATGCCCTTGGCCTGCGCCATTAGGGCGTCGAGCTGTTGCAGCGCGTCCCTGATCGGCGCCAGGGCCGTGTAGTCGAGCGACTTCAGGTTCCGGGCCATGTTCTGCAACATGGTCAGCTCGTTCTGCAGCGAGCTGATTTGGTTGTTGACCTGCTGCAGCGACCGGGCGGCCGTCAGCAGGTTCTGAGCGTAGTTCGTCGGGTCGAACACGGTGAACTGCGCGGCGGCGGGCGTGACGAGGCCCGGCAACGGCGCCAGCACTAGCGAGGCGGCGGCGAGGCTGGCGATAACCAGACGCGCGTGGTGGGAGGTGCGTAGGCGCAGGGATTTGAGACGCGGGGTCATGGCGTGGCGTCCTTCTCGATGGGGGTGGATGCGAAATTCGCGGCCAGGGGAGCGGCCCAATCGAGACCGCGGGCGGTGAGGAAGGCGGCCGCGAAACCGGCCTCGCCGTGTTCCGCCAAGACCTTGTCGATCAGGGCCTGGGTCACCGGATCGGAGGCCCCGCACAGCGCCATGGCGACGGGCCCCAGACCAAGCTCGAACAGTCGGTTGCCCAGCCGAGATTGCAGGTAATAGTGGCGCTTGGGCGTGGCCCGGGCGATCAGCTCGATCTGGCGGTCGTTAAGGCCGAACCCTTGGTAGACCTTGCGCGATAGCGGCTCGGCGGCGCGGTCGTTGGCCAGGAAGATGCGCTGGGCGCAGCCGTCGATGATTGCCGGGGCGATCGTGCTGTCGGCGATGTCCGATAGCGACTGGGTGGCGAACACCACGCTGACGTTGCGCTTGCGCAGTTCCTTCAGCCATTCGCGGATGCGCGCCGCGAAGAGCGGGTTGTCGAGAAACTTCCAGGCCTCGTCGAGCACGAGTAGGGTCGGCCGCCCGTCGAACCGCGCTTCCAGCCGGTGGAAGAGATAGGTCAGGACCGGCGCGACGACAGACGGCGTCGAGGCCAGCGCTTCGGTCTCGAAACACAGCACATCGCCGACCGACAACCCGTCCTCGGCCGCGTCCAGCAGACGGCCGAACGGCCCATCCAGCGTGTAGGGCGCCAACGCCGCCTTCAGCGGGTTGGACTGGAGCAGCATCGAAAGCCCGGTCAGCGTCCGTTCGGCTGGCGGCGCGCCCGAAAGGCTGACCAGCGCCGACCACAGCGCGTCCTTGATTTCTGGGGTGACCGGGACGCGCTCGTTGGCCAACAGGTCCGCCAGCCATTCGCTGGCCCAGGCCCGCGCGCCGGGACGGTCGATGTCACGCAAGGGCTGGAACGCCAGGCCGCTGTCGCTGGCCAGACCGTAGTGCCTGCCGCCCATCGCCAGGGTGACAGCTCGCGCCGAGAACCGCTTGTCGAAAACATAGACCTGGGCGCCGGGATAGCGGCGAAACTGCAGGGCCAGGAAGGCCAAGGCCACCGACTTGCCCGCGCCGGTGGGGCCGACCAGGAGCATATGGCCGACATCGTCGACATGGGTCGAGAAGCGGAAAGGCGTCGCGCCACTGGTCAGGGCGTGGAAGGTCGGCGGTCCGGCGAGATGCCGGTTGGCTTCCTGGCCCGCCCAGACCGAGGATAGCGGCATCAGGTGCGCCAAGTTGAGGCTATGGACCAGCGGCTGGCGAACGTTGGCGTAGACCTGACCCGGCAATGAGCCAAGCCAGGCCTCGACGGCGTTGACCTGCTCACGGATGCAGGTGAACCCCAGGCCGTTGACGATGCGCTCGACCAGCCGGACCTTCTCGTCGGCCGCCAAGGCATCGCTGTCCGAGACGGTGATGGTGGTGGTCAGATAGCCGAAGCTGACGTGATCGCCGCCCAAGGTCTGGAGCGCCAGATCGGCGTCCGCGAGCTTGTTGTCGGCGTCGCTGTCGGTCAGGGGGACCGGCTCGTTGCTGATCACCTCGCGCAGGATCTGCACGACCGACTTGCGCTTGTTGAACCACTGCCTGCGGATGCGGGCCAGCGCCTTGGTGGCGTCGGCCTTGTCCAGGCAGATGAACCGGGTCGTCCAGCGATAGCTGAACGCC
>NZ_CALCDX010000154.1 GCF_937900395.1 uncultured Caulobacter sp.
CATCGCGGTGCTGGCGCAGGGCCGCGTCGAGCGGTTGGCCGACGTGGCCTGGAGCGACCGGGCGACGGTGATGCTGCAGTTCCTGATCGTGCAGGCGTTCCAGGCGGCGAATCGCCTGCGGGCGGTGGGCACGGACCGCGACGACCTGCCGGGCCGCTACCTGCTGCAGTCGACCCTCAACGCCTTCCAGCTCGAGCCGGAAGGCAGCAGCTATGCCGCCCAGGTCAGCCTGCACGCCCGCTTGGTCGCCCTGCCGACGCGCCAAGTCGCCGGCGCCCAGGACTTCACGCAGCGCGTCGCTGCCACGGCCACCTCGAACGAGGCGGCCGTGGCAGCGTTCGATGCGGCGGTGGCCCAGATCCTGGCCGATCTCGTCGCCTGGACGCTGCGCACCGGCCGTGCCAGCTAGACCTTTACCGTGATGGGCACCGCCGTCCGCTCGGTCCCCTCGGGGTAGACGGCCACCTGCGAGCCCAGGCGCTGGAAAGTGACGTCCACGGTGGCGTCGCCCAGTACGAGCCGGCGGATCGTCAGCTGGTCGATGCCGACCGGCAGGCGCGGCTGCTCGATCCGCAGCGCATGCCCCAAGCCGTCGACGGCGAGCCCCAGGCAGGCCTGCAGCATCATGAACACCGAGCCCGCCGCCCAGGCCTGGGGCAGGCACGCCACCGGATAGGCGACCGGAGGCTCGCCCGGCGAGCGCGGGAAGCCGCAGAACAGTTCCGGCAGGCGCATGCCCATCCGGCTGGCGGTCTCGAACAGGTCCGCCGTCAGCTTCACCACGCCGTCCCGCTCGCCATACCGCGACAGGCCCATCACGCAGAGGGCGGTGTCGTGCGGCCAGACCGAGCCGTTGTGGTAGCTGATCGGATTGAACCGCGCTTCGCCGGCGGCCAGGGTCCGCAGGCCCCAGCCGGAGTTGAAGGCCGCCGACAGCAACTGGTCCGAGACCTTACGCGCGCGATCGGGCGTCGGCAGGCCGCAGAACAGCAGGTGTCCAGGGTTCGACGACAGGACGCGGCAAAGCTGGCCCTGACCGTCGACGGCGATGCCGTAATAGCCGCGCTCGTCCATCCAGAAGAGGGTCTCGACCTTCTGGCGCAGGCGTTCAGCCTTCTGCCGCCAGATGGCCGCCTGGCCGATCTCGCCGCGGCGTTCGGCCAAACGCGCCATGCCGCGATAGGCGGCGAAGGCGTAGCCCTGCACCTCGACCAAGGCGATCGGACCGGACGGATAGCGTCCGTCGGCGTGGAACACCGAGTCCTCGCTGTCTTTCCAGCCCTGGTTGGAAAGCCCGCTGTCCTGGCCGCGCGCATAGTCGATCAGGCCGTCGCCGTCGCTGTCGCCGTCGTGCTCGATCCAGTGCATGGCGCGCTCCAAGGCGGGCCACAGCTCGTCGATCAGGCGGTCGTCGCCGGTGCGGGCCTGGTAGGCGTCGGCCAGGGCGACGAAGAGCGGCGTGGTGTCGACGCCGCCGTAGTAGCGGCCGAACGGCACTTCGCCGAGCGCCGGCATCTCGCCCTTGCGGGTCTCGTGCATGATCTTGCCGGGCGCGCTGTCGCGGAAAGCCGAGCGCTCCTGGGCCTGGTGGGCCGCCAGGTAGCGCAGCACGCCCTTCGCCAGGGACGGCTCGAACCAAAGGATCTGCCAGGCGGTGATGATGGCGTCGCGTCCGAAGGCCGTCGAGAACCAGGGGATGCCGGCATAGGGATAGGGCCCCGTCTCCATCCGCGTTGTCAGCAGGGCCAGGTCCGAGCGCGACTTGCCCAGCCACTCGTTGAAAAGCCGGCCCGAGCTCCTCAACCGCGCGCCGTGACGCCGGCGCGCGCGCATGTCCCACCGGGCGCGGGCGGCCGCGTCGCGAAAGCGTTCCCGGCTGGGCGTATGACCGTCGACCACGCCGATCTCGATATAGAGCTCGGTCACGCCCTCGGCCTGCAGGCTGAACATGAACTCGGCCTTGTGGGCGCTCAGGCGATAGGGGGCGTCGGAGAAGGCGATGAAGGACGAACGCTCCACGCCATCCAGACCGATATAGCTGTAGGCGACGCGTCGGCCGTCGACGTGCGGCGGGCCCTTCACGCCGCGACGGGCCCTCTTCGTGCCGCGCACCTCGAACATATCGCGGAAATCCGCGTCGAACTCGATCGCCATCGGCAGCAGCACGAGATCGCGGCTGTAGTTCACGCAACGGATCCGCTCGTAGAGCCGCTCGCCCCACAAGAACCGCTTGCGCTCGATGTGCAGCACGCCCGGCGGGCCCATCGGGCCGCCAGGAAAGGGCAGGGCCTGGTTGGTGGCGTTGCAGGTGAAGAAGACGTTGTCGTGCGCCACCGCGGCCGACAGCAGCGACGGCGCGTGGCCGCCCAGCGTCAGGCGGTAGAACGACAGGATCCGCGTGTCGTTGTGGAAAAGGCCGTCGCCCTGTCCGGCGATGTCGCCGAACTGATCGGCGACGATGAAGGTGTCCTTGTCCTTCAGGGCATAGAGATTTTGCGGCGCGCGGACTTCCGCCGTCACACCGTAATCGACCGGCGCCTCGATGGCCGGTGCGAGATTCTCCATGGCCCCTCCTTCATGTCATGCGCTCGCGGCGAGCTCGACCAAGGACGGATAGACGGCGGCGCCATCGCGCAGCTGTTCGTAGAGCGCGACGTAACGCCGAGCCATCGCCTCGGACGAGAACCGATGCTCGAAACGCTGCCGCACCACTTTTCGATCCAAGCTTTCGACCTGTTTGATCGCTTCCAGCGCCTGATCGTCGTCATCGACGATGAAGCCGGTGACGCCGTGATCGATCACCTCGGGCACCGAGCCGCAGCGATAGGCGATCACGGGGGTCCCGCAGGCCATGGCCTCGATCATCACCAGGCCGAAGGGCTCGGGCCAGTCGATCGGGAAGAGCAGGGCGTCGGCGCCGCCGAGGAAGGCGGACTTCTCGCTATCGCCGATCTCACCGACGAACTCGATCAGCGGCTCGCCCAGGATCATCGGGGCGATCTTGTCCTCGAAGTAGGCGCGGTCGGCGCTGTCGACCTTGGCGGCGATCTTCAGGCGCTTGCCCAGACGCTTGGCCAGCATGATGGCGCGGTCCGGCCGCTTCTCGGGCGAGATGCGGCCCAGGAACGCCAGATAGCCGTCGCTCTTCTCGGAGAAGCGGTAGATGTCGGCGTTCATGCCGTGGTGGACCGTGCCCGCCCAATTGGCGAACGACAGGGGGCGGCGCTGGTCGTCGCTGATCGAGACCAGCGGGAACTGCGGCCAGCGCTTGTACACCGCGGACAGGTCCTTCAGGTCCAGGCGGCCGTGCAGCGTGGTCAAGGTGTTTTGGGCCCGGTCCGCGAAGAACGGGAAGTGGATCATGTCGGTGTGGAAGTGGATGACGTCGAAGTCGTTCGCCAGGGCGCGAACTTCGGCCAGCTGCGCCATGTGCGCCGCCAGATCCGATTTCAGGGGCGCCGGATCCAGCCGGATCGCCTGATCGCGCACCGGGACAAGCTTGGCCTTCGTTTGGGCCTCGGCGCTGGCGAACAGCGTGACATCGTGACCGAGATCGACGAGGGCGTCCGTAAGGTGCGCGACGACGCGCTCGGTGCCGCCGTACAGGCGCGGCGGGACAGCCTCATAGAGGGGGGTGATCTGGGCGATCTTCATGCGGCGGACCTTGAGCGAGGAACTGTAGCGGCGCAGCGCCGCATCAAAGGAGTTCCGTCGCTCGCGTTTGGTTCCGCGATCGCCTTTTTGACGCCTTATTGCGTCGAGGTTTGCTGCGACATGCGCGCCAAGCGCTCCTCGCGCTCGCGCCGCTCACGCTCAAGCCGCAGATCGCGGCGGCGTCGGCGCCAGCGGCCGTAGGCCTTTGCGGTCGCCGTGTGAATGCGCGGCAGGAAATAGATTACCACAAGCGCGACGATCGCACCGACGATTACGATATCCGCTCTAAGCATGGAAACAACCTCACGAAGCCGAGACGTTCGGGCTTCCCCCCCGGGCGAGCACCATTGGTGACCTTATCTTTACCATAAGTCGTCGCGGATCAATCTAGCTTCCGTGACAAATGGCGATCAGGCGCCCCAAACGCCCAGGTTTTGCTCTCTGTCTGTTCTCAACACGCTTTGTTGTCGCTTTTAAGGCTCCCGTGAGCGGCGCTTTACGCCGCCTGCGCCGCGCGATCGCATTGCGTTCGGACGATCGCCGGACCTATAAGCCTGCTCGAAAGTCCAGTCCTTCGAGGGATTCCATGAGCACCGACTTCGCCGCCGCGCGGCTGAACATGGTCGAGAGCCAGATTCGCACCGCCGACGTCACCGACCTGCCGCTGCAGGACGCCCTGCGGGTGACGCAGCGCGAGGCGGTGGTCCCCGCCGCGAAGGCCTATCTGGCCTATGCCGACGCCGACATCGAATACGCGCCGGGCCGTTGGCTGCTGCGTCCGCGCGAAGTGGGCAAGCTGCTGCAGACCCTGAAGCCGCGTGAAGGCGAGAAGGCGCTGGCGATCGCCGCCCCTTACGCCGCCGCCGTGCTGGAAAACATGGGTCTGGCGGTCACCCGCCTCGAAGGCGACGACCTGAAGGCCGTGCCTGGCGGCGACTACGACGTCATCATTTGCGAAGGCGCCGTCGCTGTCGCGCCGAAGAGCTGGCAGGACGCTCTGGCTGTCGGCGGTCGTCTCGGCGTCATCGAGCGCACCGGTCCGGTCGGTCGCGCCGTCATCTATCTGCGCGCCGAGGACGGCGTGGGTCGTCGTCAGGCCTTCGACGCCTCGCCGCCGATCCTGGCTGGGTTCGAGGTCGAGGTCGGCTTCAGCTTCTAAGCTTGCGCGTGGGCGGAGCGTCGCGGCGTCTGCGTGAAAAAAGCTTAACTGGCGACGGCTGGCGGTCCGACTTACACGCCTCATAGTGTGGTACGCGAGCTTCGCGTGATTGGGGATAGAACCTAGATGTCGAACCGTCGACGGGCCGGATTGCTGGCCGCCGCTTGCAGCGCCGGCCTGATGGCGGGCGTGTTTTCCGCCGCTCACGCCGAAACCCTGGCCGACGCGATCGCTCTGGCCTACCAGACCAACCCGACCCTGCAGCAGCAGCGGGCCAGCACCCGGATCACCGACGAAGGCGTGGTCCAGGCTAAGACCGGCTTCCGCCCGACGGTTGGCGGCGAGCTGGACGTCACGGGCTCCAAGACCACGCCGGACACCGGCGCCGATGTGAAGGCCTCGGGCAGCAGCGCCACGCTGTCGATCAGCCAGCCGCTCTATACCGGCGGTCGCGCCAGCGCCAATCTGAGCGCCGCCGAGGCTGACGTGCTGGCCTCGCGCGAGAGCCTGCGCGCCGTTGAGCAGAACGTGCTGGTCAATGTCGTCCAGGCCTATGTCGACGTCCGCCGCGACCAGGAGCGCCTGCGCATCGCCAAGGAGAACGTCGCGGTCCTGCAGCGCCAGCTCGACGAATCCAACGCCCGCTTCGACGTGGGCGAGATCACCCGCACCGACGTCGCCCAGTCCCAGGCCCGCCTGGCCGCCGCCAAGGCCGGCCTGTCGTCGGCCCAGGCCCAGCTGGAAGTCAGCCGCGCGGCCTACGCCGCCGTGGTCGGTCAGACGCCGGGCGAACTGGCGCCCGAGCCCAGTCTCGCGACCCTGCTGCCGGCCTCGGTCGACCAGGCCTTCGAGGCGGCTCAGACCGCCAATCCGGGCGTGACCTCGGCCCGCTACAGCGAAGAGGCCGCCGCCGCGCGCGTGGCCGTGGCCAAGGCCGGCTATCGTCCCACCGTCTCGGCCCGCGCCTCGCTGGGCTACGCCGCCGACAAGCGTTCGGGCGTCGGCAGCCAGTTCGACGACTACGACCGCACCGTCTCGGGCGCGATCACGGCGTCGATCCCGATCTTCACCGGCGGCCTGACGACCTCGCAGGTGCGCGCCGCCACCGAGCGCGAGAACGCCGCCCGCAGCGCCACCGAGAGCGCCAAGCGCACCGCGATCCAGCAGGTCTCCAACGCCTGGAGCAACCTGCTGGCCTCGCGCGCCAACCTGGTCTCGAACGAGGAGCAGGTGCGCGCCACGCGGATCGCCTTCGAAGGCGTGCGCCAGGAGCAGCAGGTTGGTCTGCGCACGACGCTGGACGTCCTGAACGCCCAGCTGGAACTGTCCAACGCCGAGCTGGCCTTGGTCGGCGCGCGCCGCGACGAATATGTCGCCAGCGCCGTCGTGCTGCAGGCCATGGGTCAGTTGGGCGTCAACAAGCTGTCGGCCAGCACGACGGCCTATGATCCGAAGACCTCCTACAACCGCGTGACGCACAGCGTCGGCTGGGTTCCTTGGGAGCCGGTGGTGCAAGCCATCGACAAGGTGGGCGCGCCGTCGGCAAAAGCTCAAAGTGGGGCGAAATAGACACGGCCGGCCCGCGTCGTTTCAGCCCACAGCTTATCCTTAAGCTTGCTTAACCTGCTCAAGTCTGCACCATCGCGGTTTAACGCGCCGCAACGCGCGTACAGATTCGTATTTCTTACGACGGCCTCCGCACATGTCCGATCAGAGCTCTCAAGAACCTACGATGGAGGAAATCCTCGCCTCCATCCGACGCATCATCTCCGAAGATGACGCGCCGGCGGAGCCTGCGGCTGAGGAGGCCCCCGCGGAAGCCGAGCCGGAGCCGTTGCCGGAGCCTGAGCCGGAACCGGCGATGGATTTCGCCGGCGGCGATGGCGAAGACGTTCTTGAGCTGACCGATCCGATCGAGCCCGAGGCTGAGTTCGACGCCGAGCCTCCGCTTGAGACGGTCGGCGATATCGACGTGTATTCGCCGCCTCCGCCGGAGCCCGAGCCGGCCCCGCCGCCCGCCGCCCCGACCTTCGATCGCGACGACGTGGCCGACAAGCTGGTCGGCGACACCGCCGCCTCGGCCGCCGCCTCGGCGTTCGGCAGCCTGAGCTCGGCCCTGCTGATGCCCAAGGACGGCCGCACCCTGGAGGACGTGGTGCGCGAGCTGCTGCGCCCGCTGCTCAAGGAGTGGCTGGACCAGAACCTGCCGCGCATCGTCGAGACCAAGGTCGAGGAAGAGGTACAGCGCATCGCTCGCGGTCGCTAAGGCGCTTCGTCTCTCGCGAAGAATCGAGGCGGTCGCCGCGGCGGCCGCCTTTTTCGTTGCGAATTACCCCACAAATCCAGGACCCGCAGGTTCCCCGCGCGGGCCGCAGATGGCATATCCCCACCGCCATGCTCGAAAAGACCTTCGATCCCAAATCCGTCGAACCCCGCCTGTACGCCGCCTGGGAGGCCTCCGGGGCCTTCAAGCCAGCTGAGGATCCGAACGCCGAGCCGTTCGTCATCGTGATCCCGCCGCCGAACGTGACGGGCAGCCTTCACATCGGCCACGCGCTGAACAACACGCTGCAGGACGTGCTGACCCGCTTCCACCGCATGCGCGGCAAGGCCGCCCTGTGGCTGCCCGGCACCGATCACGCGGGCATCGCCACCCAGATGGTCGTCGAGCGCCAGTTGGCCGCCGCCGGCAATATCGGCCGCCGCGACATGGGCCGCGAGGCCTTCGTCGAGAAGGTCTGGGAATGGAAGGCCGAGAGCGGCGGGGCCATCACCAACCAGCTTCGCCGCCTGGGCGCCAGCTGCGACTGGTCGCGTGAGCGCTTCACCCTGGACGAGGGCCTGTCGGCCGCCGTCCGCAAGGTGTTCGTCCAGCTGTACAAGCAGAACCTGCTTTATCGCGACAAGCGCCTTGTGAATTGGGACCCGCAGTTCCAGACCGCCATCTCCGACCTCGAGGTCGAGCAGAAGGAAGTCGACGGCGCCTACTGGCACTTCGCCTATCCGCTGGCCGACGGCGTCACCTACCAGCACCCGATCGCCTTCGACGAGGACGGCAAGCCGACCGAGTTCGAGACCCGCGACTACATCGTCGTGGCGACCACGCGTCCCGAGACGATGCTGGGCGACACCGGCGTCGCGGTTCATCCCGACGACGAGCGCTACAAGGGCCTAGTCGGCAAGTTCGTGACCCTGCCGATCGTCGGCCGCCGCATCCCGATCGTCGCCGACGACTACGCTGACCCGACCAAGGGCTCGGGCGCGGTGAAGATCACGCCCGCCCACGACTTCAACGACTTCGGCGTCGGCAAGCGCGCGGGTCTGGAAGCCATCAACATCCTGACGGTCGAGGCCAAGCTGAACGAGAACGTTCCGGCCGAGTACGTCGGCATGGACCGCTTCGTCGCGCGCAAGGCCATCGTCGCCCGCGCCGAGGAAGAGGGCTGGCTGAAGGAGATCGAGAAGACCAAGCACATGGTCCCGCACGGCGACCGTTCGGGCGTGGTCATCGAGCCCTTCCTGACCGACCAGTGGTACGTCGACGCCAAGACCCTGGCCCAGCCGGCCTTGAAGGCCGTCGAAAGCGGCGAGACCGTCTTCGAGCCCAAGCACTGGGAAAAGACCTACTTCGAATGGCTGCGCAACATCGAGCCGTGGTGCGTCTCGCGCCAGCTCTGGTGGGGGCACCGCATCCCGGCGTGGTTTGGCCCGGAAGGCTCGATCTTCGTCGAGGAGACGGAAGAAGCGGCCTACGCCGCCGCGCGCGCCCAGTTCGGCGCCGACGTCCAACTGACGCAGGACGAGGACGTCCTCGACACCTGGTTCAGCTCGGCCCTGTGGCCGTTCTCGACCCTGGGCTGGCCCGAGAAGACCGCCGACCTCGCCAAGTTCTACCCGACCAGCACCCTGGTGACCGGCTTCGACATCATCTTCTTCTGGGTCGCCCGGATGATGATGATGGGCATCCACTTCATGGGCGAAGCCCCGTTCAAGCAGGTGTTCATCAACGCCCTCGTCCGTGACGAGAAGGGCGCCAAGATGAGCAAGTCCAAGGGCAACGTGATGGATCCGCTGATCCTGATCGACGAACTGGGCTGCGACGCGGTGCGCTTCACCCTGACGGCCATGTCGGGCCAGGCGCGCGACATCAAGCTCTCCAAGCAGCGCATCGAAGGCTATCGCAACTTCGGCACCAAGCTGTGGAACGCCTCGCGCTTCGCCCAGATGAACGAGTGCGTCCGCGTCGAGGGCTTCGATCCCGCGACCGTGCAGCAGCCGATCAACAAGTGGATCCGCGGCGAGACGGTCAAGACCGTCGCCGAGGTCACCAAGGCCCTGGAAGCCCCGTCGTTCGACGAGGCCGCCGGCGCGCTGTACCGCTTCGTCTGGAACGTC
Source organism: uncultured Caulobacter sp. (assembly GCF_937900395.1). Lineage (GTDB taxonomy): Bacteria > Pseudomonadota > Alphaproteobacteria > Caulobacterales > Caulobacteraceae > Caulobacter. The sequence goes on from NZ_CALCDX010000154.1 coordinate 9,209, forward strand.
TTCTGCGACTGGTACTTGGAGCTGGCCAAGCCGATCCTGAACGGCGACGACGCGGCGGCCAAGGCCGAGACCCGCGCTACCGCCGCCTGGGCGCTGGACGTGATCCTGAAGCTGCTGCACCCGGTGATGCCGTTCATCACCGAGGAGCTGTGGCAGAAGACCGCCGAATTCGTCGGCCCGCCCCGCGACACGATGCTGATCTCGGCCAAGTGGCCCGAGCTGCCCGCCGACTGGATCGACGCCGAGGCCGAGGCCGAGATCGGCTGGCTGGTCGAGACGGTGGGCGAGATCCGCTCGATCCGCGCCGAGATGAACGTGCCGCCGTCGGCCAAGCCGGCGCTTAGCGTCGTCGGCGCCGGTCCCGAGACCAAGGCCCGCCTGGCGCGCCACCGCGACCTGCTGCTGACCCTGGCCCGCCTCGACAGCGCCCGCGAGGCGGACGCCGCCCCGGCCGGCTCGGTCCCGATCGTGATGGGCGAGGCGACCGGCGCCCTGGCCATCGCCGAGTTCATCGACCTGGCCGCCGAGAAGGCCCGCCTGACCAAGGAAATCGCCGGCCACGTCGGCGAGATCGAGAAGGTGGGCAAGAAGCTCGGCAACCCCGACTTCCTGGCCCGCGCCAAGGAAGAGGTCGTCGAGGAGAACCGCGAGCGCCTGGCCGAAGCCGAAGCCGCCAAGGCCAAGCTGGAAGCCGCGCTCAGCCGGCTGGAGTCGGTGGGGTAGGGGGCTTTCAATCTAATCCAACCGCCTTCCTCGCCCTTGTGGCGAGGACCCATGGGGCGGCTAGGTTCGGGGCTTCAAAAAGGGGCGCGTCCATCGTGGGCGCGCCCTTCTTGGACTTTGAGCGGCTGAACGCTGGGTCCTCGCCACAAGGGCGAGGAAGGCATATTGGGGAGGCGAGCAGGCTAGAAGCTCAGCCCACCCGAAGCCGCCGTTCTCGGCAGGCCATAGCCGCCAATCTCGGGATGCCGCGTCTCAAGCCGATGGGTGTGGGTGGCGGTGATCACCACGACGCTGGCGCCGGCGGCCTCGGCGGCGGCGATGCCGGCCGGCGCGTCCTCGAACACCAGGCAGTCGGCGATCGGATGGCCCAAGCGCTGCGCCGCCAGCAGGAAGCAGTCCGGCGCGGGCTTGCCTCGTTCGACGTCCTCGGCGGCGATCATGACGGCCGGGGAGGGCAGGCCCGCCGCCGCGATCCGTCGCTCGGCCAAGGCGCGAGGCGCTGAGGTGACGACCGCCCAGCGATCGGCCGGCAGGCTCGCCAGGAAAGCCGCCGCGCCCGCGATGGCGTCGATGCCCTCGACATCCTCAAGCTCGGCCGCGGTGACCGCCTGGGCCTCGACCTCGGGATCGACGCCTGGCAGGCCCAGCGCCGCGATGGTCTCGATCGTGCGGCGCCCGTGGATGGTGGGAAGGAACGCCTCGACATCCAGCCCGTGCTTGCGCGCCCAGTTCGCCCAGACCCGCTCGGCGGCGACGATGGAGGTCAGGATCGTGCCATCCATGTCGAACAGGAACGCCGCGAAGTCGCGATCGGGGAACAGCAGGGAGTTGGCCAACAGGGGGCTCCTGGATGAAGGGATTTCCGCTAGGTCATCGGCTTCCGCGACGGTCATGTCCAGCCAGGAAGTCGCTCTCTAACTTATCAATGATCCCCTAGGGTCAAACGTACGTTTGCATCCGGCTTCCGGCTGTGCTCTCTGGGCGTCAAACGCGCTCGCTCGACAAGAGCGCGACCTACCGGGAGAGTAAGCATCATGACCCAGGCCGCCGCTTCCAAGCCCACTCCGTGGCCCGCCATGTCCATTCAGCAAGCCTATGCGCTGATCACCCAGCCGGGCACGCCGGGCGAGATGGACGAGGTCGAGATTCGGGGCGTGAAGACCCGGGTCTGGAAGAACTGTCCGCCGACCCTGCGCGAGACCCTGATGATGGGCCGCAGCCACGGCGAGAAGATCTTCATGGTCCACGAGGACGAGCGGGTCAGCTTCGAGGCTTTCTACCGCGCGGTCACCAACATGGCCGCGGAGCTGCAGGCGTCCGGCGTGCAAAAAGGCGATCGCGTGGCGATCGTGATGCGCAACATTCCCGAATGGCCCGTCGCCTTCTATGCCGGCCTCATGGTGGGGGCGATCGTCACGCCGCTGAACGCCTGGTGGACGGGGCCGGAGCTGGAGTACGGCCTGATCGACTCCGGCGCCAAGGTCGCGATCGTCGACGTCGAGCGCTACGAGCGCCTGACCGAACACCTGCATAACTGTCCGGAGCTGAAGCGCGTCTATGTCAGCCGCTCGCCCGAGGAGATCAGCCACCCCTACGTCGTCCATCTGGAGGTGGTGATCGGCGGGCCCAACGACTGGGCGGCGCTGGATGCCAAGCCTCTGCCGGCGGTCGAGCTCGCGGCCGATGACGACGCCACGATCTTCTACACCTCGGGCACGACCGGTAAGCCCAAGGGCGCGATCGCCACCCATCGCAACATCAACAGCAATATCTTCGCCGCCGCGGCGGCCTCCGCGCGCGCCTTCCTGCGCCGGGGTGAAATGCCGCCCCAGCCCGATCCGGCCGCGCCGCAGAAGGGGGCGCTGCTGTCGGTCCCGTTCTTCCACGCCACCGGCTGCTTCGCCGTGCTGAACCCGTCGCTGTTCGCCGGCGCCAAGCTGGCGATGATGCGCAAGTGGGATCCCGAGCGCGCCATGCAGGTGATCCAGGACGAAAAGCTGACCCAGATGGGCGGCGTGCCGACCATCGCCTGGCAGATCATCGAGCATCCGAACCGCGACAAGTACGACCTGTCGTCGATCGAGGCCGTGGCCTATGGCGGCGCGCCGTCGGCGCCCGAGCTGGTCCGCAAGATCAAGGAGATCTGGCCCAAGTCCTCGCCGGGCAACGGCTGGGGTATGACCGAGACCTCGGCCACGGCGACCAGCAACTCGGCCGAGGATTACGAGAACCGTCCCGACAGCTGCGGCCCGGCCGTGCCGGTCACGGACCTCAAGATCATGACGGTCGAGGCGCCGTATCGCGAGCTGCCGGTGGGCGAGGTCGGCGAGCTGTGGTGCAAGGGCCCGCAGGTCGTGCGCGGCTACTGGAACAAGCCCGAAGCCACCGCTCAGACCTTCGTCGACGGCTGGGTGCGGACGGGGGACCTCGCGCGCCTCGACGCGGAAGGCTTCTGCTTCATCATCGACCGCGCCAAGGACATGCTGATCCGGGGCGGCGAGAACATCTACTGCATCGAGGTCGAGAACTGCCTCTACGACCATCCGGCGGTGATGGACGCGGCCCTGGTCGGCATCCCGCACAAGACGCTGGGCGAGGAGCCGGCGGCGGTCGTGACGCTGAAGCCGGGCGCCGAGGCGTCCGAGGCCGAGCTGCGCGCCTTCGTCGCCGACCGCCTGGCCGCTTTCAAGGTGCCGGTGAAGGTGGTGTTTTGGCCCGAGACCCTGCCGCGCAACGCCAACGGCAAGATCATGAAGAACGAGCTGAAGAAGGTGTTCGTCGAGGGGTAAGGCGGAGAAGAGGGTATCCCAACCTGCCTTCCTAGGCCTTGCGCCTAGGACCCATCGTTCAGCTACTCGGAAACTGAAAGGAGCGCTCCACGATCTGCGGAGCGCTCCTTTTTCGTCTGCATCAAGCCCGGCCCTGGATCCTAGGCGCAAGGCCTAGGAAGGCGAGAAGGGTTACGCGCTGACCGGCGGACGACGATGCGCCCAGGGCTGGGCCGCCTCCAGCTGGTAAGCCAGTCCAAGCAAGGTGGCTTCATCGCCGGCGCGACCGGCGAACTGCCCCTCGCCCTGCAGCTCTCCGACGACCGCTGGCGCATCGAGAACGCCCCCGGCACGCTCACCGGCACCGCGCAGATCTCCGGCCCGTCCACGGCTCCCACAGGCCGCTACAGCCTCACGGTGGCGCGGGCCAGCCAGGGCGAGTCTTCGAGGATGGCGCCGTCCACGAGCAGCTCGCCCTCGTGAAGCACCGGCGGCAGCAGGCCGGCGGGGGAATTGCTGGCCAGCACGGCGCGCCACAGCGGGCCGTGGTCGAGCACGGTGGTGCTGCCGCGGCTCAGGTTGCAGCTGGCGGCGAAAAAGGGCCGCCACAGGCGCTCGATCTGCTGCTCGCCCGAGCCGTCGGCGCGCTCGTCGCCCCAGGGGCCACGGGCAAGAGCTTCTGGGCGCTGGAAGCGGCTATGTCCATCGCTTGCAGCGTGGCAGGCGGCGACGTGGTGAACCTCAAGCCGCAGCACACCGGGCGCGTGGTCTATCTGGCCGGTGAAGATCCCGAACCCGCCCTGATCCGGCGCGTTCACGCCATCGGCCAGCACCTCAACCAGTCAGCCCGCGAAGCCATCGCCGAGAACCTGACCCTTGAGCCGATCATGGGCAAGCGCCTGAACGTCATGGACGAGGAGCACTTGCGCCGCGTCATCGAGTACAGCGCCGGGGCGAGGCTGATCGTGCTGGACACCCTGAGCCGGATTCACAGCCTGGACGAGAACAGCAACGGCGACATGGCGCGGCTTGTCGCCACGCTGGAACACGTC
>NZ_CALCDX010000155.1 GCF_937900395.1 uncultured Caulobacter sp.
TTGTCTGAACGAATATGCTCTGGCAGACCGCGCAGGATGAACAGGTCCGAGAGCACGTCGATGACGTCGATCGCCTTCAGCCTTCGGTCGATACGGATGGCCAAGCATTCATGGGTAAACTCGTCGATGATGTTGAGCATGCGATACTTTCTCCCGTCATGGGTACGATCCTCGACGAAGTCGTAGGACCAGACGTGATTGGGCCGCTCGGCGCGCAGGCGGATGCAGGATCCGTCTCCCAGCCAGAGCCGGCTTCGTTTGGGTTGCCGGGCCGGAACCTTTAGCCCCTCGCGTCGCCAGATTCGCTCAACCCGCTTGTCGTTGACGACCCAGCCTGCCGTCGAACGCAACAACTCGGCGATCTTGCGATAGCCGTAGCGGCCGTATTGGCGGACCAGCTCGACGATATCGGCGATGAGCTTTTCCTCATCGTCGCGTCCGTGCGGAATCCGACGTTGTGTCGAGCGATGCTGCCCGAGCACACGGCAGACCCGCCGCTCCGACACCTTCAGAGCGAGCCGGACATGGTCGATGCAGGCGCGGCGACGCGCGGGGCTCAGTAGTTTCCCGAAGCCGCCTCCTTCAGGATCAGCTTGTCGAGTGTCAGGTCCGCGACGGCGCGGCGGAGCCGGGCGTTCTCGGCCTCGAGCTCCTTCATCCGCTTCACCTGATCCGTCTTCAGCCCGCCAAACTCACGGCGTCAGCGGTAGTAGCTGACCTCCGTCACCCCGATCGAGCGGATCGCATCGGCCACGGGCTGCCCCTGCGAGACCAGCACATCGACCTGGCGCAGCTTCGCGACGATCTCTTCAGGCTTGTGGCGCTTCTTCGGCATATCGGTCCTCCTGTCTGCCAAAAGACATACTTCAGGGTGGACCAATTCAACGGGGGTGGATCAGTATCGGCCCATGGAAACATCTCATTTCCCCGAGCGCATGTAGCTGGCCGTCATCCCGTCGTCTTTCTTGCAATTGTCACACCCGTCCACGCCGGAGGATCAGAGGCGGGGAAGGATTCGAGCGAGGCTTCGAGGACCGGATCGAAACTCTCCCTGTCGCTGGTAGACGGGTCGGCCGTGCTCTCATGCTGGACGCCTCTTGAGAGGCGGCGATCGGGGCGGAACGGGACCCGGAAGGCTCCCGGGGCATCGACGCCCCTGTGCAGCCGGTGGCGCGTCTCACCCGCCCAAGGGTTCGCCATCCGGGCTCCCCCAGCGTCCTCGCGCACGACATAATGCCAGTCCTGCCGCTCTGCGAAGTCCACGGCGCTGTCGCGATCCGGAAACTTCAGCCGGATCGGACGATAGGGATCGCCGCTGGACGTGTATCCCATCAGCGGCTCGATCTGCGGCGGCCGGGACGGCTCGAACTCGAGGACCCAGTAGTTGGGCCGAGGCGCCGATGTCATCGCGGAACGGGCAGGACGGTAGATGATTGCCGTCGGCACGTCCCAGGATGGCAGATCGGTTCCGGGAATTTTCGGCGGGAATGGTGGGCGATTATGGCCGCGCATATCAGTTCTCCCGGGTGTCGGTGGATACGAGAAGGTGACGTTCGAGATCGTCGAGTTTTTCCATTCGCCTCGAATTCAGGCGAACGGCGCGTTCGGTGTTCTGCGAAGGAAAGGCAGCAGCGTGCAGGACGTCCGACCGCATCGCTATCGTGAGATCGGCGACGGCATTCATCACGCCCTCTCCGTCCCCGTCCGAGAGCGTGCCGTCAGCAAAACCGGACTGCAAGCTCTCCAGTACCTGCTCGAAGCTGGACACGACCCCTGCACTCGCGACCACAGCCAGCTTGTGGCTGAGAACACGCAGTTCATCGATCAGCTTCGCATCGTGCCTTGCGGTTTCCACGATCTCTGCGACCTTCTCGATGCAGGCCATGTAAATGTCGCATTGCTGCTGGAGGATGATGACCCTTCCTTCCTTGCGAAGCTCGAGATCGGTCTGGCGATTGAGAAGCGCCGCGGTCAGAATGATCGTCACGACAGCGCCGAGGAAGATGAGCGTCATCTCCTGCGCGAAAGGCAGTATGTCTTCGGCAAGATACATCGAACGAAAAACGAAAACGATGCCGATGCCCAAGGCAGCGGCCGCAGCAGGAAATGCCAAGTCAGGCAGGCGGTTCGACATCAGCACCTCGCATTTTCGGTGTCAGGTGGCATGCACGGCTTTGCATCGGCGTCCGGCGCCTCTGCGTCCCTGTCCCGCAAGAAGATCGGCGTCGGTCCGCTGCCGAAGGGATTGAAGCCGGCCCCCAGGCAACGCTCGAAGATCGTTTCGTCCCATCGGGTGAAATCGTCCTCCTCGCCGGCAAGTCGCCCGTCATCCACCACAGGGCACCTCACGCCTTTGCCGATGGGGGAGCGTCATCGAAGGCCGCACCGTCCGAACGATCCGCCTTGCGAAGCCGTAGCCCGAGGAGGATCATCATCACCCCGAAGACCGCGGCGTAGAAGCCGATCAGCCAGCCGAGCGCGAGGAAGCTTTCGACCGGGCGCGTCAGCAGCATCCAGGTCACGACGACACCGAGAACGACCGAGAGAAGGCCGCTCAGGATCAGCCAGATTTCGCCGTTGATTTCCTTTCGCAGGCGGATCGCTGCCGCGATCTCGAGGGCACCCGAGAACACGGACCAGAATGCGATGCTGGCCCAGAGGAATGTCGCAAGCACAAGCGTCGCGACAAAAGGCGAGACAACCACGACGACGCCCGTGGCGATGCCCAGAATGCCGCTGAACATCAGCCAGCCCCAGCGTTTGCCCTTGCGGATGTTACGTATCGCGGCGACGAGGCCGAACACGCCGTCGGCAAAGGCGAACGCGCCGAAGACCAGCGTGAGCGCCAGAAGCGCTTCCGCAGGCATGACGAAGGCTAGCACTGCGATGATCAATGCGAGCACGCCGCGTAACACGAATGCCCACCAATTCCGGGACAGGCTGCACAGCATGTCCTGCGTCTTATCAGTCGGGTTTTCAGAGGCTATGGTCATTGGTCGATCTCCTATTCAGTTCCATGTCAGGTGTCTGATCCGCCCCCGCCGAGAGGTCCGGGTTGAATGTTAGTGGGCGGTTGGCCTCGGCGCCAGCGCGGGCGGCGTAGCCGGTCTGGATAGCGCAGCCGCCCGCGCGGTCATGGCGGGCACGAAGACTTCTGGAGCCGGCGGCTTGTAGCCGAGCGAGCCGTGCGGGCGCACCGTGTTGAAGTGGCGCCGCCAGCTTTCGATGACGATCTTCGCTTCAGCGAGGGTATAGAAGATTTCGCCGTCGAGAAGCTCGTCGCGGAGCCTGGCGTTGAACGACTCGATGAAGCCGTTCTCCCATGGGCTGCCGGGCGCGATGTAGGCGGTCTTGGCACCGACCGCGCTGATCCAATCCTGCACGGCTTTGGCGACGAACTCGGGACCGTTGTCTGAACGAATATGCTCTGGCAGACCGCGCAGGATGAACAGGTCCGAGAGCAGGTCAACGGACTGGTTGCTTTATGGTGGCCGCTTGGTTGGCTGGTTTTCATGCTGACAGTGGTCGTTGAGGGCGTTCGAGCTCATGAGCTTTTGCATCCGCGACCAATTTGGGGTGCGGTGCCGCTCTCTCTCCGCGAGCGCACGATTGGGGCTGTTGTCCTGCTGACGGGTCCTGCAATAGCGCTTGTCGGATGTGTGGCCGCGAGCATGCGCGCCTGAGTTCAGCGCGGAACGTCCTTATGCGACCTAATCTTCCCTTCAGATCTTTCGACATCTCATGGCGTTAGAGGGTTAGAGAAGAAAAAGTTTAAGAGTTAAGGGCGGCTTCAGCGCGCTAATGGTCCAGAATCCAAGGAAGAATCTATCCACAGCGTTCCTGGAGTATCGGGCTTTCGTTCCTGATGTATCGAGCGTGGCGTTCCTGGAGTGTCGATAGGCTGTTCCTGAGGTGTCGTCTTGCGTTCCTGATGTGTCGAAGCCTGGCAAAGTTAGGTCAATCGAACACGCGGGCAAATCGCGATTGAATCACTTTGCCACGTTCCCCTAGAAAAAACGTTCAGTCGCTAGCGCTGCGTGCCGTGGAGGGCGGCTCCGCTCGCCCCGCCGTCCAGCACCGCACGACATTTCGGGAACGGTTGGTGTGAGGTCGGGCCGCAAAGCACCCTCCCCGGACGAGCCGGCCGCTAGCTAACCGCGCAGTTGGTGGCGGTTTTTTTCGTGGTAGCGGCGCACAAAGCCGATGAAGGCGCTCTGATAACGGTCGGGCTGACGCTCATCCTGACCATGGAGCCAGGTCTGAAACTCCCTATGCAGGGCGTGGAAATCCCAGCCTCTGTAGTGCTCACGAAGGTGGGCCAATGTCTCATCGGTCAAGTAGCCACGCGGCTCCAGTTCCACGGGTCTGGGCGTGGACGTCGTAAAGCCAGTTTTCTTCGGAGCGGCCGCATTCTTCGGCGTCTTGCTCACGGGCTTCGCCTTTTCGACGGACTTTCGCCGAATGCGTAGTAGGGGCTCCTTGGAGGTAACCGCTGGCTCAAGCGAGAGCTCATAGCCCGGGATAGCGTTTTCCCGGACCAGCGCGGTCATTTCAAACTTGAACCGGCGATACTGGCCTTCGGCGCCAGATTTTTCAAAGAGCGTCGGAAGGGCGATCGCAAAGCCCTCCTCCCCTGCCCCGCCAGCGTGCTTGCGAGCGACTTTGTAGAGCCAGCGCTCGCGTCCCCCAGTGATTGAGAAGTAAGACCGATCAATCGACAAAACCCCGCCGGCCATCAAGACGCCGTCGTAGAACCAACTCGATAGCGCGATCGAGATCCCGCGCGAGCGATCGGTGTTCTCATCGACCAATTGGCTCCAGCTATCGAGCCAGGAGAAGGTCGCCTCTCGCCTCTGATCCGCCCGGATGTTGGTCTTGACCGTGGTCGATTGCAGGCGGTCGAGCGCAGCCCCCAAGAGCTCGTATGAGCGACCGGTTACGGGACGACCGATACTCCGCAGAATGTCATAGGGCATGACCTTCAGAACGCGAGGGATCTCATTAACCCGGCGCTCCTTCAAATCGTTCAGGACGCTGGCGCAGTAGATCAGGATATCGGCGTCCCAGATGGTTGCCATGCCGTAATCGGGATTGGCCGAAACGTGGACCCAGACCTTCCCGTCGGGAGAGGTGTAGTCGATCGGTTTGGTGCGTTTGCTTTTCGAAAGGCTGAAGAAGGGCCTTTCCATCATCTCGCGCTGATCTCGGAGATTCAGATCAGCCAGATAGGGCAGAAACAGGTCGATCTGCTCCACGGCCCCCTTGCTCGTATTGCTAGCCATGATGCTCGACCGTTCCAGGCAAGCGCGCCGTCTCTCTTCCCTCGCCGCGAGTTTCCCCGGGGAAACTTCCTTCACCCATGCCCACGCCACCCTGGCGGGCCGCGAACAAAGTTTCCCCGGGGAAACTTTTGAGGCCTAGTCGGCGAAGCCTCGGCCGCGCGACCGCAGAAAAGCCAAGGCTTGCTCCACCAGGCTCAACAGTTCGGCCTCGCTTGCGCCTGACCCCGCGTGGATCCGAAGCGTCGCACCGTTCCTATTGGCGGAAAGCACAGACAAAGCCCGTCGACCATGCACCGAGTCGGCTGCGAACAGCGACTCCTGCTCCTGGCTAGGCGATTGTGCGGCTTTGATGAGCGCGTCTGAGACTTCAGCGGCGCCTAGTGGTGGCTGCCCCGTGTCCAGCCGCGAACGCTGCTCCTGCTTGAGCCGGGCCGCTTCCTTCTGCATCCGCTTCAAGGCGGTTGGGTCAGCTTGCGAGACCGCCTTGATGCGTTGGGCGAGCGGGTAGCAAGTTTTCAGCTGGATATCGCCAAGCCCTGAGAATGCTGAAGCAGCCCAGTCAGGGATATCCGCGACCGAGAGCATCTTGGAGAGCCAGCCTTTGGATAGGTTGAGGCGTTCAGCCATCCGGATCTGCCGGTCGCCGTAATAGCTCTTCAATGCGTCGCGATAGTTCCTCGCTCGTTCAAAATCCGAGACGTCTTTGCGCGCCCGGTTCTCAAGGTCCGCGAGCCGAAAGGCGCTCTCATCATCGAGCGACTGCACCTGGGCCAGAAGCTGTAAATCAGGGTAGCTATTGGCCCGCAGCCAGCTGATGGACCAGTGCCGTCGGGTTCCAGCAATGAGCTCGTAATCATGCTGCGGGTCGTCTGACACGCGCCTTACGACCACCGGCACTTTCTGACCGCCCTCGGCCAGGATAGAGTCGATCAAATCACGACAGGCCGCCTCGTTCAGGCTTTGCTGATGCCGCGCGTTGCCCGCCCAGATCCGCACGCGCGCTGGGTCGAGCAGAAGCTGGGTGACCTGTTTAACCTCGCCCGCCGCGATCCGGGCCAAGGCGGACTCTCGCGCGAGCAAGGTCATACCTGGCGCGGTACGTGCAGAGGAGAGGGGAGGGGAGATCGGATCGGGACTGCTCACGGCCGCCGGCTGGGGCGCGGACGTCACCGGCTCCGCCGCGGGCTCCACAGCGGCCGGATCAGGTCCAAGAAGGGAGTTCAGGTAGTCGGATTGGCGTTTGGACATCGTGCTTCCTCCAGACGCCTCAGGCCGTCACTGCGGCCAGCGAGGGGCCAGATTGGACCAAAGGACGCCCCCAGCGACGGCGGACAAGCTGTTCCACCTGGGAAAGGGCTTCATCAAGGTTGGAGCGGCAGCGCTTGTGCGTCCTTGGCGTTCCGATCGGCTTTTCCAGCTCATACACCGTCATCATCCGAAGAGCGGCGTGACTGATTTCAGCCGACTCCAGGATGGGGATGGGCAGAAGAGCGGGGCCAAACGCCTGATCCATGACGCGCTGGACCATGTCTTGGCTCGGGTCATTGGCGTTGAATTTGGAGCATATCAGCCGGCAGAAGTCGTACTCGACGGTGATGCCCGCTGCGGTGAGCTGACCGATGACCTGGTCCATCATCGACAGAAACTGAACGGTCGAACAGAAATCTGGCGTCGTCGCCGCCAGCGGGACCAAGAGCGCATTGGCGGCCTGCATTACGGCAAGCGAGATCGTCCCCAGCGCCGGCGGAGGATCCAGCAGAACCACGTCGTAGTCCTGGGCCAGTTCAAAGAGACCCTCGCGAAGCTTACGGAACCGTGAGGCCAGAACCCCGCCGCCGCCAGTTCCCGCCGCGGCGAGCTCATACTCGATGTCGAACATCTGCAGGTTCGAAGGGATGAGGTCGACGTTTGGCCACACGGTCTTTTTCACCGCATAGGCCAGATCGTCTTGGGTGGGTTCTATCGACAGGTACGGATAGAGCGTCTCCTCCCGCCGTATGGCGAAGTGAGGATTAAACCCAAAGAGCGTCGTGGTTGTGGCCTGGCTATCGCAATCGACCACGAGCACGCGATATCCTGCAACGGCCAGATAGTGAGCCAGGTGCGTCGTAACCGTCGACTTCCCAACGCCCCCCTTGAAATTCTGAACCGTGATTATGAATGGTGGATCGTTAGGCCCACGTCGCGGTGAGGCGCCCAAGACCTGCCGCATGTTCAAGAGGGCGGGGATATCATAGCCAATCCGGCGACCGCTCTCGGACTCAGGCGGGGAGGGGAGGCGACCATCTTGTTCGGCCATCCGGATTCGATTGGACGAGCATCCCAGTAGCTCGGCGGCCTCAGCGATGCCGATACGAACATCCAAGCTCTTGGTCTGCCCGGGGAGAAACGCTGTTCGACGAAGCCGCTCAACCATTTGCTCGCCGGCGTTGGCCAATTGGCCAATCCGATCCGCTTCGGTCACGATCGAATCCATTTGTCGCCGTCCCCACTGTGAATCGCCAAACCTGAGCTGAGAGAGCAGGTTTGAATGAATTTAGCCAAAAACAAAGATGAAAACCTTCATCCAGGCGTATGGTAAATAAATCCTAAACGAGCAGCCGGCTGTCGGGCCCCACCTCGTCAATGTGTGAGAGCCTCCCGTGGCCAGCGCGTCGCGGCGCGCGCCACGGCGTAAGGGGCGTGCAAGCACTTGGGCTAAGTGCCCAGCGCGGGGGAGAGGCCCTATCAAAGAGCGCTCTGTCGTCTATGTGTCCGATATTCACGACCCAATCGGCGGGCGGGCCATGGCTGACGCGACCCTAACTTAGGTCAAGAACGCCGAAACAACTGACCGGTGGGCGGACTGAATTTCGCTTTGGGACGCCCGGCTAACGCCGGCCTCGTTGGCGAAGCGCGTCCAGTCCGCCACGGCGGCGCGGACCTCATCGATGATGGTGTCGATCAGCCTATCGGGCAGACCATGGCGACGTCCGAGGCTGCGGACCTGGTCGCGGGTCGGGTTTTTGCCCTCGCCCTCGATGTCGAGGTAGTGCTCGCCGCCCGGCCCCGTCGAATAGGTCAGGTCATAGGCTGGAGCGAGCCGCCACTCCCCGGCCTCGTCCATCAAATAGCTGTGCTGCCGCGTATGATCATCCCGATTGCTGGAAAGAACATTGAAGACCATGCGCCGGAAGGCCGCGTGCAGGTCGTCAGCGTGGCGGGTGATGGCCAGTGTCGCGCGCAGGAAGAGATCGTAGCTTGCGGGCGTGCGCCAAGGCGCCTCGACCGCGCCGCTCAACGAGACCATGTGCAGGCGCCGACCAGGCTCTGGGCGATCGAAACGGCGGGTGGCGAAATAGCCGGGCCCCGTCTTTGACGGCAGCAGCCGATAGGGGGCCATGGCCAGACCGGCGGCCACGGCCATGGCCGCATAGGCCGCTTCGATGGGACCGATGTCGGGAGGATCGTTGGTCGCGGCGAACTTGACGATCCAGGCCTCGTGGCCGGCGGCGGTCTCGCCTTCTGAGACCGAGACCCGCCCTTCGTCGTCGAACCCGACGTGAACCTTGGGCCGGGCGCCGCCCGAGCCGCCCGCCAGGGTGGCCAAGGTGTCGGCCAGCGCGCCTTCGTGGCCAGTCAGGATCGCGGTCGACTCGGCGGCCAGGGCGTCGAGATCGAGGCTTTCGACCTCCGGCGGCGGCGCGGTCGCCGGGCGGTAGGTGAGGGCGCCGCGGCCGTGGTCGCCGACCAGGGCGAGCCGATCCAGGGCGCTTAGCGTCTCGATAGCGACGCCCAGCTTGCTCAAGCGTCGCCGCATGACGAGGAAGCCCCAGCCTTCAGGCAGGCTGTCAGCGAGAAAACCGTGCAGACCTTCAAACTCCCGGCCGCGCGCGGGATGCAGGCCGGGTTCGGGCGGATAGAGTAGGGCCGAAACGGGGAGAGGCGCGGCGACCAGCTCCGGCGACCATTCCAGCTGCGCCAGGCCGCCGGCCATGGCCAGCCGGCCGACGGGGAGGGGGGGCTGGCCCTCGCCAAAGGCCAGGTTGGCGGCCAGCGGAGTCCCGGGCGCAAGCTTCATGGGCGCGGAGCCTTCGCAGGTCGTGACCTGGGCGCCCGCACACGCGTCGGCGGTCTCGCGGCGCCGGCGGCCTGCTGCGCCAGGAGCGCATCGAGGCTACTAGCGGCGGGGAGGGGAAACAGGGCGCTCAGCGCATCCTCGCAGCGCAGGGCGACAGCGGCCTTGACCATGTCCTCCAGCGAGGCTTGACCTTCGTTCTCCAAACGTCGCCAGGTCCGGTATGCGACGCCGGCCCGTTGAGCGGCCTCGAGCTGTGGCCAGCCCAAGGCGACCCGACGCGCCTTGATGCGCCCAGCGAGGTCTTGCAGGATTTCGGCGGCCGTCCTAAACATTGTCCATATATGGACACTTAACGCGAATTCCGCAAGATAATTGTCCAAAAGCCACAACTAGGAGCGGGGGAAATCGATTCAGCCGGCGGAGAGCTCAGGGCGGGACCTTAGCCAATCCACTCGCACTCTTAAACGCTGCCGCGTTCCGGGCTCTTTGCCAGACCCCTCGCACAAGGCAAGCGGACGGAGGCGGTTTGCAGGAGATCTTCGGAGGCGTCTTTCACCCTCTGGACGACATCGTCACGATTTCTACAGCTCGGCCGCTAGCGCAAGGCGTGATTGGGTGCGAGATGAAGCTTGGGGGGTGTGAGGTCGGGTTCCTTGGAGGGTTTTTCACTAAAAGCAAATCCATTCGCGCTGCTGCGGGTGTCGCCCAGGGCGAAAATTGCCGAGATCGAAGATGCTTTCGAAGAGACGGTTATCGAGAGACCGCACGACGAGCAGGCGCTTTTGAAAACTAAGCAGCTTTTGTTGACGCCGAACGCGCGGCTTTTTGCTGAACTGTCGTGGCTTTCTGACATTGCTCCCCGCAGAGCCAATCAGCTTTTGGCGATGCTTGATTGTGCGGACGTGGACGCTCTGCTGAAGGCGCTGCCAGATCTTCCGCCGCTTTCGTTGGCCAATATTGCGGCCGAAGCGTGCGCGCGATTGGGTGAAGTTCGGTTTATTCCGGCGCTTATCGAGGCTCACGGCCAAATAGCACACGAAGCCACGTTCGAGTGGCTCAACAGTACCCGAGCGACGGCGGGCTTTGCTCGCGTTGAGGCGTCACAGATCAAGGAAGCTTTGCGCGCGTTGCGCGCCAGCCATGCGCGGTCAGCGGTCGCCGCGATCGTCGTGCAAACTGATCCTCCCGCCGCTTTGACGGCGGTCTTGGAAGCCCGGAACGACGCGCATGATCTGATGCTGAAGGAGATTTTCCGCGAGTACGATCACTGGTCAAGCCCGCACCTGGGAGAGATCGAGCGCGACATTGATGCCGCTCTTTCCGACCTGATGGCTGGTCATGATAGGGCCGTAGACCGCGTGAACGAAAGGCTGGCCGCGTGGGATGAGTTGAGCCAGCCCGCTCAGCTCTACAGCCAACTTTCGGGTCTAGATGAAGAGCGATCACTTCGCATTTACCGCCGAGTTCGCAGCCACTGTATCGACCTTGCCAACGATCATCAGCGTTTCGCCGACGCCCATGCGGTCGCCACCGTCATGCGTCACCTCTTCAAGGAACTGCCGACTGCCGCGGCCGAGCTTGAGGGCGACATCGATACGTTGGCGCGCCTGTCGGACGAGAAACAGCTCGAGGAAGCCATTTCTCCTCTGCTCGCGGCCTTGGCCTCAGCGCGAGAGCAGGTCCGCGGCGTCATCACGGGTCTGAGAGCGAGCGGCTTCAAGGACGGCGCCCACCCACAGATAACGGCGCTGCGCTTGGGCCTCGTGGGCACAATGGACGCATTGGCTCGCAGCGAATATGCGGACGCCCCGATCCGAATGGTGCGTTCGTTCGCCCTCGATCTCAATAACGAGCATGACGATCCCATCGCGGCGTTGAACCTTCTCAAAGGCCTGATCGAGCTCTACCAGCCTCGCGATCCTGTCCTCCTTGATCAAATCAAGGAGGACATCCGAATCTCGGAAAACAACGCCAACCACCGGCTGCTGACCCGAGCTCTGGAAACCAAGAACCATGGGGAGGCCATCCGAATTGTAGACTTGATGGTCGCCGCCAATCCCGCGGGCGAGGAAGGTGCGCAGCTGCGCCTTCTGCAAGAGCGCCTCAAGCAGCAACGTACGCGTCGCTACCTCAAATGGGGCGCGTGGGCCGCGGCGGCGGCATTTGTCGCCTATCTGATATCCCAAGATGGGGGCGGGTCTTCGAGCTATTCGCCGCCTAATTCTGTGCCAGAAGCGACCACGGCAGAGACGTCGTTTGCCTCCCCCACCGCTGAGCTTGCGTCGCCGCCGGCGGATGATGTCGCACTTCCTGCGCCAGCTGAAGATGTGGCCAACGCGGTCTTGGCCACAGACGTGTCTCCGCCGCCTGTGGGCAGCGGCCTAGAGCTGGAGGCAAGCCAGGTTCGCTACTGCACTTTTGAAAAAGCGCGCCTCACGGCGCTGCAAGGCATGGTCTCAGACACGAACTCGGCCGCCATCGACGGATTCAATGCTCGGGTCGCTGACTACAATGCTCGGTGCGGAAGTTTCAGATACCGACCTAGCGATCTCGATGCGGCGCAAGCGGTCGTGACCTTGCCCCCAACCTTGGACCAGGTCGGGCCGGGATTTCTCGCCGGTCAGGC
>NZ_CALCDX010000156.1 GCF_937900395.1 uncultured Caulobacter sp.
GGCTGGAAGGGCTTGGTGATCAGGAAGGTCGGTTCCGGACGCTCGCCGGTCAGCAAGCGCTCCGGGAAGGCTGTGATGAAGATCACCGGCACGTCGAGGCGACCCAGAATGTCCTTGACCGCGTCGATGCCCGACGAACCGTCCGCCAGCTGGATATCGGCTAGCACCAGGCCCGGCGTGCGCCGCGCGACCGCGTCGACGGCCTCGCCACGGGTGGCGGCGATGTCGGTGACGTCGTGCCCGAGTTCACGGACCAGGGCTTCGATGTCGGCGGCGATGACCGGTTCATCCTCGATAATGAGAACCTCGGTCGCCAGTTCGGCGTCGATCTCGGCCTGGGCGTCGGCGATCAGCCGTTCGATTTCGCCGAAATCGCAGTCCAGGATCTGGGCGGCCTCGGTCGGGGTGAAGCCTTCTAGAGCGGTCAGCAGGAACGCCTGACGCGAGCGCGGGGCGATGCGCATGAGTCGCTGAGACGCGTCGTCGGCGGACGAGATGCTCTCATCACGACGGGCCTCGAGCTGAGCGCCGGAGCTCAGCCAGATGGCGTGGAACACGCGATAGAGCGCCACGCGCGGCGACAGGTCGGCGTCCAGCGAACGCTCGCCGGCCGCAAGAGCCTCCAGCGCGACGCGGACATAGTGATCTCCGGTGGTCTGATCGCCGGTCAGGGCGCGAGCGTAACGGCGGATGTAAGGCAGATGCGGCGCCAGCCGAGCAAGAAGACTCATGACCCCTCCCGATGCGGTGTCTCTAAAACCGTAGAACGCACGGCAAAGCTGCGCCGTTCCGTCGAAGGCCGATAACGCCTCCTCAACTGACCGGTTCCGTCAGTCGAGGATTTTTGACATCTTATGCCCAAGCTTATGGAACCCGGTACGGAAAAGCACGTTGTCATCCGGCGGAAAGACATTCGGCCAAAGGGGGCGGACGCCGATGCACTTCGGTGTCGAGGACATGATCGAACACGTACCCATGGAAGACAAACGCAAGAGCGCTGCGGCGCTTGACGAGGCGCGCTTGCGCCAACAGGCCATCGGCGTGAAGCTGCGCCAGATGTTCGACGAGGTCGTCAACGAGCCAGTGCCGGACGAATTCCTCGATATTCTGCGCAAGGCAGAGCCGCCGACGGGAGGCCAATGACCATGGCCGAAGAGAAGGTGGGGCGTTCGGCGCCCGATCCCGCGCGTGACGCTCTGTTCAAGCGCGAGCTGGTGACCCTTATCCCGCATCTGCGCGCCTTCGCGCGGACGCTGACGGGGGATCCGACCGCCGCCGACGATCTGGCGCAGGACGCCATGATGAAGGCTTGGGACGCGCGCGCCAGCTTCCAGCTGGGCACGAACATGAAGGCGTGGACCTTCATGATCCTGCGCAACCAGTTCTATTCCGAGAAGCGCCGCAGCTGGCGCCAGAGCCAGTTGGATCAGGAGGCCGCCGAGCGAACCCTCGTGGCCGTGGACGATCCGGAAGCGCCGGTCGCCCTGGACGAGCTCCGCCTGGGCCTGGCCATGCTGCCCGCCGAGCAGCGTGAAGCGCTTATCCTGGTCGGCGCGGGCGGCTTCGCCTACGAGGAAGCCGCCGACATCTGCGGCTGCGCGGTTGGCACGGTGAAGAGCCGGGTTAGCCGGGCCCGCCGCGCCTTGCAGGCGATCCTTGAAGCGGGCGCCTACGACCGCGATGGCGCGGCCGCCGGTGATGCGATGCACGCCATCCTGGCCGACGCGGAGCGGTTGAGCTCTCTGCGGTGAAAGCGCTCGCCGGCCGCGCCACGCAGGCCGTCACATCGATCCGCGTCCGTCTCGCCATAGCTCTGTGCGTGGCGCTGCTGCCCGTGCTGCTCTTAGGCGGTCTGCAGTCCGTCTTCGCGTTCCGCGCGGAGGCGGACTCGCGTCGCCAGAGCTTGGAGCTGGCGGCGGGCCGCAGTGCGGCCGTCGCGCGGGCGCGGATCATGTCGGCGGGCGTGCTGCTACAGACCTTGGGTCCGGGCACGGTCGGGTTGGAGTGCGCCCAGCGCCTGGCCGATATGCGCGCGAGACTGCCCGGCTATGCGAATCTGATCCGCTTCGACGCGCGCGGCCGCGTGGCCTGCGCCGCCGCCACGACGCCTTACGACCCCCAGCGCGGGGCGCGCGCTTGGTTCCAGTCCCTTCGCGGAGGCGCCAGCCTGGTGGTCGCCGCCGATCCTGGCGCGACTTACGCCAATGAACCGGCGGTCCTCGCCGCTGTCCGCTCGGGCTCGCCGGAGCGTTTCGAGGGCGCGATGGCCGCTGTGCTGACGCTGGACGATCTGAAGGTGGAGACGGCCAACCGCTTTCTGCCTGGCGGCGCCGAGGTGGCTCTGGCGGACTCTCGCGGGCGGGTGTTCGCCGCCACCAGTCCCGCCGCCTTCAGCGCCCCGCCCAGCGGCTGGCGCGCCGTCGCCAAGCAGCGCGGCGCGGCGCTTTGGAACGCCCGCGACGCCCAGCGCCGCGATCGGACGTTCTCGGCGGCGCCTCTGGTCGATGATAATGTCTTCGTCATTCTCTCGGCGCCGGCTCCTCGACTGCTGTCCTGGGCCTGGATCAATCCGATCTCGCGCTTGCTTCTGCCTTTGCTGGCTTTCGTTCTGGGTCTGGCTGCGGTGTGGTTCACCGCCGAGCGGGGCGTGATCCGCTGGATTGTCTATTTGCAGCGCGTCGCGGCGATCTATGCGCGCGGCCGCTTTACCGTCAGGCCCTTGCAGGCCGAGCGCGCGCCGCCCGAAATCCGGGAGCTGGCCGCCACCCTCGACGCCATGGCCGGCGCCATCGTCGCCCGCGACGCTTCGTTGATGGACAGCCTCGCTGAGAAGGACGCGCTGATGCGCGAGATCCATCACCGCGTGAAGAACAACCTTCAAATCATCACCTCGCTGCTCAACATGCAGCAGCGCGCCCTGGCCGATCCGGCGGCGAAGGCGGCGATGAACGACACGCGCCAACGGATCACGGCCTTGGCCCAGATCTATCGCGCCCTCTATCAGGGGCCTGACCTGAAGCGGGTGGACCTGCGCCCCTTCCTGGAAGAGCTGACCGCCCAGCTTCTGGCGAACGACATGGGGACGTCCAACTTGGTGCGGACCGAGGTCCACGCCGATCCTCTGGTGATCGACCCCGACCGTCTGGCGCCGATCGCCTTGTTCGCCGTCGAGGCGATCACCAACGCACAGAAGCACGCGTTCGGCGCGACGGGAGGCACGCTCCGGGTCAGCTTCTATGTGCGGGGCGAGGAGGCCGAGCTTTCGATCAGCGACGACGGTCCTGGGGCGGCGGACAGCCTCGGCGGCGGTGTGGGCCGGACCCTGATGACCGCCTTCGCCCGTCAGCTGCGCGGCAAGGTCTCCTTCGAGACACAAGATCCTAGGGGCCTTACGGTTCGGCTGATTTTCCCCACGCCGCTCGCCGTTGGATCAGCGGCCTGAATCTAGGGATCTCCACCGGAACCGAGCTTCGCCGCTGACGTTCTCTCCGGGCGATTACGTCACAGCCTTCCCATGATGCCCTGGGAGGCCAACAGCGGAGAAGAGCATGCGTAAACTGGTGATCCTGGCCGCCCTCGCCGCCAGCCTGTCGGTCGCGGCCTGCAATACGGTCGAAGGCGCCGGCAAGGACGTTTCGTCGGCCGGTCGCGCCGTCAGCGACACGGCCAAGGACGTCAAGAACAACTGACGTCAGACGTCTTTCGAGACAGAGGCCCGCCGGTGACGGCGGGCCTTTTTCTTTCGGCGCCGGTCCAAGTGTTACGGCGCCGCAAACGAGAAGCGCTCGCGAGAGATATAGCTGAAAAAGAGCGGGTGAACTGTGGCCTCTCCGAGAGAGGGACCGAGTGATTGTCGAGCGGCGCTGTCTTTGTTCATAGCGGCTGGCGGTGTTCCAGCACGTACATCTGGCATCGCTTTCGCGCCGCGCCGAATGTTCGAGCCTACTATGAGCCTTGGCATGAGCAGCTGGCCCGTGTGACGGCCGGGACGATCCGCGCCGAGACACCCGACAACAGCGGCCTGAGGCATCCGGGCGGCAGCGAGCCCTATCTCAAGGAGTTCGAGGTCGTCCTGGATCCCGCAGGCGGCGTCCAGCGTTTTGACGCCAGCTTCGCCTTGGACCGTTTCTGGATCGAGCCCGAGGCCAGCGATCTGGCGCAGCAGGCCTATGTGGAGGGCCTGATCGACGCGGCGCGGAAGCGGGGCGAGACGCCGGTGCTGGCCTGTTGTCGTACGCTCGGACGGGCGGGTTGGCTCAAGAAGCGATTTGGCGGCTTCCATATCGTCCTTGTGCGCGACCCAGTGCAGCAATGGCTATCGTTCTATTCGTTGCGTCGCCGCCCGAGACCTACCTATTTCGAGCTGTGCCACTACGTCCTGCTGCTGGAAATGGCCGCCTGGCGTGACGCCTCCAGGCAGATTCTAGGCCGCGAGTTCGGCGTTTCCGGACCGCTGTCCCAGCGTCTGGCGACGGTGCGCCGAGCGTTCAAGCGCCGTCCGGCCAGCCTGTCCTTCCAGGCCTTCCTGGCGGTCTGGCTGGCGTCCCATCTGAAGGCGCTTCCGCACGCCGATCTGGTGATCGACGTGGATCGGTTGGCGCGGGATCAGGCCTATGCGCGAGAGATCGAAGCCGCGATCGCCGCGGGCAGCGGATTGAAACCTGATTTCTCGGACTGCCGCGCGCCGGCGCCGCACGGGGAGGCTCCGCCCATCGAATGGCGCAAGGCCGCTCGCGCCGTGGTGGACGCCATGGGCCTGCATGAGGCCATCGTCGGGGCCGACGCGCACCCGATCCTGTACCGTAAGCTCGCCCCCGCGCTCGCGGCTCTGCCGCCCGCGCGAGCCGGCGTGCTGGCCCGGATCGGCGAGATGCTGGCCGGCGTCGCGGGCGGCGCCGCTCTCGCGCGCCTGCAGACAAGGTTCCGAAGAGCCTGAAGGCGTTACGCGGCCGCGGCCGTTCCAATCGTCGGGTCGCGCAGATAGAGGCCCGCGCCGCCAGGCGCGGCGACCAGGATGTCGTCGAGATCCGTGACGTCGTCCTCGGGATCCAGCACCAGCACCCCGTCCGCCGCGAGCCGACCGGCAAGGCTGCGAACGACCTTGGGACGCAGCGCCGGGACCATGTTGCGCAAGACATTGCGCAGCAGGATCACATCGAACAGGCCCAGAGCCGAGAGGTCGGACAGCAGGTTGATCCGCCGCCAGCGCACCATCTGTCGGATGCGGGGCGAGATCGTCCAGGTGTCGTCCTGGTTCTCGAAATACTTGACCAGCATGCGGATCGGCAGGCCGCGCTGGACTTCGAACTGGGTGTAGAGACCGCTCTGGGCTTTCTCCAGACACCGTTCGGAAAGGTCCGAGCCGAAGAATTCGAACCGCGCGCCCGGCGCTAAGCCCGTCGCCTCGGCGGCGGCCATGGCGACCGAATAGACCTCCTGGCCGGTGGCGCAGGCCGCGCTCCAGATCCGCAGCGGCGTATCCCGGCGGTGAGAAAGTGACGGCAGCACACCGTCGCGAAGCGCCGTGAAGGCTTCCCGTCCGCGGAAGAAGGTCGTCTCGGTCCGGCAAAGCGACTCGACGACCGCCCAGATCAACCGCTCCTCCCGCTTGGCGCGTAGCTCGTCGATCAGGGCTTCGATGCTCTCGAAGCCCTCGCGTCGCGCCAGCGGGGTGAGGCGGCTCTCGATGAGGTAAGGCTTTTCAACCTCGACCCGCACGCCGGCTCGGGCGCGCCCCAGCGCGGCCAGAAGCTCGATATGCTCGGGGGTCACAGCAGACCCGCCTGGGCGAACTTCGCCTGGATGATGTCGCCGTCGAACGGCTTCATGATGTACTCGTCCGCGCCGGCGTCCAGCGCCTCGCGGATGCGGTCGATGCTGTTCTCCACAGTGCAGAAGATGACCTTGGGCGCGTCGCCGCCTCGCTCCTTGCGCAGCTGGCGCAGGAACTCGAGGCCGTTCATCACCGGCATGTTCCAGTCGAGAAGCACGGCGTCAGGCATGGCCGCGCGACACCACGCCAGAGCTTCCATGCCGTCGGAAGCCTCGGCGATGTCGAAGCCGATGTCCTCGAGGACTCGGCGGGCGACCTTGCGGATCACCCGGCTGTCGTCGACCACCAGGCAGGTCTTCACGGCGTGCTCCAATCCAGACGACCAAAATGCAGGCTTCTGGTTAAGGAGCGGTTTGCCGATTTTTCGAGCGCTATGAAGGCGCTAGGCGGGCACCCAGGCCGCGATCGAGGCGCGATCCTCGCCAACCTCGCACGCGATCTGTCCGCCAGCCGCGCGCACCAGGGCGTTCAGATAGGCCGCCTGGACCCACGGACCGCCCAGGCCCTCGGCCAGGGGCTCGCCTTTCAGGCCGGCCAGGACCTCGGGCCGCAGGCGCGCGCGCGGGCCGACGGCCTCGGCGATGATCGAGAAGCGCCCATCGGCGCTCACGCCCTTCAAGGTGGCGACGCCGCCTGCCGGCAAGGCGCTGGCGGCGATCTGGGCGATGTTGAGCACCGCTCGGGCGGACGGCTTGTTCATGGCCTGAGGCTCGATCGCCCAGTTCAGGCTCGGGCGCACATGGGCGAAGACGCCCTGCGCCAGCTTTTCCAGCTCGCGACTGTCGAAATTCTCGGCCGAGGCCGAGGCGCCGAAGGCCACGCGGGTGAACTGCAGCAGATCCGCCAGCTTTCTCGCCGACGAGGCGATCAGGTTCATGGCGTCGTCGCGCATGTCCTGGGCGGCGGGGTCTTCCAGCAGATCCAGGCCCGAGACGATGGCGCTGGCCGGACTGATGAAGTCATGGCACAGGCGCGCGGCCAGCATGGCGGCGAAGTCGGGGCCCTGCACGTCCGTTTGCGCAGGCGCCGGGGTCGCAGGAACGGTCTCGGGGACGATATCGGTCATGGCGGCGGAGTCTGCCGTGATTTGAGGCTTTGGCAAACTAGCCCAAGGCTCTAGAGGAGGGCCGTTATGGATCCGTTTTTAGAGCCGGGCGTCCTGGTGCGCCATCCCGACCAGCCCGACTGGGGACTGGGACAGGTTCAGTCCGTGATCGGACATCGGGTCACCGTCAATTTCGAAGAGGCGGGCAAGCAGACGATCGACGGCCGGCGTGTCCGACTAGAGTTCGTCGGCGACGACCCCCGGGGGCAGGCATGAGCGAGACGACCCAGACCCTGGCTGATTGGGGCCGCGCCCTCGCCCGGATCACCGAGGAGGCGGCGACGATCATCCTGCCATTCTGGCGGACGGAGCTGGCCGTGGCCCAGAAGGCGGACGAGAGCCCGGTCACCGAGGCCGATCGGGCGGGCGAACGCCTGATCCTGCAGCGTCTGGCCGAAGCGTTTCCGGGCGTCACGGTGATCTCCGAGGAGCACGCCAGCGAGTTCGGGACGCCCGACGCCGTTGGATCGCGCTTCTTCCTGGTCGACCCGGTCGACGGCACCAAGGCCTTCGTGCGCGGCGACCCGAACTTCACCGTCAATATCGGCCTGATTGAGGACGGCCTGCCGGTCGCCGGCGCCGTCTGCGCCCCGGCCACGGGCGAGGTCTGGTACACGACGGCCGACGGCGCGATGAAGCGCATGGGGCCCGATGCGCCTGAGGCTCCGGCGCGTGTGCGCCCCTGGCCGACCGGCCAAGCCTTGGGCCTGATCAGCCACACCATGCGCGAGGAGAAGGCCGCCGAGCTGGCGGCCGAGTACGGCTTCGATCTCCGCACGGCCATGGATTCGTCGATCAAGATGTGCCGCATCGCCGAGGGCTCGGCCGACATCTATCCGCGCCACGGCCCAACCTCAGAATGGGACACCGCCGCCGCCCACGCGGTGCTGGTCGCCGCCGGTGGAACCTTCACCCAGCCCGACGGCTCGCCGTTCACCTATGGCAAGGCGGACCAGGCGTTCCGTAATGGCTGGTTCGTGGCGCGCGGCGGCGCGGCTTGAACCAAATCATCGGCCGTGCTGCTGTCCGGCGACGTTCTTTGCTCTGATCGGATGACCGCATGGCTCGCCGTCTCGCCCTGATCACCGGTGCCTCCGCCGGCATCGGCGCCGCCTCCGCCCGCATCTACGCCAGCCATGGCTATGACGTGGTCCTGACCGCGCGGCGCGTCGATCGGCTCGAAGCGTTGGCCGCGGAGATCAAGCTCCGTTCGGGCGTCGAGGCCTACGCCGTCGCCGCCGACCTCGCCGAGCCGGCGGGCGTCGACACGGTGCTGGCCGCCATCGCCGAGCAGGGCCGGGTGGTCGACGCCCTGGTCAACAACGCCGGCTACGGCCTGCCAGGGACCTATGCGACGACGAGCTGGGCCGACCAGGCGACCTTCCTGCAGGTGATGCTGACCTCGGTCTGCGAGATGACCCACAAGGTGCTGCCTGGCATGGTCGAGCGCCGGTTCGGCCGCATCACCAATGTCGCGTCGCTGGCCGGCCTGGCGCCCGGCGCGGCGGGACACACGCTATACGCCGCGACGAAGGGCTTCCTCGTGAAGTTCTCCCAAAGCCTGCACCTGGAGAACCTGTCGACCGGCGTGCATGTCAGCGCCCTCTGCCCCGGCTTCACCTATTCGGAATTCCACGATGTCAACGGCACTCGCGCCCAGGTCAGCCAAGGCGTGCCGGAGTGGATGTGGCTGGGCGCTGACGAGGTCGCGGCGGCGGGCTACGAAGCCGCCGAGGCCAACCGTCCGATCTGCGTGCCAGGCTCGCCCAACAAGGCGATCGCCGCCGTGGCCAAGGTCCTGCCGGACGACTGGGCGCTGGCGTTGATGGCCAACCAGGGCGGCCGGTTCCGCAAGGTCTGACGCCCCGCGACGTCTGGGCCTTTTGGAAAACCGGCCTGGACCTGCTATATGTCCGCCTCGACCCCGAAGAGCCGGACACCCCCTTGAGCGTCACCCTCGACCTGTTGCGCGTCTCGTCCGACGCCGCGCCCGCAACCCCCGTCACCAAGCCGCAGGTCAATCTGTCGGGCCTCACGCGCCCGCAGCTGATCGCCGCGCTGGTCGAGAGCGGCGTGGTCGAGCACGGCAAGGCCAAGATGCGGGCGACCCAGATCTTCCGTTGGATGCACC
>NZ_CALCDX010000157.1 GCF_937900395.1 uncultured Caulobacter sp.
CGGGCGCGGTCTCCAGGATCACCGTGCGGATCGGCGGCATGTCCATCGACAGCGGCATCTTGTAGTCGACGAAGTTGGCGTTGAGCGAGCGGCCGGTCTTCAGGTCGATCTGGTAGTCCTCGTACAGCGTGTGGCCGATGCCCTGCTGGATGCCGCCCTCGATCTGGCCTTCGATGCCGAGCCGGTTGAGCACGCGCCCGACGTCATGAGCGCCGGTGACCTTGAGCAGGCGCACGATGCCGGTGTCGGTGTCCGAGGCGATCACCAGTGTCGGTGCGTTCGCGGCCGAGACCAGCATCGCGCTGCCGGTATCGCTGGCCGGCCCGGAGCTCCTGCTGGTGCTGGCGATGACGATGGTCGGCGCCGCGATCACTTCGTTGGTGACCTTCGCGGTCCACTTCTCGGTGCCGGTCGCCGCGTCCAGCGCGATGACGCCGCCGTCGAGCGTGCCCTCGCGCTCGCCAAAATCGATTTTGCAGACGGACGAACCGGAAAGGTCCTGCCATGAGAGCCCTCGTTGAATTGTTCCTCCGGCGCCCGGTCTTTACCTGGGTGCTCGTCCTCGGGGTCGTGGTTCTCGGGCTCACCGGCCTCGCAAAGATGCCGATCGAGCGCTTCCCGAACATCGACATTGCCTATGTCTCGGTGACGATCCAGGCGCCGGGCCTCTCTGCGGAGCAGGTCGAAACGGAGATCGCCCAGCGCGTGGAGGACCTGCTGAAGCTGGTCGAGCTGGAAGGCCTGGGCCAACGCTATCCCTCACAGCTTTCGGGCGGCCAGCGCCAGCGTGTCGCCTTGTCGCGCGCCCTGGCCGTGCAGCCGAGCGTGCTGCTGCTCGACGAGCCGTTCGGGGCGCTGGACGCCACGGTCCGCAAGTCGTTGCGCCGCGAGCTGCGCCGCGTGCATGACGCCACGGGCGTGACCACGATCTTCGTCACCCACGACCAGGAAGAGGCGCTGGAACTGGCCGACCGGGTCGCGATCCTGAACCAGGGACGCATCGAGCAGATCGGCACGCCCGACCAGGTGCACGACCAGCCGGCCTCGGCCTTCGTCTGCGGCTTCGTCGGCGAGGCCAACAGCTTCGAAGGACAAGTCAACGGCGGCCGGTTCAACGCCGGCGCCCTGGCCTTGCCGGCGTCGGGCGTTCGAGACGGCGCGGCGATGGCGTATGTGCGGCCGCACGATTTCGTGCTGGACGACGCCGGCTTCGAGGTGCGCGTCGATCGGGCGCACGTGCAAGGCGCCCTGACGACCGTCAACGCGACGACGCTTGATGGTCGGCGGATCGAGATCAGCGCCTCGCGGGCCGAGGCGGCCCATTTCCAGGGCGCGGTCCGCGTGGCGGCGCGCAAGGCGCACGTCTACGCCGCTTAGCGCCTGCCTGTTGTCCTGGACCTAAATCTCGAAAACCCGGTTTGGTGAATGCGCCGCTGGGCGCAGACGAAATATCAAGGGTTACGGTAAACTCTCTCGCCGACTCGGCAGAAGTTTTGAAGGTCTTAGGTCTATGGTCGAGCCCTCGGGCGCGGAGCGTCGCGCGCATCCTCGGATGCCGGCGGCGCGCAAAATCTACATCGTCGACGATCCGCGTTCGTGGAAGTGCTCGCTGCTGGACATCGCCGAGCGCGGCGCGCGCTTGTCGACAGCTGGCATCACGCCGCCGCCGGACCGGTTCATCTTCGTCGACGCCGGCGGACGCCGCGTGCACCTGGCGGAGGTGGTCTGGCGCTCGTCGGTCGAGGCGGGCGTGCAGTTCCTGGAGACCAGCCGCATCGGTCCGCGCGCCGGCGGCGCCGCGGGGGCTCTGGACATCGCCCGGCGTTTCGCCGCGACGCTTCCGGCTTGATGTTCGGCGGCGGCCCAGCCGCCGCCGCGCCTACTGCTGCTGTTGTTGCTGCTGTTGGTGCATGTCCTCGCGGACGGCGGTCGGCCGGCGACGGCCGCCCGCGAAGTTCGGCCGGGCCATGCGCAGGAATTCCGGCTCGGCCATGGCCGCCCGCGCCCTCCGCACGCTGACGCCAACCGCCAGCTGGCTCTCGGAATCGCCCTTGTAGACCCCGCGCGACGGCGTCACGTCCGCGTAATCGCGACCCACGGCGACGGCGACGTGCCGCTCGCCGGCCATCATGTTGTTCGTCGGGTCGAAGCCGACCCAGCGCAGGCTGGGCAGAAACACCTCCACCCAGGCGTGGGTCGCGTCCGGATCGGAACGGTCGCCAGCCTCGCGGTCGGTGAACAGATAGCCCGAGACATAGCGCGCGGGCACGCCCCAGCCGCGACAGACCGCCAGCATGATGTGGGCGAAGTCCTGGCAGACGCCTCGGCCGGCGCTCAGCGCCAGGTCGATCGGGCTGTCTGCGTCCGTAACGCCCGGCTGGTACTCAAAGGCGCTGTAGATCGTCTCCGATAGGGTTCGCACGGCCGTCAGGGGATCCTTGCGCCGAAGGGCCTCGAGATCGTGCTCGTTGATGAAGGTCTGCAGCGCCTCGGTCGTCTGGACGAAGCCATGCGGCCGCAGGAAGTCGAAACACTCGCCGCGCACGAACTCGCTGCGCATCCGGTCCCACTCGCCCATGTCGAGGTGGTCCGGCCGCTCGGGCGGTGGCTCGGTCTCGACGGCGGAACGGGCCACGATGGTCAGATTGTCGTGCGGCTGGGGGACGTCGAAGTGATAGACGGCGTTGCCGAAGCTGTCGGCGTACGAGAACACCTGGGCGGCGGGCTCCAGGTCCAGCTCAAAGCTGACCAACCGCTGGCGCGCGGTCTTCTGGGGTTGCATCCACAGCTCCATCAGGCTTTCCCGCACCGGGCGCTCGTAGTGGTACTGGGTGACGTGGCGGATTTCGAGCAGCAAGGCGAGATTCCTTAGTTGGTCGCGTGACGGGCGCCGAAACCGCGGACACTTTCGGCTGTCACGCTCCGGCCCCCTAAGCCGGCAGGCGCATTTCAAGCGGATAGGCCACGAAGGTCTCGTAGATCGCTTCGTGGATGCGGGCGCACTCGTTGACGACGGTGGTCAGCAGCGGTCCGGCGCCGACGGCCTTGAGCTCATCGACGTCGGCATACTGCAGGCGCGCCTTCAGCCGTCCGGCCAGGCGTTCTGGGCCAGCGCGCTCGCCGGCCGAGACGCTGCGGGTGAGGGCGGTCAGGTGCTGCTCGATCTGAGCGGTGGCAAAACGGATCGAGCGCGGGAAATCCTCGTCAAAGACCAAGAACTCCAGGATGTGCCGCGGCTCGATCTCGGCGGTGTAGACACGCAGATAGGGCTCCAAGGCGCAGGCCATGCGCAACACGCTGACCAGGGCCACGTGATCGTCCAGTCGGCCGTGGCGCGGGGAGTCGGCGAAGCAGACTTCCAAGAGGCGCGAGACTAGCTGGGCGCGCTCCATGTAGGCGCCCAGCATCATGAACCGCCAGCTCTCGCCGTGGCTCATGGTGGTGTCAGCCGCGCCCTTGAATAGGTGAAGGTCGGCGATGACGTCGTGCAGGAAGTTTGTCGAGCTGTCGGAGAACTCCTTGGCCGCGCGGGCGTCGGTGACCTTCAGATAGAGCAGGTTTAGTCGCTCCCAGGTCTCTGTCGTGATCTGGTCACGAACCTGGCGGGCGTTCTCGCGAGCGCGGGCCAGCGAAGAGACCACGGAATTGGGGTCCTGGCGGTCGAGCACCAGCTTCTGGGCCGCCTCGAACGAGGCGACGCCGGCGCCGTCGCCGGGCTCTCCGACCGCGGCCATGGCGATCCAGACCGCGTGGGCGCCCGCATCCGTCTGGTCCAGCGTGGCGTTCAGCATGACGCTGGACAGGCGCGAGAGGTGCTCGGCGCGTTCGATGTATCGGCCCAGCCAGTAGAGGCTGTCGGCGACCCGAGCCAGCATCATGGGCGGACGCTCCCGTTGCCTGGACCATGTTCCTCGGCCAGGACCCAGGTGTCCTTGGAGCCGCCGCCCTGGCTGGAATTGACCACCAGCGAGCCGCGTTTCAACGCGACGCGGGTGAGGGCGCCGGGCGTGACGATCGTCTTCTCTCCAGACAGGATGAAGGGGCGCAGGTCGACGTGACGCGGCTCGATCCGGCCGTCGACCAGGCAGGGCGCGGTCGAGAGCTGGATGGTCGGCTGGGCGATGTAGTTCTCGGGATCGGCCTTGATCGCCTCGGCGAAGGCCTCGCGCTCGGACTGAGAGGCGTGCGGCCCGACCAGCATGCCGTAGCCGCCGGACGCGCCGACCGCCTTGACCACCAGCTTATCGAGATTGGCCAGCACGTGGTTCAGCTGGCGGGGCTCGCGGCAGAGATAGGTCTCGATATTGGGCAGGATGGCGTCCTCGCCCAGGTAGTAGCGGATGATGTCGGGGACGTAGGCGTAGACGGCCTTGTCATCGGCGACGCCGGTGCCTGGCGCGTTGCAGATCACGACGTTGCCGGCCCGATAGGCGTTGAACAGTCCCGCCGCGCCCAGGGAAGAATCGCGGCGGAAGGTGAGGGGGTCGATGAAGTCGTCGTCGACCCGCCGATAGATCACGTCCACGCGGCGCAGGCCCGTCGTGGTGCGCATGTAGACCATGTTCTCGTGCACCACGAGATCGCGGCCCTCAA
>NZ_CALCDX010000158.1 GCF_937900395.1 uncultured Caulobacter sp.
TTGAGCTTGCCGGGGTGGGCCTTGGCGTAGGCAATCAGTTCGCCCACGGTCTTGACCGGCAGGCTGTTGGTGACCAGCAGCACGCTGGGTGCGTCGGCCACATGGGCCACCGGCGTGAAGTCCTTGCGCGGGTCGAACGCCATCTTCTTGTAGATGTGGGGATTGAGCGCATTGGTCGAAATGGCACCCATGCCCACGGTGTAGCCATCAGGGGCCGACTTGGCCACCGCATCCATGCCGATGTTGCCGCCAGCCCCCCCGCGGTTGTCGATGATCACCGGCTGCCCCAGGGTCTGGGCCATGCGCGCACCCACCGTGCGCGCCACCAGATCGGTGGTGCCACCAGCGGCATAGGGCACGATGAATCGGATGGGTCTTGCCGGAAAGGCCTCTTGCGCCATCAGCGGGGCAGCCCCCACGAGACCCCACACCGCGGCAGAGGCCGCTCGCAGAAGGGCGCGACGAGGAAAAAGGGATCGCAACGACAAGGGTTGCAGGGAGGTGGGCATCGATCGGTCTCCGGTCAGTTTTGATAGGCCAAGGCCATGAAGTGCATTTGTGCGTCGCATCATGGCCTTCCACGGGCATTTTTGCCCGGATGCCTGATTGGCGCACCAAACCACGCGAGAGGGCTCGCCCAGTACCAGGGCTTGCCTCACCGGATCGACCTCAGTGGGGTCTGCAACCCAGCGCCAGGTTCGCGCCAAGCTCGCACGCTCGGCGCGCGCCTGCTCGAGCACCTTCTCGATCTGCCGGACCTGGGCCTCGTGATCCACGCCGAGCTGCCGATCAACAAGGCCACCCTGCTGCACCGCTCGGGCCGCACCGGCCGCGCGGGCAAGAAGGGCGTCAGCGCCCTGGTCGTGCCCTACACCCGCCGTCGCAAGGCCGAGCAGCTGCTGTACGCGGCCGGCGTCGACGCCGAATGGGGCGGCGCGCC
The DNA here is from genome assembly GCF_937900395.1 of uncultured Caulobacter sp. Taxonomy (GTDB): domain Bacteria; phylum Pseudomonadota; class Alphaproteobacteria; order Caulobacterales; family Caulobacteraceae; genus Caulobacter. Next base: position 941 of record NZ_CALCDX010000158.1, read on the forward strand.
CAGCGCGGACTCGATCCGCGAGAAGGACCAGGAGCGCCTGCTCGAGGATCCGATCTTCGCCGAGGTTTCGACCGAGGAGGACATCGCCCTGGCCGAGGCCATGCTGGCCAAGCGCACGCCGGTCGAGATCGCCGCCGCCCTGATCCGCACGCGTCGCGCCAAGCTGCCGTCGCCGGAAGATATCTATGACGATCCGCGCCATGGCGCCGATCCGGGTCCGCGCCTGGCGGGCGAGCGTCCGCTCCGCGAACCGCGCGTCGACATGGAAGGCTCGGAGTGGTTCCGGATCAGCGTCGGCCGTCGCGGCAACGCCGACCCGAAGTGGCTGATCCCGATGATCTGCCGCCTGGGCCACATCACCAAGAAGGACATCGGCGCGATCCGGATCTTCGACTACGACACCAAGTTCGAGATCTCGGCCGAGGCGGCGACCAAGTTCGGCGCGGCCGTGCAGTCGACCGTGCGCGAGGACGTCTCGATCACCCCGACCACGGCGCCCGCGCCGCGTGGCGAGCGCCCCCCGCGTCCGCCCCGCGAGGACGGCGACCGCCCGCAGCGCCGCGAGTTCAAGCCGCGCGAGCCGCGTGGCGAAGGCGACGAGCGCCCGCAGCGTCCGCCGTTCAAGAAGCGCTTCGAGGACGGCGATCGTCCGCAACGGGAGTTCACGCCGCGTCCGCCGCGTGAAGATCGCCCCTACTCGCCGACCGAGCAGGCCGATCGTCCCAAGCGCGCCTTCAAGCCGCGCCACGACGAGCGTCCGCAGGACGACCGCCCGCGGGGAGACTTCAAGCCGCGCGCGCCGCGCACGGAAGGCGACGCGCCCAAGAAGCCGTTCAAGAAGCGCTTCGAGGACAACGCCGCCGGTCCGAAGCCCTATGCCAAGCCCTACGCCGGCAAGCGCGACGGCGATGGCCCCTCCAAGCCGTTCAAGGGTCCCAAGCCCTTCAAGGCCAAGAGCTTCGACGCCAAGCCTGGCGGCAAGCCGGCGGGCAAGCCGTTCAAGAAGAAGTAGTTAGCTATCGGGCTCTCCTCCCCCTCCGGGGGAGGTGGCCCAGAGGGCCGGAGGGGGCAGCTCGGCTAAGGCCGAGTAGCCCCCTCAGTCGCTTCGCGACAGCTCCCCCAGCGGGGGGAGCAGATTCACGCGACCTGCCCGGCGCTCCAGCCCGACGCCCAGGCCCACTGGAAGTTATAACCGCCCAGCCAGCCGGTGACGTCGACGACTTCGCCGATGAAATAGAGACCTGGCGCGGCCTTGGCCTCCAGGGTCCGCGAATCCAGATCGTCGGTGTCGACCCCGCCCAGCGTCACTTCGGCCGTTCGATAGCCTTCCGAGCCCACCGGCTTGAAGGTCCAGGCGTTCACCGCGCTGGCCAGCCGGCCCAGCACCTTGTCCGAACAGTCGGCGATATTGCCCTTATCCGCCGCCTCTTCCTCGGCGGCGACCTGAGCCACGCGCTTAGGCAGCAGGGTCGACAACACGGTCGCCACCGCCTGGCGCGGCGTGGCGGTCCGAGCGGTCTTCAGCGCCGCCAGGGCGTCGACGCCCGGCGCCATGTCGACCCGGATCTCGTCGCCTTCGCGCCAGTAGGACGAGATCTGCAGGATCGAGGGGCCCGACAGCCCACGGTGGGTGAACAGCATGCCTTCGCGGAACTTGGTCTTGCCGTGGGCGACCACGGCGTCCAGCGCCACGCCCGACAGCGGCGCCAGTCGCGCCAGCATGGCCGGCTCGAAGGTCAGCGGAACCAGGGCCGGGCGCGTCTCGACGATCCCCAGCCCGAACTGCTTGGCGATATCATAGCCCAGGCCCGTCGCGCCCATCTTCGGGATCGACTTGCCGCCGGAGGCCACGACCAGCGACTGGCAGCGAACCTGGCCCGAGGACAGCCCGACCTCGAACCCACCCTCGACCTTGGTTACGCCCTGGACGCTGGTCTCCAGCCGCAGAACGACGCCTGCGGCCTTCATTTCGGCGAGCAGCATGTCGATGATCTGCTTGGCCGAGCCGTCACAGAAGAGCTGGCCCAGGGTCTTTTCGTGATAGGCGATCCCGTATCGCTCGACCAAGGCGATGAAATCCTTGGGGCGATAGCGACGAAGGGCCGACAGGGCGAACTTCGGGTTCGCCGACAGGAAATTGTGGATCGACGCGCCGGTGTTGGTGAAGTTGCAGCGTCCGCCGCCGCTGATACGGATCTTCTCGCCCGGCGCCTTGGCGTGATCAACGACCAGCACCGAGCGGCCGCGCTTGCCCGCCTCGATGGCGCACATCATGCCGGCCGCGCCCGCGCCGATCACCAGGACGTCGAAGTTTTCCAAGGTTCGCCCGCTGCTTGCTCGCGCCTCTTCGAGCCGACGTCCGGTCCGGTGTCAACCGGCCGCCCTTGACGCGGCGGCGTGAGGCGTTACGACGCTCGCCCCGCCTCTCCCCAGGACCTCGAGCTCCCATGACGGCCGCCACCGCGCCGACGATCGGCGTCGACTTCGGCACCACCAACACCGTCGTCTCGATGACGCACGGCGACGACCACGCGCGCCTCGTCCGCTTCGCGATCGACAACCGCGAGCTCTTCGCCTTCCGCTCGGCGCTCAGCTTCCACAGCGTGGCTGGCGAGCGTATCGTCGAGGCCGGCCCGTGGGCGATCGAGGCCTACCTGGAAGAGCCGCTGGAGACCCGCTTCATCCAGTCGTTCAAGACCTTCGCCGCCTCGGCCGCCTTCACCGAGACGCGGATCCTGGACAAGCGTTACCAGTTCGAGGACCTGCTGGCGGCGTTCCTGCTGCGGCTGCGCGAGCACGCTGGCGCCCAGATGGACGACCTGCCGCCGCGCATCATCGTCGGCCGTCCCGTGACCTTCGCCGGCAGCTCGCCGAACGAGGCCCTGGCCCTGACGCGCTACGAGGCGGCGTTCCAGCGATTGGGCTTCACCGACATCCGCTACGCCTATGAGCCGGTCGGCGCGGCCTTCTTCTTCGCGCGGCAGCTGAAGCAAGACGCCACGGTGCTGGTGGCCGACTTCGGCGGCGGCACCTCGGACTTCTCGCTGGTGCGGTTCGAGCGCGCGGCGGACGGGACTCTGCGCTCGACGCCGCTGTCGCGCTCGGGCGTGGGCCTCGCCGGCGACGCCTTCGACTACCGGATCATCGACCAGCTGGTCTCGCCGGAGCTGGGCAAGGGTTCGGACTACCGCTCGTTCTCGAACAGACTGCCGATCCCCCAGCGCTACTACGCCGCCTTCGCGCGCTGGGACCAGCTGGCGCTGCTGCGCGCCTCCAAGGACATGCGCGACATCCGCGCCCTGGAGCGCACAGCGGTAGAGCCCGACAAGATCGCCGCCCTGATCGAGGTGCTGGATGGCAATCACGGCTACGCCCTCTACCGCTCGGTGTCGGCGCTGAAGGAAGCCCTGTCGAGCTGCGACGAGGCCACTTTCCACTTCGAGGCCGGCTCGGTGCGCATTGAAAAGCGCGTGGCGAGGACCGAGTTCGAAAGCTGGATCGCCCCCGAGCTGACGGCGATCGAGACCGCCGTGGCCGAGGCGCTGGATCGCGCGGGTCTGGCCGAAACCGGCGTCGACCGCGTCTTCCTGACGGGCGGCAGCTCGTTCGTGCCGGCGGTCCGCGAGATCTTCCTGCGCCGCTTTGGGGCCGACAAGATCGAAACCGGCGGCGAATTCGAGTCCATCGCCTCGGGCCTGGCCCTGATCGGTCGCGAAGCCGACCTCGACCTGTGGACCATGCGCGCCGGCTAAAGGTAACCAGCGGATTCAACTCGATCCTTAGAAGAGTTTTATCCTGCCCCCACAACAATAACGGTAGGCAGAGCGCATCGCGACCGCACCTCATGGTCGCATGGCTGAGTTGTGCGCCTTGGCCTAGACTTGGCGCGAACGATTCGCGCCAGCGTATTTTTGGGGCAACGAGTCCATGCCGATTTCGTACCTCTCCGCCGCACAGATCTCCGCCCTGTCGGCGACGACCGTGCAGAGCCTGTCGACCACCAAGCTCGAGACGCTCACCACCACCCAGGTCGGCGCCCTGACCAACACGGCCTTGGCGGGGCTGAGCGCCAGCCAGGTTTCGGCCCTGTCCAACACGGCGGTCAAGGGCCTCACGGCGACCCAGATCCCGGCCTTCGCGCAGAACCTGATCTTCGACGCCGAGCAACTGGCGTCGTTCAGCGGCGCCCAGCTGAACGCCCTGACCTCGACCCAGCTGGCCAAGCTGGACACCAGCCGACTGGACGTGCTCAGCGCCACCCAGATCGGCGGGCTGAACGCCACCCAGTTCACCGCGCTGGACGCCACCCAGATCGGCTCGCTGGAAACGACCCAGCTGAAGCTTCTGACCGCCTCGCAAATCGGCGCGATGAGCGTCACCGACGTGGCCGAAATCTCCGCCACGCAGTTGCAGGCGCTGTCGGCCGCTCAGGTCTCGGCGCTGTCGTCCACCGCGATCTCGGCGCTAGACACTACCCAGTTGGACGCGCTGAGCGTCACCCAGCTCAAGGGCCTGACGGCGACGCAGGTTGGCGGGCTGAGCACCGCTCAACTCAACTATCTCGACACCGATATCGCCCTTTTCTCCGCTTCGCAGCTGAAGGGGCTTACCAGCACCCAGGCCTCGGCGCTGTCCGACACCCAGGTCGCTGCCTTCACCGCCACCCAGGTGGCCGGCCTCAGCGCGAGCGCCTTTGGCGGCCTTTCGTCGACCCAGGTGGCCGCTCTGGGCGCCACCTACATCTCGGCCCTCACCACCACCCAGCTTAGCGGCCTCAGCACCACGGATTTCGCCGAGCTGACCCCGACCCAGGTCTCGGGCTTCACCGCGACCCAAATCGCGGCCTTGTCGGCCAGTAACATCAGCGCCCTGACCGCCACGCAGGTCGGCGCCCTGACCTCAACCCAGCTGGCGGGGCTGACATCGACCCAGATCGCCGGCATGAGCGCGACCGATTTCGCGGAACTGTCCAGCACCCAGTTCAGGAGCTTCACGTCAACACAGATCGGCGGGCTGTCGTCCGCGAACGTCAGCGGTCTCGACGCGACGGCGGTCCAGGCGCTCTCGAACACGCAGGTCGCCGGACTGACCGCGACCCAGTTCGCCGGACTCACCACGACCGATATCGGCGAGTTCGCTGCGACCCAGATCGGCGCCTTCTCGGCGACCCAGGTGTCCGCGTTGTCGGTGACGAACCTGGCGGCGCTGTCGCAAACCCAGATGGCGTCCATCGGGACGACGGCCCTGAAGGGGCTCTCGGCCTACCAGATGCGCAGCCTGTCCTCGACCGCCTTCGCGCAACTGACGGGCACGCAGGTTCAAGGCCTGTCGGCCAGCCAGATCGGATCGCTGTCGACCACGGTGATCGCCGGCCTCTCCACGACCCAGATCGGCTATCTGCTGCCGTCACAGATCCCGGGCCTGACGATCAATCAGCTGGACTGGCTGTCGACCACCAATCTCGCGGCCATGACGCCGCTTCAGGTCGCCGCGTTCACCCCGGCTCAAGTCGAGAGCCTCTAGCGCCCGGAGGCGCCCAGGGTCTTGGCGAGATAGGCCGCAAGCACCTCGACCCGCGCCGGCCGAGGCCCGCCCGGCGGCATGACCAGATGCAGCGCGATCGGCGCGCCCTGCCACTCCGTCAGCACCTCTTCCAGGCGGCCATCGGCCACCGCCGGCCCGACGATGAAGTCCGGCAGCAACGCCACGCCCGAGCCCGCCAGCAGCGCCGGCAGCAGGACGTCGCCGTTGTTAGCGCGGATCACCGACCGCGGCCGCACCGAGGCCTCTTCGCCGCCCTTCTGGAAGCGCCAGGTCTCCGGCGCGGACTGGTGGCCATAGGTCAGGCCGCGATGCTGGGCCAGGTCGGCCGGATGGTGCGGACGACCGTGCTTGTCCCAATAGGCGGGCGAGGCCACGAGGTGACGCTTCACCGCCCTTAGGCGCCGGGCCACCAGCGAGCTGTCCGGCAGGGCCGCCACGCGCAGCGCCAGGTCGAAGCCCATGCCCACCAGATCGATGGTGGCGTCCGAAAGGTGCAGATCGATCGAGACCTCCGGATAGGCTTCGAAGAACGGGGGCAGCACGGGCCCCAGGGTGGTGATGCCCAGGGACATCGGCACGGCCATCCGGACCAGCCCACGCGGCGCCGAGGACTGGTGCGAGGCCTCCTCTTCGGCCGCCTGGGCCTCGGCCAGGACCCGCGTGGCGCGCTCGACCAGGGACTGGCCGGCGTCGGTCAGGGCCAGGCGGCGCGAGGTGCGGTTGAACAGGCGCGAGCCCAGCCGGGTCTCCAGCCGCGTCACCGCCTTGGACACCGTCGCCTTGGACATGGCCAGTTCGTCGGCGGCGGCGGCGAACGAGCGCAGCTCCACCACCTTGGCGAATACGGCGAGGCCTTCGAGATCGGGGAGCTTGGACATGGCGATAGCTTAGTTTTGGAAACCATGTGTTTCAACAGTTTCCATTTCGGATCCCGCCAGATCCCCTATCTTCTCCTCAACACGACGCGCCGGAGCGGCGCTTCTAAGAGACTGAAAGGGTTAGAGCCATGATCGACCGCAGACCGTTCGAAAAGCTTGGCGGCGCCGACCACGGTTGGCTGAAGGCCAAGCACCACTTCTCGTTCGCCAGCTACTACGACCCCCGCAACATGAACTGGGGCAGCTTGCGGGTCTGGAACGACGACGAAATCGCCCCCAACACCGGCTTCCCGCCGCACCCGCACAGCGACATGGAAATCATCACCTATGTCCGCGACGGCGCGATCACCCACCAGGACAGCCTGGGCAACAAGGGCCGCACCGTGGCCGGCGACGTCCAGGTGATGAGCGCTGGCACGGGCATCCGGCACTCGGAGTACAACCTTGAGCCGGAAACGACCCGGATCTTCCAGATCTGGATCCAGCCCAAGAACTTCGGCGCCGCGCCGTCGTGGGGCGCCAAGCCGTTCCCGAAGGGCGACCGTTCGGGCAAGTTCGTCACCCTGGCCTCGGGCTTCGCCGATGACGCCGACGCCCTGCCGATCCGCACCGACGCCCGCGTACTGGGCGCGACGCTGAAGGCGGGCGAGAGCACCACCTACGCCCTGGGCAAGGACCGTAGCGGCTATCTCGTTCCGGCCGTCGGGTCGGTCGAGGTCAACGGCGTCAAGCTGAACGCCCGCGACGGCGCCGGCATCAAGGACGAGGACGTCATCACCGTCACCGCCCTGGAAGACGCCGAGCTCGTGCTCGTCGACGCCGCCCAGGACTAATTTTCTTCAAGAACCGGACGCGGGGAAACCTTAGCCTCGCGTCCGACCTTCTCCCCTTCAACGCACGCAAAGGAGCCGTCATGGCCAAGGTTCTCGTTCTCTACTACTCGTCGTACGGCCACATCGAGACGATGGCCAAGGCCGTCGCCGAAGGCGCTCGCGAAGCCGGCGCCCAGGTCGACATCAAGCGCGTCCCGGAAACCGCGCCGCTGGAAGTCGCCCAACGCGCCCACTTCAAGCTCGACCAGGAAGCCCCGGTCGCCACGGTCGAGGACCTGGCCAACTACGACGCCGTCATCGTCGGCACGGGCACCCGCTTTGGCCGCATGAGCTCGCAGCTGGCGGCCTTCCTCGACCAGGCCGGCGGCCTGTGGGCCCGCGGCGCCCTGCACGGCAAGGTCGGCGGCGCCTTCACCTCGACGGCGACCCAGCATGGCGGCCAGGAAACGACCCTGTTCTCGATCATCACCAACCTGCTGCACTTCGGCATGGTGATCGTGGGCATGGACTACGGCCATGCCGGCCAGATGACCCTGGATGAAGTCACCGGCGGCAGCCCCTACGGCGCCACCACCATCGCCGGCGGCGACGGCTCGCGTCAGCCCAGCGAGAACGAACTGATGGGCGCCCGCTACCAAGGCCGTAAGGTCGCCGAGACCGCCATCAAGCTGCACGGCTAATCCCTCCCCCTAGCCGTCAGTCGCCGTCCGCGTCCCCTCCCCCCAAGGCGGACGGCCTAACAGCCGCCCCGAGGCTCCTCCCGCCTCGGGGCGGTTTTGCGTTTGGGATAGAGCGCCCCCTCCGTCACGATGCGTATCCGCATCGCGCCACCTCCCCCGCACGCTTCGCTACGGGTGAGGAGGATACGACATGGCCCTCCTCACCCGTGAAACGGGGGAGGTGGCGCGGCGCCGCTAGGCGACGTGACGGAGGGGGCGCAAGGCCGACTTCTCAGCCCTTCGGCCGAACCACGGCCACCAGCCAGCCGCCGCCCCAGGGCGTGTTGATCACCGCCTCGTCCAGCACCTCGCCCATGGCCTTCAGGCGATGCCACAGGCGCAACGGCTTCAGCGCCAGCCACATGGTCAGGCCGACGGCGCCGTCGGGCTTCAGGTTCGGGGCGTAGTGGGCGACCAGGGCCTCGACCTCGCCCAGATGCTCGATGCATTCGGAGAAGACCACGACGTCGAACGTCTCGTCGGTCTGGAACGTCCGGCCGTCGCCCAGCACCATCTTGACCTCGCCGATGGCGATCTCGGGCGCCAGGCGCAGTTCGCCGCGCTCGACGGCGGGCCTGGAGAAGTCGACGCCGACATAGCGGGCCGGGCGGTGCGCGCGCAGGGCCTCGAAGAACACCCCCTCGCCAGCGCCGATTTCCAGCACGCGCGGATTGGGCCAGCGATCGGCGATCATGGCGGCCAGCAGGCGATGGTGATGACGCTGCTCGGAGCGGTTCAGCCGGTCGTAGATCCCGGCCTGGTACTCGGCGTCCCATTTCTCGACGGGCGCGGCCACGATCGGCTTGTGGCGCTTGCGCATGAAGAGCTCGCCTAGAGCCGGATTGTCCAGCGACAGCAGCTCCGTGAACCGGCGCCAGCGCAGATAGGCCATGACTTCCCCCCGAGGTCTGGCTCCCGGATAGGCAAAGGGCCCCGGACTGTCCAGTCCGAGGCCCTCCAACCGGGTTCAGGCTTGAAGCGAGCGCCTAGCGCTTGTTCGCCAGCGCCGCCTGGGCGGCCGCCAGGCGGGCGATCGGCACGCGGTAGGGCGAGCACGACACATAGTCGAGGCCGACCTTTTCGCAGAAGCCGATCGAGGCCGGGTCGCCGCCATGCTCGCCGCAGATGCCGAGCTTGACGTCCGGGCGAGCCGCGCGGCCGCGCTCGGCGGCGATGCGGATCAGGTCGCCGACGCCGTCCTGGTCGAGGCTGACGAACGGGTCCTTCTCGAAGATGCCCTTGTCGATATAGGCGCCCAGGAACTTGCCGGCGTCGTCGCGGCTGATGCCGAACGTCGTCTGGGTCAGGTCGTTGGTGCCGAAGCTGAAGAACTCGGCGTTGGCCGCCAGGTCGCCGGCGCGCAGGGCCGCGCGGGGCAGCTCGATCATCGTGCCGACGGTGTACTTCAGGTCCACGCCCTGCTCTTCCAGCACCGCCTTGGCGACGCGGTCGGTCAGGTCGCGCAGGTACTTCATCTCCTCGCCCTTGGCGACCAGCGGGTGCATGATCTCGGGGACCGGAGCGGCCTTGCCCGACTTGGCGATCTCGCAGGCGGCCTCGAGGATAGCGCGGACCTGCATCTCGTAGATCTCGGGATACGAGACGCCCAGGCGGCAGCCGCGGTGGCCCAGCATGGGGTTGGTCTCGTGCAGCTCCTTGGCCCGGCGCATCAGCTTGGCGGCGTCGAGGCCGGTGGCCTCGGCCACGGCTTGGACGTCTTCCTCGGTGTGCGGCAGGAACTCGTGCAGCGGCGGATCCAGCAGGCGGATCGTGACCGGCAGGCCTTCCATGATCGTGAAGAGCTCGACGAAGTCGGCCTTCTGGAACGGCGCGATCTTGGCCAGAGCGGCGCGGCGGCCCTTCTCGTCGTCGGCCAGGATCATCTCGCGCACGGCGGCGATCCGGGTGTCGTCGAAGAACATGTGCTCGGTGCGGCACAGGCCGATGCCTTCCGCGCCGAACTGGCGGGCGGTCTTGGCGTCCAGCGGCGTCTCGGCGTTGGCCCGCACCTTCAGGCGGCGGACCTCGTCGGCCCAGCCCATCAGGGTGGCGAAGTCGCCGGTCAGCTCGGGCTCGATCATCTTGGGCGCGCCGGCCAGGATTTCCCCGGTCGAGCCGTCGATGGTGATGATCTCGCCGGCCTTGAAATCGCGGCCACGGACGCGGAACAGGCCTTCCTTCTCGAAGATGGCGACGTCGCCGGCGCCCGAGACGCAGGCCCGGCCCATGCCGCGCGCCACGACGGCCGCGTGGCTGGTCATGCCGCCGCGCGCCGTGATGATGCCGCGGGCGGCGTGCATGCCGTGGATGTCCTCGGGCGAGGTTTCCTCGCGCACCAGGATCACGGCTTCGCCATTGGCGGCGGCCTTCTCGGCGGCGTCGCTGTCGAAGACGATCTTGCCGGTCGCCGCGCCGGGCGAGGCCGGCAGGCCGACGGCGATCACGTCGCGGTGGGCGGTCGGGTCGATGGTCGGGTGCAGCAGCTGGTCCAGCGAGGCCGGCTCGACGCGGCCAACAGCTTCTTCCTTCGAGATCACGCCCTCGGCCGCCATGTCGACCGCCACCTTCAGCGCGGCCTTGGCCGTGCGCTTACCGTTGCGGGTCTGCAGCATGTAGAGCTTGCCCTGCTCCACCGTGAACTCGATGTCCTGCATGTCGCGGTAGTGGCGCTCCAGCGTCTCGACCACGGTCTTGAACTGGCCGAACACCTCGGGCATCGCCTCTTCCATCGAGGGGGCGGTGTCGCCCATCTCCTCGCGGGCGGCCTTGGTCAGCGACTGCGGCGTGCGGATGCCGGCCACCACGTCCTCGCCCTGGGCGTTGATCAGGAAT
>NZ_CALCDX010000159.1 GCF_937900395.1 uncultured Caulobacter sp.
GGGCAGCGCCGCCGAGATCCTGCAGGCCTCCGGCCGGCGGGATCTCGCCCTGCTGGTACTCAAGCGCGCGCTGGAGCGACACCCCGACAACGTCAATCTGGAACTGAACCGCCTCGTCCTGCGCTGCTACCTGACCGGAATCACCGGCGACGACCTTGCCCGCACCGCCAAGGTGGCCGCGCACGGCAAGTACACGTTCCGGACCTTCGACCAGTTGCGCGAACTGGTGATGATTCCGTCATCCGTTCGCCGCTTCGTTCGCCTGCCTGGTGTCAGGCCGCGCTACATGCCGATGGAAGCGGTGCTGCGGCGCTATACCGATGTGATCTTTCCCGGCTTCAAGGTGCGCGACAGCGGCGTGTTCCGGATCATCCGCGACAGCGACATCGAAATCGAGGAAGAGGCCGAGGATCTGGTCCGTTACTTCCGCAGCGCCATCAAGCGTCGCCGGCGTGGCCGGGTGATCCGGTTGGAGGTGGAGGCGCGGATCGCCGACCCGGTCGAGGAAATGCTCCAGGTCATGCTGCAAGGGCAGGAGGCCGAGGTCGCCGAAACCGATGGATTGGTCGGCATCGCGGATCTGGCGCAAATCGTCGACGAGGACAGGCCGGACCTGAAGTTCGAGCCTTATTCCCCGCGTTTCCCAGAGCGCATTCGCGAATATGGCGGGGACTGTTTCGCGGCCATCCGGGCCAAGGACATCATCGTCCACCATCCTTATGAAAGCTTCGATGTCGTCATCGAATTCCTCAATCAGGCGGCCCGTGACCCCGACGTCGTGGCGATCAAACAGACGCTCTATCGCGCGGGCAAACAATCGGCGGTCATCAACGCGCTGATCGCCGCGGCCGAAGCGGGGAAGTCCGTCACTGCCGTCGTGGAACTGAAGGCACGTTTCGACGAGGAGCAGAACCTCTATTGGGCGAGCGCGCTGGAGCGGGCGGGCGTTCAGGTCGTCTATGGCTTCATCGAGTGGAAGACCCATGCCAAGGTTTCGATGGTGGTCCGGCGCGAGGCTGAGGCTTTTCGCACCTACTGCCATTTCGGCACCGGCAACTATCACCCGCAGACGGCGCGGGTTTACACCGACCTGTCCTTGTTCACCTGCGACCCGGCCCTGGGGCGCGACGGGGGCAAGCTGTTCAACTTCATCACCGGCTACGCCCAGCCGGGACGGCTGGAGAAGCTGTCGTTCTCGCCGATGACGCTGAAGCCGGATCTCCTGCGGATGATCGAGACCGAGGCCGACGCGGCGCGGGCCGGCAAGCCGGCCGGCATCTGGGCCAAGATGAACGCGGTGGTGGATCCGCAGATCATCGACGCCCTCTACAAGGCCAGCCAGGCGGGCGTGCAGATCGACCTCGTCGTGCGCGGCATCTGCTGCCTGCGGCCGGGCATCAAGGGCCTGTCGGAGAACATCCGGGTCAAGTCGATCGTCGGCCGCTTCCTGGAGCACGCCCGGATCGTGGCCTTCGCCAACGGCGGCGCCATGCCCAGCGCCCAGACGCGGGTGTTCATCAGCTCGGCCGACTGGATGCCGCGCAACCTGGACCGCCGGGTCGAGAGCCTGGTGCCGGTCGAGAACCCGACCGTCCACCAGCAGGTGCTGGACCAGATCATGGTCGCCAACCTCAACGACGAGGCCCAGAGCTGGAAGCTGGACAGCGAGGGCGACTACGCCCGCGACCCGGCCTGGAACAGCAAGGGCGCCTTCTCGGCCCACGACTACTTCATGACCAATCCCAGCCTGTCCGGGCGCGGCCACGGCGCCCGCGACCTGCCCCGCGCCTTCGACCACGTGGGACCCAAGCGGAAGGCCTAAGGTCCTTGGGGGTGAGGCGCGCGTTGCTGCTCCTGCCGCTGCTGCTGGCGGCCTGCGACTTCCCGACGCGCGGAGAGCAAGCCACGCTCTGCGCCGTGCAGGCCCTGCGGTCGCAGCCCGGCGTCGACCGCTTCGGCTCGGTTCCGCCGGGCGTCGAGCGCAAGGCGCAGGCCGAGGCCGTCGTCTATGGGCCGGGCGTGATGGGCGGGGCTCACATCTCCTGGTGGGGGCTCTGCACCCACCACCAGCGCACCGACACCACGGACATGATCCTGATGGGCCCCGAGCCCTGGGCCCTCACCAAGGGCGGTCCGCGCGCCAGTGGGCGGCAGGTCGCCTACGGCACCTGCTACCACAAGCGCGAGAGCGACGGCTGGCGCACCGTGGCCTGCCGGATCAACCCCTAGGTCGCGATCGCCGCCGCCTCAGCGAACGCAGGCGAAGCCAGGTTCTCGCTCGCCGTCCGCAGCCGCGCCAGGCCATAGGCCAGCCGCCCCTCGGGCGTGTCCAGCAGCGGCTCGCCCAGCGCCAGGTCTTGGTGGATCGCGTCCAGCTCGGGCCCGCCCAGGCTCGCCGCCCTCGCCTGCCCCGCCACGCCGACGATGAAGATCGCGGCGTGGAAGACATGACTGACCTGCCGGAACAGCCACAGCCTCGCCCGCTCGGCGCGAGTCGCCTCGCGTCCGAAATAGGTCGCCAGCAGCAGGGCCTCGCCGTCAGGGTCGGCGGCGAAGGTGTTGGCGATCGCGGCGAGGTCGACATAGCGGTCGGCGCGAAACGCCGCCTCCCAGTCGATCAGCCAGACCCGCCGGCCGTCATGCAGCAGATTGCGGGGATTGAGGTCGTTGTGGCTGGAGACCGGCTCCGGCGTCAGCCGCCGACAGACGACAGACAGCCGAGCCCACGGGTCGAAGGCGCCCACCGGGACGACGCCGCTCCGCCCCGCTTGGCCGACCAGATCGTCCAACCCGTCCAGATAGTCGACCAGGGGCGGAAAGCCCTCGATCGCGTGAAGCGCCCGCAGGGCGTGGCCCAGCTCGACGACCAGCTCATGTCGAGGTCCCGGATACTCCAGCACGGAGGCGCGCGCCTCGACGTGGTCGAGGATCATCACCCCGTCGTCCGCATCGGCATAGCGCACGCGCGGCGCCAGACAGGCCTCGGCGGCCAGGCGCATGCACCGATAGCTTCGTTGCGGATCGCGCAGGGCGCCACGCTCCGATGTCTCGACCCGCAGCAGATAGGCGATCCCGCCCACCCGGATCCGCCAAACTCGCGCGCCGGACAACCCGCCGGACAGTGGCGTCGCGCCGTCCAACGTTTCGGTCGCGAAGGTCGCGCGCAACGCCTTGCGGACGGCGGGGATCTGGTCGGGTGAAACGGTCATCGGCCAACTCGGTCTGAGGAGCCGCCATATTCACCCGGATAAAATAAGAGTCAATATAACCCGGGTATAAATCCCAGGCGTTTTGCAACAAGGCTTTCTCCGTGGAAAATCGCCTTCGGACGATCGGTCCCGCTTTCCCCGGCCGGGGAATACGCTAAACCACGCCCATGCCCTTCCCGGCGCCGCGCGACGCGGCCGTCATCGATATCGGCTCCAACTCGGTCCGCCTGGTGGTGTACCGCCTGGAGGGGCGCGCCATCTGGACGGTCTTCAACGAGAAGGTCCTGGCGGGCCTCGGCCGCGACCTGGCCAAGACCGGTCGCCTGTCGCCCGACGGCGTGACCCAGACCCTGCAGGCCCTGAAGCGCTTCCGCGCCGTGCTGGAAGCGGTGAACCCGGCCGAGGTGTTCGCCGTCGCCACCGCCGCCGCCCGCGACGCCGCCGATGGCCCCGACTTCATCCGCCGCGTGCGCGAGGAGACCGGCTTCACCGTCCGCGTCCTTTCGGGCGAGGAAGAGGCCCACTACGCCGCGGTCGGCGTGCTGGCCGGCGCGCCGGACGCCGAGGGCGTGGTCGGCGACCTGGGTGGCGCCAGCCTGGAGCTCGTGCGCCTGTCAGCGACCGGCGCGGGCCACGGTGTCACCCTGCCGCTTGGTCCCTTCAGCCTAGCCGGTCCCAATGGCTCAGGCTTCGACGCCGAACGCGTCCGACGCCTGGCCCGCGAGCGAATCGCCGCCGTCGCCGCCGACTTCCGAACGGACACGTTCCACGCCGTGGGCGGCGCCTGGCGCAACCTCGCCCTGCTGCACATGCGGCTGTCGGGCTATCCGCTGCATGTCGTCCACCAGTACGAGATCGGCGCCGCCGAGGCCCTGGAGGCCGCGCGCCTGGTCAGCCACCAATCGAAGAGCTCGCTGGAACGCATCGAGGGCATGAGCAAGAAGCGCTCGGAGACCCTGCCCTATGCGGCCGTGGTGCTGGAGACGCTGATCGAGCAGCTCTCCCTCAAGCGTATCGAGATCTCGGCCTATGGCGTGCGCGAGGGCCTCCTGTTCGAAGCCATGCCGCCGCGCGTGCGCAGCCTCGACCCGCTGATCGAGGGCTGCTCGGCCCTGGGCGCCAGGCAGGGCGTGGCAGACGACCTGGGCGCGGCCCTGGACGCCTGGATCGCGCCGGCCTTCCGCGAGCTGCCCGCCCTGTTCGGCGAGCGGGACGGCGTGCTGGTCTCGGCCGCCTGCCGGCTCGCGGATGTTGGCGTGAGGCTGCACCCGGACCATCGCGCCGACCTCGTCTTCGAGCAGGTGCTGCGCGCGCCGATCGCCGGCCAGACCCACGCCGAACGCTGCTTCCTGGCCGCCGCCGCCCACGCGCGCCACGCGACCAACTTCCACCCGCCCGAACTGGCCACGCTGGAGCGGCTGCTGAGCCCCGCCCAGTTGAAGCGCGCTCGGGCGCTGGGGGCCACGATCCGCCTGGCCTGCGACCTGTCGGGTCGCAGCCCCAGCCTGCTGGCCCACGCCCGCCTGAGCCTGGACAAGACCAGCCTGATGCTGGCTGCCGACCCCGGCTTCGCCGACCTGCTGCTGGGCGAGCAGACCAACAAGCGCGCCAACACGGCCGCGCAACACCTTGGCCTGAAGCCCAAGATCGTCTCAGGTTGATCTCAGGTAGAGATCGCCGCGAGATCATGTTTAATTCGGTCTTTATTTCCTCAATACGAGGAAGCCGACAACTTGTCGCACCTCTGACGGATGTTTCCAGCATGCTTTGTTAGGCATGCCCGCCCTAGCCTTCCTCAAAGACAAAGGGAGGCACCCCAGATGCTGAAGCATCGCACCCACTACCTGGACGCCATCGCCCCTCGGCCCAGCGCGACGCCGCGCTTCGAGCCGCGCATCGTCCCGCGCCCGGCCAACGACCAGGACACGCCCGTCGCTAGCGCCGCCCGCGCCCTGCAGTCCGACCTCGCCCGAGCCTTCGCGGCCAAGAACGGTTGGTCGGTCGGCCAGACCGTGGCCGCCGGGGTGATCTTCCATCTGGGCGTTTTCTGTGCGCTGGGTCTGGCGGCGGGCGCGGCCCTGGCCCAATTGGCCCGCGGCTAGGAGGCTGGGCGGTCAGCGCCCACGCCGTCTCCGAACAGGGCGACATAGAGATCGTGTGGTTTGATGGGCTTTTCCACCCAGCCCGTCATCCCCGCCTCGCGACACGCCGCGATCTCCTCTGGCGAGGCCGCGCCGGTCACCGCGATGATCGGCGTCTGGCGATTGGCGACGCCGTCGCGCAGACGACGCGAGGCTTCCAGCCCGTCCATGCCGGGCATGCGCACA
Organism: uncultured Caulobacter sp.; assembly: GCF_937900395.1. GTDB lineage: Bacteria > Pseudomonadota > Alphaproteobacteria > Caulobacterales > Caulobacteraceae > Caulobacter. Next base: position 5,537 of record NZ_CALCDX010000159.1, read on the forward strand.
TCCATCAGGATGGCGTCGAAGGTCACTTCCTCGGCCGCCGCCAGCGCCGAGAGCGCATCCTCGGCGGTCTCCACCTCGGCGCCAAAGGCCTCCAGCATCCGCGCCAGGGTGCGGCGATTGATGTCATGGTCATCCACGACCAGCACCGAGAACGTCCGCTGGGGCGCGCCGAGCGCCGCGGCCGCTGCGGTGTCGACCGCCGGCGGCGGCGCGCCTTCGGGCGCCGGCAGGGTCAGGGTGAAGCAAGCGCCGCAAGCCCCGCCGTCGACGGCCTTTAGGTCTCCGCCCATCAGCCGCGCCAGATCCCGGCTGATCGCCAGGCCCAGACCCGTGCCGCCAAAAGCGCGCGCCGTCTTCAAGCCGAGCTGCTCATAAGGGCTGAACAGGCGCGCGATCTGGTCTTCGGTGAGGCCGGGCCCGGTATCGCACACCTCGATCGACACGAAGCGGCGGCTGTCGCGCGTGAGGGTGGTTACCGTCACGGTCACCTCGCCGTCGGCGGTGAACTTGATCGCGTTGCTGATCAAGTTGTTGAGCACCTGGCGCACCCGCATCGGATCGCCCCGCACCCATTGGGGGCCCGCCTGGACGCCTCGCAGGGTCAGTCGCAGGCCCTTGGCCCGCGCCGTATTGCGCCAGAACCGGACGGTGTTGGAGATCAGCGCGCGCAGATCGTGGTCGACGACCTCGACCCCCATGCGACCAGCTTCGATCTTGGAAAGGTCCAGCAGATCGTTCAGCTGGGCGCGCATCATCAACCCGGCGTCGGCGATCAGGGCGGCGGCCGCGCGATCGGCCTCACCTCCACCCTCCAGCGACGCCGCGCCGTTGACGATGGCGTTGATCGGCGTGCGCAGTTCGTGACTGACCATGGCGATGAAGGCGGACTTGGCGGCCATCTGGGCTTCGGCGGCGTGGCGGGCGGAGCGCTCGGCCTGAAGCGTGCGGCGCGACCACAGGAACGTCAGAGAAACCGTTAGGTAGAACAGCGCGACGCCCAGCACGAAGTGCGGCAGATAGGGATCATGGCCCGCGCCGACGATGGCTGGCGTGGCGACCAGATAGGCCAGATGCGGCGCGACGGCGCAGAGGAAGGCGATCAAGCAGCCCTCGGCGCCCATCAAGGCGGTGAAGACTGATCCTGAAAGCAGCAGGATAGCGCCGGCGGAGGTGACGGGCGTCCCGGCCTGCCAGAACGGAATGGCCAACGCCCCGAAGACGACGCCCATCAAGGCGTCGACGAACAGGTTGAAGCCGATCCGCCGCTCGGGCCGGCGCGAGTTCAGGAAGCCTCGGATCGCGTAGAGCTCGAGCAGCTGCACGGGCCCATAGGCCAGGATCCACGGCGCCAGGAAGGGCATGCCATGCAGGGCGAAGCCGATCAGACAGAGGCAGATGGCGACGAAGATGCGGAGCGGGATCTGCCGGCGGCGCGAAATCGCGGCGGCGCGATAATCGCCCGCTAGACGCCCCCAAAACTCACGCAACTGAACCCCCACAGGCGCGCCTCGCCTCCGCGCGCCTTTCATACCGTCAAACCTAGTCACAAGTCCGGTGGCGATTAGCGCTGGGGCTCGATTCGGGTACGTTAAGTAAACCTATGCAGGCCTAACGTCGGCAAGGAGCCCACAACTCGCCAGAAACGCGACGCCTAGCTCGCCTTGGGCGCGCGCCGGACCTCGACCACACGCACCTTGGCGCCGTCCAGGACCAGCGCCAGCTCGCCACGCTTGATCTTCAGGGCGTCGGCCCCGAAGGCGTCGCGGCGCCAGCCGGCCAGGGCCGGGGTGGCGGCGTTGTCATCGGCGGCGATCTTCTCGAGATCCGAAACCGTGGCGATCAGCTTGGAGGCGACTCCCGCCTCTTCCGCCCGCGCCTTCAGCAGGACCTTGAGCAGCTCGACGACGGCGCCGGCGTTCTGGGGCGGCGGCGGGCCAGGCTTGTCGACGACCGGGGCGTAGCCTTCCGGATCGGCCAGGGCGGCCTTGATCGCGGCCAGCAGGTCGGGACCGAACTTGCTGCCGCCGAAGCCCTTGGGCACGCCGCGCAGGTTGTTCAGCGCCTCCAGGCTGGTCGGCGCCTGGGTGGCCAGTTCGTCGATGGCCTCGTCCTTGAGGATGCGGCCGCGCGGCTGGTCGCGGTTCTGGGCCGTGCGCTCACGCCAGGCGGCCACGGCCTTGAAGACGGCCAGGTACTTGGCTTGCGTCTTGCGCGGACGCAGGCGGCGCCAGGCCTTTTCCGGATCCACGTCATAGGCGGCCGGGTCGGATATGGCGGTCATCTCCTCCTCGACCCAGGCCAGGCGCCCCGAGGTTTCCAGGCGCTCGCGCAGGATCGGGAACAGCTTGGCCAGGTGCGTGACGTCGGCCAGGGCGTAGGAGAGCTGCGCCTCGGTCAGCGGCCGGCGCGCCCAGTCGGTGAAGCGGCTGGACTTGTCGATTTCGATCCGCAGCATCTGCCGGACCAGGGCGTCATAGGCGATCTGCTCGCCAAAGCCCGCCGCCATGCCCGCCACCTGAGTGTCGAAAAGCGGCCTCGGCATGGCCTTGAGGTTGTTGAAGATCTCGACGTCCTGACGAGCGGCGTGGAACACCTTGAGAATGCGCTCGTCGCGCATCACGGCCAGCAAGGGCTCCAGGTCGATATCGTCGGCCAGAGGGTCGATGACGGCTTCGTGCGTAGGCGAAGCGACCTGGATCAGGCACAACTTGGGCCAGTACGTCGTCTCGCGCATGAACTCTGTGTCCACCGCGACGAAAGGCTCGCCCTGCAGCTCATTACAAAACGCCGCCAGCTCGGCGGTGGTGGTGATCGGCTTCATCCGCTGCTAATAGCCTCGCGCACCCCCGAGTCTGCAAGCGTCAAGACGCGCCAAGCGGGGCCGGGACGCAAAATTTCCGCGAGTTCGGAGGATGTTCCCGTCCTCCGAGAGACGACAGAGCGAGCGCCAGAGCGACCATGAGCGACCAGCCCAACGGCCTTACCTACGCCCAGGCGGGCGTCGATATCGACGCGGGCAATGCGCTCGTCGACGCGATCAAGCCCCTGGCCAAGGCCACCCGCCGTCCCGGCGCGGAAGCCAGCCTGGGCGGTTTCGGCGCCCTCTTCGACCTGAAGGCGGCCGGTTACGACGACCCGCTGCTGGTCACCACCACCGACGGCGTCGGCACCAAGCTGCGCATCGCCATCGACGCGGGCATGCACGCCACGGTCGGCATCGACCTCGTCGCCATGTGCGTCAATGACCTCTTGGCGCAAGGCGCCGAGCCGCTGATGTTCCTGGACTACTTCGCCACCGGCAAGCTGGACGTCGAGACCGCCAAGAGCGTGGTCGCCGGCATCGCCGAGGGCTGCAAGCTGTCGGGCTCGGCCCTGGTCGGCGGCGAGACGGCCGAAATGCCGGGCATGTACGGCGACGGCGAATATGACCTGGCCGGCTTCTCGGTGGGCGCGGTCGAGCGCGACGGCGTCCTGCCCAAGCTGGACAAGCAGCGCGCCGGCGACATCATCATCGGCCTGGGCTCGTCGGGTCCGCACTCGAACGGCTATTCTCTGGTGCGCCGCGTGGTCGAGCGCTCGGGTCTCTCCTGGGACGCCCCCTGCCCCTTTGAGGACGGCAAGACCCTGGCCGAGGCCCTGATGGCCCCGACCCGCATCTATGTGAAATCGCTGCTGCCCCTGCTGCAGTCGGGTCGCGTCAAGGGCGGCGCCCACATCACCGGCGGCGGCCTGATCGAGAACCCGCCGCGCGCCATCGCCGAGGGCCTGGCCGCCGAGTTCGACTGGAACGCCTGGGAAATGCCGCCCGTGTTCGACTGGCTGGCCAAGACCGGCGGCATCTCCGAGCACGAGATGCGCCGCACGTTCAACTGCGGCGTCGGCTTCATCATCATCGTCGCCCAGGCCGACGCGGAACCGGTTCTGGCCGCCCTGCTGAACGCCGGCGAGGACGCCTTCATCTGCGGCCAGCTGGTCAAGGCCTGATGGCCGGCAAGACGAAGGTCGCGGTGCTGATCTCGGGCCGGGGTTCCAACATGGAGGCCCTGGTCCGCGCGGCCCAGGCCCCGGGCTGCCCGTTCGAGATCGCGCTCGTTCTCGCCAACAAGCCCGACGCCAAGGGCCTGGAGATCGCGGCCACCGCCGGCGTCGAGGCGCTGTGCGTCGACCAGAAGCCGTTCGGCAAGGACCGCGAGGCCCACGAGCGGGCGATCGACTCGGCGCTGCGCGAACGCGGGATCGAAGTCATCGCGCTCGCCGGCTACATGCGGATCCTGACGCCCTTCCTGGTCGACGCCTGGGAAGGCCGGATGTTGAACATCCATCCGTCCCTGCTGCCGAAATATCCGGGTCTCGACACCCACGCCCGCGCCATCGCCGCCGGTGAGGTCGAGGCCGGCTGCACCGTCCACCTCGTCACGGCCGGCGTCGACGAAGGCCCGATCCTGGGCCAGGCGCGCGTGCCGATCCTGCCCGACGACGACGACCACAGCCTGGCCGAACGGGTCCTGGAACAGGAGCACAAGCTCTACGCGGCGACCCTCGCGGCGTTCGTCAAGACGCTCTAGACGACGTCGACGGGAACTTCGAAGTAGCGGTTGGACTGGTCGTCCCAGGCGTAGCCCGCGCTGCGGATCTGCTCTCGGTCATAGCTCGGAGAGCCCTTGAACCGATCCTTCGCGACGTCGGCGTGAAACGCTTTCGCCATGGGGTCGTAGCGGACGATCGTCCACGGCACCGGATGATACTTCCCCGACCCGCCGACCAGTCCGGGCGCTTCCACGATCAGGAACTCGATACGCCCCGTATCCAGGTCGACAAAAGTCTCGCGAATGTGGCCGAGCTTCGCGCCGCCCTCTCCGATTAGCGCCTGGTCCAGGATGTCCTTGCTCTTGGTGAGTGGCATTGGAGTCCTCGCTCGCGGCTCACGGTCGAGCCCTTTCACCAGGGGATAGCGTTTTGGCCGGCGTCGGGTTTCCTGGCCCCGGAGGCCGGGACCGTGTGTCGCACGCCGTAAAGGTTGTTGGGTCAGAACTTCGTCACTTTGTTTCGGCATACCAGCCCGCATGGACGCCTGGATCGCCGATCTCTTTCGAGTCGCCGCCGACAACGCCGGTTTCGCCGGCGCGATCCTGTTCGCCTTCACCCTGCTGGAGGCCCTGCTGGTCGTGGGCCTGTTGATCCCGATCCTGGGCGTCATGCTGGCCGCTGGAGCGCTGGTGGCTCAAGGCGTGCTGCATCCGGTCGAGGCGATCCTGTGGTGCAGCGCCGGGGCCGCCGTGGGCGACGCCATCTCCTATCTGATGGGCCGAGGCCTGAGCGGCCGGCGCGCCTCGCGTGTTCTGTTCGCGGGCAAGCGCCGTCTCCTGGCGCGCGCCAAGCTGCTGACCCGCCGGCACGGGGTGCTGGCCATCGCCGCCGCTCGTTATCTTGGTCCCGCCCGGCCCTTCATCCCAATCCTGGCGGGGATGTCGCGCACGCGCGGCTGGCGCTTCCAGGTCGCCAACGTGCTGTCGGCGCCGATCTGGGTGATCTCCCTGCTGGCGCCGGGCTACCTGGCCGCGCGCAATTTGGAGCTGCTTCGCACGGATCCGGCCGTAGCCATCGCCCTGGCGCTCGCCGCCGCGGCCGTGATCGGCGGCGGCTGGCTGATGGCGCGCCGGATGAACCGCGCCCCGGCTCTAGGCTAGACCGACCGCCAGCGCCGCTCGGCCCAGAGGGCGGCGGCGGTCACCACGGTCACCGCGATCCAGAGCGACGCCGCGCCGATCGTGACATAGGTCAGGGCGCCCAATGCGCCGCCGGCCGCCAATCCGGTCCACAGCAACACATAACGCAACCAGTCCGCGGGCTCGCCGCCGACCAGGGCGCCGGCAATGCGCTGTCCAGCCTTGACCAGCGCGCCGGTCATATAGGTGAGACCCACGGCGACGTCGCCGTTCTTCTGGAAGACCGCGTTCTCGGCGCCCATCGCCATGGCGACGGCGGTGATACCGGCGGTGTCGTACCCAAGCCCCAGCAGGGTCGCCCCCGCGGCAAGCAACAGCCCTTCGAGGATCAGCACCGGCGAGCGGCGGTTCTCGCCAAAGCCCCGGGCCGTCAGCGCCCCCATCACCACGCCGGCGACGAACGAGGCCACCAGGGTCAGCACCGTCGCCACCGCCGCCCAATGCCCCGTCGCCAGCCCCACGCCCAGCCGCGTGGAGTTGCCGCTCATGAACGAGACGAAGAAGCCGCCCAGCTTCAGGAAGCCGATGGCGTCGACATAGCCGGCGACGCCCGACAGCGTCACCGCCAGCATGACCTCGCCTCGCCCGTAGGACTTCATCGCCAAGCCTCAACACAAAAAGAAAGCGGCCGGATCGTCACCGATCCGGCCGCTCTTCGTCATCCGAAAAGTCTAGCTGGGATCAGCCGACGATTTCGTCTTCGGTGAAGAACTGCTCGATCTCGATCTTGGCGTTGTCCAGGCTGTCCGAGCCGTGGACCGAGTTTTCGCCGATCGACAGGGCGAACTGCTTGCGGATCGTGCCTTCGGCGGCGTTTTCCGGGTTCGTGGCGCCCATGACTTCGCGGTACTTCGCAACGGCGTTGTCGCCTTGCAGGACTTGGACGACGACCGGCTCGGCGGTCATCTGGGCGACGAGTTCGCCGTAGAACGGACGCTCGGCGTGGACTTCGTAGAACTTCTTGGCTTGGGCTTCGGTCAGCTTCACGCGACGCTGAGCGACGATGCGCAGGCCGGCGGCCTCGATCACCGCGTTGATGGCGCCGGTCAGGTTACGACGGGTGGCGTCCGGCTTGATGATCGAGAAGGTGCGTTCGGTCACGACAGTGATCTCACAGAAAAGTTGTGAATTGGGAGGTTGCGGGCTTATAGCCGTGCGCCCCGCCCTCGCCAACCCCACCGCGTACGCTTCACAAAAATGCTGCAGATCAACGACCTGACCTTTGACGCCTGGGGGCGGCGTTTCTTTGACAAGGCCACCGTCAGTCTGCCGCCCGGCGCCAAGGTCGGCCTGGTGGGCCGCAACGGCGTGGGCAAGTCCACCCTGTTCAAGCTGATCCTGGGCCACCTGCACGCCGGCGACGACGAGATCAGCCTGCCCAAGAACGCTCGCGTCGGCTCGGTTGACCAGGAGCATCCGGCCACGCCCGTCTCGCTGCTGGACACCGTCCTGGAGGCCGACGAGGAGCGCCACGCCCTGATGACGCGGCTGGAGACGGCCGATCCCGAGCACATGGGCGAGATCTGGGCCCGCCTGATCGAGATCGATTCCGACTCCGCCCCCGCTCGCGCCTCGGAAATCCTGGCGGGCCTGGGCTTTTCCCAGGAAGATCTCGCCCGGCCGATGAGCGAGTTCTCCGGCGGCTGGCGCATGCGCGTGGCCCTGGCCGCGGCCCTGTTCGCCGAGCCCGACATGCTGCTGCTGGACGAACCGACCAACTATCTCGACCTGGAAGGCGCCCTGTGGCTGGAGGCGCGTCTCCAGAAGTACCCGCACACCGCGCTGATCATCAGCCACGACCGCGAGCTCTTGAACAACAGCTGCACGCACATCCTGCATTTGGCTAACGCCAAGCTGGAGCTCTACACGGGCGGCTACGACGAGTTCGAAAAGCGCCGCGCCGAGAAGGCCCGGCTGCAACTGTCGGCCAAGGCCAAGCAGGACGCCGAGCGCGCCCACCTGCAGGCCTTCGTCGATCGCTTCAAGGCCAAGGCCTCCAAGGCCGCCCAGGCCCAGTCGCGGATGAAGCGCCTGGCGAAGATGGAGCCGGTCTCGGTGACCATCGAGGAACGGGTCGCCCCATTCACCCTGCCCTCGCCCGAAAGGCCCCTGCCCCCGCCGCTGATCCGGCTGGAGAAGGCGTTCGTCGGCTATGAGCCGGGCCGCCCGATCCTGAAGAACCTCGGCCTGCGGATGGACCTGGACGATCGCATCGGCCTCCTGGGCGTCAACGGCGCGGGCAAGTCGACCTTCGCCAAGCTGGTCGCCGGCGCGCTGGGCGTGCAGAGCGGCGAATTCCACCGCGACAAGAAGATGAAGGTCGGCTGGTTCCACCAGCACCAGATCGAGGCGATGGACCCCAACGACACGGCGCTGGAGATCATCCGCCGGGCGATGCCCGAAGCCTCGGAGGCCTCGCGCCGCTCGCGCCTCGCCCAATTCGGCCTGCCGTTCGAGAAGCAGGAGACCAAGGTCGAGTCGCTGTCAGGCGGCGAACGCGCGCGCCTGCTGTTGAACCTGGTGGCGATGGACGCCCCCCACCTCTTGATCCTGGACGAGCCGACCAACCACCTCGACATCGACAGCCGCCGGGCCTTGCTCGACGCCTTGAACGACTACATGGGCGCGGTGATCCTGATCACCCACGATCGCTCGCTGATGGAACTGGTCGCCGACCGCCTGTGGCTGGCCGCCGACGGCGCGATCAAGCCGTTCGATGGCGACATGGACGACTACGCCAAGTTCGTGCTGGAGCGCGCCAAGCAGGCCGTTAAGCCTACCCAGGTCGCCCGCGAGGCGGCCAAGGCCGCCGCGCCGGCCGCGCCTCAGCCCAAAAAGGCCGCGATCGAACCCCTGCGCCGCAAGGTCGACGCCGCCGAGCAGGTCATGAACCGCTGCACGCGCAACCTGGCCGAGCTGGACGCCCAGCTGGCCGATCCGGACTTATATGTGAAGAACCCGGGCAAGGTGGCCGAGCTGACCAAGCGCCGGGAAAACGCCAAATCCAAGCTGGACGAGGCCGAGGAAGCCTGGATGACCCTGGCCGAGGAGCTGGCCGAAGCCGAGGCTTGACTCCCGGCAAATCAGCCTCTCGAAAAACGAGAGGGTAAACGCCCCTAAACCATGAAGTTTAGTGGTTAAGAGACATCTCGCGTTCATGGTGTGCGACATGACATCGCACCCTGACCGCAACCACATCGTCGCCAACCCCGAGGGTCTTTCGGCCCAGGTGGTGCTGGAATCGTTCGGCCAATGGGTCAACGACCGGATTGGCGAAGCCATGCGGATCGAGATGGACCTGGCCTTCCGGGACCGTCCGTTCGACATCGAGATCGGCCGCTCGCCGGCCCTCGTCGGCTGGGAGCACAAGTTCATTCCGCCGGGCTCGCCCGCGCCGAAGGGCAAGATGTGGACCGTCTATCGCCTGCACGATCAGCAAGGCCGTCCGGCCCACCTGCCGCGCTCGGGCGACCTGGTCGAGGACCTGACGCCGCTGCTGGGCGAGCTGGGCTATCTGGGCGTGTTCGACGACGGCGTGGCGATGTTCCCGGGCGTCGGCAAGCGCTAGGCCTAACCTCTAGCCCTTCAGTCCCGCCGGGAGCAGCGAGGCCGCGCAGTAGCGGAAGGTCTCGCCTTCCTGGCCGCGCTTCAGGGTGAAGGTCAGATTGTCCCGAATTTCGATCGTGGCCTCCTCGCTGGATCGCGGGGCCGGGCCCGAACCCGCGTCGATGCAGGACTGTTCGATCGCATAGGACGCCCCCTGCTTTTGCAGGACGCTGATCCTGCAGTCGCGCGTATGGGCGCCATTCAGACCCTGTCCGTCATAGCGACGGATGGCGGCGTTTGGCGGGTCCGAGCACGACACGTCCGCGGCGACGAAGATCCCATGTTTCAGCGGCAGCGTTCCGCCAAGGTCGCTGGACGGCTCGACGAGGCTTTCATTCGGCGCCGGCGCGGGCGGCGAGGATGCGGTTCGCACTGATGCCTTGGCCGGCTGCGTCGGCGCCGGTCGCTCATGGCAGGCCGTGAGGGCCAGCACCGAAGCCAGCGCGACGCAGATCGTTCTTGGCGTCATCAGCAATCCTCTTTGGCCAGCGCGCCAGGATCGGGCGCTTCAGCAAGCTGCGCCCGATCAAAGGCCAAAGATGGACGAAGTTCCGTCGCCAGACGGCGCCTAGCGCTTCAGAGAGCGGATATAGGCCGTCACGTCCGCGATATCGGCCTTGCTCATCGCCTTGGCCGGCATGGAGTAATGGCCGACCTGGGTGATGGTCTCCAGCTCCCAGTCGAGGCGGTTGTCGGCGTAGCGCTTGGCGATGTCCTGAAAGGTCGGGGCGCCGGCCTTGGGGCTGACGGAGTCGCCGCGGACGGTATGGCACTCCGCGCACTCCCGCTGCGCGAAGACGCCGCCGCGGCCTGGCGATCCGGCGATGGTGTCCGCCTCGACCTTGTGGTGATCCTGCGCCCAGGCGCCGCCGCCCAAGGCGGCCGTCGCCAGAGCGAAAGTCCCAATCATCGTCGCGTATCGCATGGCGCGCCTCCAACCCTGACCAGATCCTGGCCGCATGGACAGCGTCGCGCCAGTCAGGACGTTTGCTTAAGACCTACCGAAGACGTCCTAGCCGCATTTCACCTGCTGGACGACGCCTGTGTCGGCGTTGAACAGGATGTTCAGGCGGTCGGGACGGTAGTCCATCGTCACGGGACAGGTCGTGCAGGCCACCCGCCAGCGAGAGGGATCGACCGGCGCCGGCAGGCTGGTGCGCGGCTTGCCGATGAAGGCCTGGGCGTCCTTCAGGCCGCACTGGTCCTTTTCGGGCTCGGCCGCCGGAGGCGTCGCCGGCAGGGCGATGGCCGGCGGAGCGGTCGGCGTGGTGGGGGGCGGCGGCGGCGCGGGCTCCGGCGCGCTTGAGCAGGAGGCCAGCAGCAAGGCCAGTCCAAGACCCAGTCCCGCCACGACGCGCTTCATGCCTGCTTCTCCCAACCACGCTCGGCGCCCTGGCGCCAGTACGACACCGGATGCCCCGCCTTCTTGAACACCGACCAGCGCGCGCGGGCCTCCGCAAGCGCCTGATCGTCCCGGCCGTCGAACAGCAGGATGCAGCGGGAAACCCCTGAAAGGTCTCCAGGATCCGCGCCGTCGATCAGGAAAACGGCGTCGCCGTGGTTGGGGTTGCCGTCTTCCGCCGTCAGCAGCACCGGCTGGCGCTCGGCCATGGGTTCGCTGGCCAGGCCGTGCGGCAGGAAGCTGTCCTCGCGGAAGGTCCAGAGGTGCTGGTCCAGCGCCTCGATCCGCCGGGGATCGCCACCGCGCACCAGCGCCTTCCAGCCTCTGCCCAGCGTCTTTTCCAGAAGCTCGGGCAGCACCGCCTCGAGCGGGCTGCGCTCGAGGTGATAGAACCAGACCTCGCAGGGCGCGGCTTCGGTCACGCTCAGCCTTCGTAGGCGTCGGCGACCAGGCGGTTCAACAGGCGCACGCCGAAGCCGGCGGCGCCGTCGGGCACGGTCGGATCGGTCGAGGGCTTCTTCCAGGCCACCGAGGCGATGTCGAGGTGGGCCCACGGCACGCCGTTGACGAACTTCTGCAGGAACAGGCCCGCCGTGATCGAGCCAGCGGGACGGCCGCCGATGTTCTTCATGTCGGCGATCGGGCTTTCGATCTGCTTTTCGTAAGACGCCGGCAGCGGCAGGCGCCACAGGGTCTCGCGCTCGGCCTTGCCCGCCGCGAGAAGTTTTTCGGACAAGCCGTCGTTATTACTGAACAAACCGGCGTAGTCATGACCCAGCGAGATGATGATCGCGCCGGTCAGGGTGGCCAGGTCGATCATGAACTGAGGCTTGAAGCGCTCTTGCGTGTACCAGAGCGCGTCGGCCAGCACGAGGCGCCCCTCGGCGTCGGTGTTGATCACCTCGATCGTCTGGCCCGACATCGAGGTGACCACGTCGCCCGGACGCTGGGCGTTGCCGTCGGGCATGTTTTCGACGAGGCCCAGCACGCCGATCGCGTTGACCTTGGCCTTGCGCCCGGCCAGGGCGTGCATGACGCCGGTCACGGCGGCCGCGCCGCCCATGTCCCACTTCATGTCTTCCATGCCCTCGGCGGGCTTGATCGAGATGCCGCCGGTGTCGAAGCAGACGCCCTTGCCGACGAAGGCGATCGGCTGGGCCGACTTATCGGCAGCGCCCATCCACTTCATGATGACCAGCTGGCTCTCGCGGACGCTGCCCTGCCCCACGCCCAGCAGGCTGCCCATGCCCAGCTTGGCCATCTCGGCCTCGCCCAGGATTTCGACTTCCAGGCCCAGGCTCTCGAGGCTCTTGGCGCGGGCGGCGAATTCTTCCGGATGCAGGATGTTGGCCGGCTCGGAGACGAGGTCGCGGCTGAAGACGATGGCGTCGGCCAGGGCCGAGAGCGGCTCATAGGCCTTCTGGGCCTTGACCGGGTCCGCGGCGGCGACCTTGACCACCTGCACCGAGGGCTTCTTCTCGGCCTTCTCGGTGGTGCGATACTTGTCGAAGCGATAGGCGGCCAGGCGCGCGCCGAAGGCGGCGCGGGCCGCGCTCTCGGCGTCGGCGCCCATCTTCAGGACCAGCTCGGCCACGCCCGAGGTCTTCACGGCCTGGTAGGCGGCGGCGGCGGCGGTCTCGACCGCTTCGGGTTCGACGGCGCCCGAACCATCGACCCCGACCACCACGACGCGGGCGGCTTCCAGGCCGTGCGGCGCGACGAGGTCGAGGGTCTGGCCCTTGGCGCCCGTGAAGCGGCCGCCGGCGATGGCGCGGGCGATGGCGCCGCCGCTGGCTTCGTTCGCCGCCTTGGCCTCGGGCGAGAGGGCCGCGCCCTCATGGGCCAGAACCGCGAGGGCGGCCGTGGCGCCGGCCTGGGTGTCGACGGGAACGAACTCGATACGCATTCCGCGCTCCTGCATCTGGGCGACTTTTCGCGGGCGTCGCGATGGCCGCGCGCCCCTGCTTCAACAAGCGGGCATAGTCCAATGCCGCGCCTTAGAAAAGGCTCCGTTCGGCCCCAGTCGGAACGGCCAAGTCAGGTCCCCGGATTGCGCCGACGCAAAGGCCCCGTGTAGAACGGCGCATCTTCGGGGTTCGTCCCACGAATCCATTCCCCCGAACCCGTCTTCATGCGCCTCATCGAACGCTATCTCTTCCGCCAGTTGCTGGGTCCGACGCTTCTGGCGACCGCGGCCCTGGTGGCGCTCGCCTTGTTGGCGCGCAGCCTGTCGGAGTTCGACGTGCTGGTGGAGCAGCGCCAGAGCGCGGTGGTGTTCCTGAAGATCATCCTCTTGGCCCTGCCCCAGCTGCTGGCGATCATGATGCCGCTGGCCCTGTTCGTGGCGGCGCTGGTGGCGCTAAATCGCCTGCACACCGAACAGGAGATCGTCGTCTGCTTCGCCGGCGGCATGAGCCGCTGGGCCGTGATCTCGCCCGCCATGCGTCTGGCCGTTCTGGCCGCCCTGATCGCGCTGGTCTCGGGCCTCTGGCTGCAGCCCTGGAGCGCGCGCCAGATCCGTGAGACGGCGTTCGAGATCAAGACGGACGTGGCCTCGACGCTCGTCCAGCCGGGCCAGTTCACCGAGCCGGGTCCGGGCCTGACGGTCTACGCCCAGTCGATCGACCGCGACAACAAGATCCAGAACCTCTTCATCCACCAGGAAATGCCCAACGGCGGGGCCTCGACCTATTCCGCGCGCGAAGCCGAGATCGCCACCCGCAAGGGTCAGCCGGTGCTGATCATGCGGCATGGGTCAAACCAGCAGTTCTCGCGCCAGGGCGTTCTACAATACACCACGTTCGACGAGTATACCTTCGATCTGTCCAGCCTGTTCCGCAGCGACGAGCTGTTGCACTACAAGATCGCCGACCGCTATCCGCACGAGCTGTTCTTCCCCGACCTGACTCAGGACTGGGAGCGCCAGAACAAGGACAAGATGCTGGCCGAGGGACACTCGCGCTTCGCCGGCCCGCTCTACAACCTGGCGCTGATGGCCATGGCCCTGGCGGCGGTGATCGGCGGCCCCTTCAGCCGCATGGGCTATGGCAAGCGGATCGCCGCCGTCGGCGCCGCCGCGGGCGTCGTCCGCATCATCGGCTTCGGCGTGCAGGCGGCTTGCGCCGACAGTCCCGAGCTCAACGTCCTGCAGTATGCCGTGCCGTTGACGGCGATGGGCTGGGGCTTTTCGCAGATCTTCCGCCAGAAGGTCTCGCGCCGTCGCGCCGCCAAGCTGGCCAAGCAGGCCCCCGCCTACACGGGGGGCGCCGCATGATCACCATGGGCATGCTCGAACGCTACGTGCTCAAGCGCACCATGAGCGCCCTGGTCGGCGCCCTGGCCGTGCTGGGCGCGATGGTGATGCTGATCGCCTTCGTGGATATCGCGCGCAATGTCGGCACGCGCGCGGACGCCAGCTTCTTCCAGCTGCTGTACCTGACCGTGCTGCAGGCCCCGGCGACCATCCTGGTGCTGGCGCCGTTCGTCTTCCTGTTCGGCACCATGTGGGCGTTCGTCGAGCTCAATCGGCGCAGCGAGCTGATCGCCATGCGCGCCGCCGGCGTTTCGGCCTGGCGGTTCATCATGCCGGCCGCCGCCGCGTCCTTCGTGATCGGCCTTCTGACCATCACCCTGCTCAACCCGCTCACCACGGCGATGACCGCGCGTTTCGAGACCGAGCGCGATCACCTGATGAACGGCTATCTGAAAGACACGCCGAAGGGCACCTGGCTGCGCCAGGGCGACGATAAGACCCAGATCGTCATCCGGGCCCGTGGCCGCGACATCATCGACGGCTCCGTGCGCCTGCGCAGCGTGTCACTGTTCGTCTACACGCTGAACAAGAAGGGCGTGATGGACTTCACGCGCCGGATCGAGGCCAACGAGGCGCGGCTGGAGCCTGGCTTCTGGCGCCTGACCGGCGTGCGCGAGGCCACGCCAGGGGCCGGCGCGATCCGCTCGGACAGCCTGTCGATCCCGTCCAACCTCGACGACCGCACCGCGTCCGAGCGCTTCAACACGCCCCAGGCCGTGGCGTTGTGGCGCCTGCCGGCGACCATCAAACGCGCCGAGGACGCCGGCTTCTCGGCCGCGCCGTTCAAGCTGCGCCTGCAGCAGGACCTGGCGACGCCCCTGCTCTTCTCGGCCATGTCGGTGCTGGCGGCGGCGTTCTCGCTGCGGCTGATGCGCCTGGGCGGCCTGGCGGCGCTCGCCGGTTCGGGCGTCGCGCTAGGCTTCGGGTTCTTTTTCTTCAACGAGCTGTGCAGCACCTTGGGCAAGGCCGACGTTCTGGCCCCGTCCATCGCCGCCTGGACACCGCCGATCGTGGCGCTTTTGGCGGGCTTCACTTTGCTTTGCTATACGGAAGATGGGTGAGTCATTGCTTCCAGGGTCATTCATGACTGAACAGCGTCCCAGCACGTCGTCGGCCGGCCGCGCCCTGCTTCTGGGCGGCGGCGCCTGGCTGGCGCTCGCCTGCGCGGGCGCGGCTCACGCCCAGACCAGCCTGGCGTCGATTCCGCAGGTCCCCACCGTCCCCGCGGCCCCGACCGACGGCCTGGGCGATGACGGCTACTACCTGGAATCCGACCTGCTGATCCGCGACGACCAGGCGCAGAAGATGACGGCGCGCGGCTCGGTCGAGGCGCGCTATCAAGGCCGCACCCTGCGCGCCGACGAAGTGGTCTATGACACCAAGACCGGCACGGTGGTCGCCAACGGCCACGTCCAGCTGATTAACACCGACGGCACCGCCGAATTCGCCGACCATCTTGAGGTGGACGAGGACATGAAGGCCGGCTTCGCCCGGAACTTCTCGGCGCGCCTCGGCGACAATGTGAAGGTCGCCGCCGCGACCGCGGTGCGGCGCAACGCCAACATCCAGGAGCTGAACAGCGCCATCTACACCCCTTGCGAGGTGTGCGCCGAGAAGCCGACGCCGACGTGGTCCGTTCAGGCCGATCGCATCGTCCAGGATAAGAAGCGCCAGCTGATCTACTACAAGAACGCGGTCATCCGGGTCTGGGGCGCCCCGATCCTGTACATGCCGCTGTTCTGGCACCCCGATCCCCAGGCCAAGCGCAGCTCGGGCTTCCTAGCGCCCAAGATCACCCCCTACTCCAAGAGCCGAGGCCTCTCGTACGAGCAGCCCTATCTCTACGTGATCTCGCCCTCTTCGGACGTGGTGGTCACGCCTCAGATCAACACCAAGGTGAACCCGTTCCTGAACGTGGATTACCGCAAGCGCTTCTATTCGGGCATGCTCGAGGCGCGCGGCGGCGTCACCTACGACAAGGACTTCGATATCCACGGCGACCGCTTCGGCAAGGCCAGCGCGCGCAGCTACATCCTGGCCAGCGGCAAGTTCGACATCGACCAGAACTGGAAGTGGGGCTTCTCGGCCGAACGCGCCTCCGACGCCCTGATCTTCGACCGCTACAAGATCAACGACGTCTACCAGCAGCGCGGACTGTTCACGAGCGACGACCACCGGCTGGTCTCGCAGATCTACACGACCCGTCAGGCCCAGCGATCCTGGTTCTCGGCCTCGGCCGTCTCGGTCCAAGGGCTGCGGGTCGTCGGTCTCAACCCGAACGGCACGGCCAACGCGTTCGAGAACAGCGGCGCCTTTCCGCTGATCGGCCCGCTGGTCGAGGCGCGCTGGGAGCCGGACTCGCCGGTGTTGGGCGGTCGTCTGCGCCTGCAAGGCGCCGGGGTCATGCTGAACCGATCGGAATCGCAGTTCGGCGAGGCCCCGTATTATCTCGGCGCCTACAAGGGCCAGGACGGGGTCGACTCCAGCCGCGCCAGCCTCAAGGCTGACTGGCGGACCAGCACGATCGTCGGCAACGGCCTCAAGGTCTCGCCCTTCGCCCAAGCCCGCGCCGACGCCTATTCGATCAAGACCTACCTGACCGCCGCGTCCGCCGCGCTGGGCGACGACGACAAGCAGACCTACACCCGTTCCCTGGGCGTCGCCGGGGTCGATTTCAGCCTGCCGCTGTACAAGGCGCTGGCCAATGGCGGCAGCGTCGTGCTGGAGCCCCTGGCCCAGGTCGCCGTCGGGTCGGAGAGCTCGCGCGTGCCGGTCGTGGTCGCGCGCGACGGAACCAAGACCTACCTCTACAACGAAGACAGCGCGACGCTGGAATTCGACGAGACCAACCTGTTCCAGGCCAACAAGTCGCCGGGCTTCGACCTCTATGAGGGCGGTCAGCGGCTGAACGTCGGGGGTCGCGCCACCTACGCCCTGCCGGACGGTCGTGGCGGCAGCCTCCTGGTCGGCCGCAGCTTCCGCACCAAGTTCGACCCGCTGCTGCCGGCCCGCACGGGCCTGCAGAGCAAGTCCTCCGACTGGATCGTTTCGGCCACGGTCACGCCAATCCGGGGGATCACCGCTTTCGCTCGTACGCGCTTGGATTCAGACACTCAGGAAATCCACCGCATCGAAACCGGGATCGACGCCTATACGCAGCGCGGCTGGGGCACGATTCGCTACCTGAAGGACGAGTTGGACGCCAACGGCAACCAGCAGGAAAACTTCGAGGCCCGCGGCGAGCTAAAGCTGACCCAGAAGTGGTCGGTGACGGCCTTCGGCCAACGCGACATGGTCGCCGATGTCTGGCGTCGCCGAGATCTGGGCGTGGCCTATACCGACGACTGCATCCGCATCGACGTGATCTATCAGCAGGAAGACCGTTACGCCTCGACGGCGACGGGGATCCGGTTGCAGCCTGATCGAACGATCACGTTCCGCCTAACGCTCGCCACATTGGGTGATACAGGGTACAGCTCGAACAAGTAACCGCGCTTGGGGGCGTGCGGGTGTGGCCCGCATGCCTGCTGGCGTGTCTCGGGGCGACGACCAAAAGCCGGCATCGGCAAGCGCCGTCTTCGAAACCATGATAACCGACCGCGCTCCCCAGGGGGCGGCCTGGGCCTAGAGG
The DNA here is from genome assembly GCF_937900395.1 of uncultured Caulobacter sp. Taxonomy (GTDB): domain Bacteria; phylum Pseudomonadota; class Alphaproteobacteria; order Caulobacterales; family Caulobacteraceae; genus Caulobacter. The sequence continues at coordinate 23,215 of NZ_CALCDX010000159.1, forward strand.
AACGACACTATCCATGCGGTCTGCGCGTAGCGTGACGACTTTCGCGGCCGGCGCCGCGTCCATTCTGGCCCTGACGGCGGCGAGCTTGGCCCCGCCCGCCCTGGCCCAGGAGCAAGCCGGCGCGCCGCCGCAGGTCGAGGCTCCTCCGGCCGGGCCGCAAGCGCCGGCTCAGCCCGCCGCCCCCGCGCCGCTGTCGGAAAGCGTCGCCGCCGTCGTCAATGACGACATCATCTCCAGCTACGACCTGATGCAGCGCATGCGCCTGCTGATGGCCACGTCGGGCATGCAGCCCACGCAGGAGAACCTGCCGCAGATCCAGCAGGAAGCTCTGCGCTCCCTGATCGACGAGCGCCTGCAGATGCAGGAACTGCGCCGCGTCGAGAAGCAGCAGAAGATCACGATCATCTCGACCGACAAGGAAGTCGACGAGCAGGTCGCCGACATCGCCCAGTCCAACAAGATGACCCCCGACCAGCTGAAGCAGTCGCTGGTGCAGCAAGGCATCGGGCTCGACACCTGGCGCGCCCAGCTGCGGGCCGACTCCAGCTGGCAGTCTTGGATCCAGGGCCGTTACGGGTCGCGCCTGCGGATCGGCGAGGACCAGATCAAGGCCTATCAGCGTCGCCTCGCCGAGTCGGCCGCCAAGCCGCAGTACCAGATCAGCGAAGTCTTCCTGGACGCCAGCCGCGTGGGCGGCATGGAGGTCGCCCTCAACGGCGCCGCCCAGCTGATCACCCAGATGCAGCAAGGCGCGCCCTTCGCGGCCGTGGCCCGTCAGTTCTCGGGCTCGGCCACCGCGGCCAATGGCGGCGACGTGGGCTGGATCAGCCAGGGCGAGATGCCCGCCGAGGTCGACGAGGCCCTGGAGCAACTGCGTCCGGGCCAGCTGTCGCGTCCGATCCAGGTCAAGGACGGCGTCTACATCATCTATCTGCGCGACAAGCGCGCGGGCTCCAAGACCGCCATCGTCGATCTCAAGCAGGTGGCCGCGCCCCTGCCGGCGAACGCGACCGAGGCCCAGATCGCGGCGGCCACCAAGCTGCTGACGGACCTGAAGCCCAAGATCACCAGCTGCCAGACCTTGGAAACCGTCGCCGGTAAGGTCGACGGCCTTGTGGCGGGCGACCTGGGCGAGGCCGAGATCACCGATCTGGCCCCCGCGTTCCAGGAAGCGGCCAACAAGCTTGACGTCGGCCAGATCTCCGATCCGATCCGCACCGACGCCGGCCTGCACCTGATCGCGGTCTGCGGCAAGCGCCAGGGCGGCGCCAACGCCCCGACCCACGACCAGATCGAAAACCGCCTGCGCGGCCAGCAGCTGGCGCTGATCTCCAAGCGCTACCTGCGCGACCTGCGCAACCAGGCGACCATCGAGACCCGGTGACGACACGCCCGCTCGCTCTCAGCGCCGGCGATCCGGCCGGCGTCGGCGGCGAAATCATCGCCAAGGCCTGGCGCGCGCTTCGTGAGGACGGGCCGCCCTTCGTGGTGATCGGCGACGCCCAGCTACTGGCCTCGGCCGGCGGCGGCGTGAAGGTGCGCGCGATCACTCGCCCGCGCGAGGTGCTGGAGGTGTTCGCCGAGGCGCTTCCGGTCATCGACATCCCTCTGCTCTCGCCGATCGTCGCGGGCCAGCCTTCGCCGACCTATGCGCCGCAGGTGATCCGCTGGATCGAGACCGGCGTTGGCCTGGCGCTGTCGGGCGAGGTGGCGGGCCTGGTGACCGCGCCGATCGCCAAGGCGCCGCTCTACGACGCCGGTTTCAAGTTCCCCGGCCACACCGAGTTCCTGGCCGAGCTGACCGCCGCCGAGCGTTTCGAAGGGCCGCGCGGCCCGGTGATGATGCTGGCGGCCGGCGACCTGCGCACGACCCTCGCCACCATTCACACGTCGATCGCCAAGGTCCCGGGCGCTCTGACGATCGAGGGGATCGTCAACACCGGCCTCGTCACCGCCGACGCCCTGCGTCGCGATTTCGGGATCGCCGCGCCGCGCCTCGCCATCGCCGGCCTGAACCCTCACGCGGGCGAAGGCGGCGCGATCGGCCGCGAGGAGATCGAGATCATCGCCCCCGCCGTCGAGCGGCTTCGCGCCTTGGGCGTCGACGCTCAAGGCCCCTCGCCCGCCGACACCCTGTTCCACGCCGAGGCGCGCGCCCGCTATGATGGGGTGCTGTGCATGTATCACGACCAGGCCTTGATCCCGGTGAAGATGCTGGACTTCTGGGGCGGCGTGAATATCACCCTAGGCCTGCCGATCGTCCGGACCTCGCCCGACCACGGCACGGGCTTCGACATCGCTGGACGCGGTATCGCCCGTCCCGATAGCCTGATCGCCGCCATCAAGCTGGCGGCCGAGATCGCCGCCCGCCGCGGCGCTTGAGAGAATTGACGAAATGAGCCTGGCCGACCTGCCGCCCCTGCGCGAGGCCCTGGAGCGCCACGACCTGATGGCGCGCAAGAGCTTTGGCCAGCACTTCCTGCTGGATCTGAACGTGACGCGGAAGATCGCCCGCCTGGCCCAGGTTGGCGAAGGGGATGCGGTGGTCGAGGTCGGTCCCGGCCCCGGCGGCCTGACCCGGGCCCTGTTGGAGACCGGCGCGCGCGTCGTGGCGATCGAGAAGGACAGCCGCTTCCTGCCCTTGCTAGCCGAAGTCGCCGAGGTGGCCGACGGCCGACTGGAACTGGTCGAGGGCGACGCCCTGAAGGTCGACGCCGCCCAGGCCGCCGGCGGTCCGGCCCACGTCGTCTCGAATCTGCCCTACAACGTCGGCACCCAGCTGCTGATCAATTGGCTGACCGGCCCGTTCCGGCCGCTGTCGATGACCCTGATGTTCCAGAAGGAGGTCGCCGATCGCATCGTCGCCCAGCCGGACGACGACGCCTATGGCCGCCTGGCGGTGATCGCCCAGACCCTGTGCGAGGCCAAGACGGTCATGGACCTGCCCGCCAAGGCCTTCACCCCGCCGCCGAAGGTCGCCTCGGCGGTCGTCCGCCTGGTTCCGCGGCCAGATCCTCCGCCCGCCGAGGTTGTGGCCGCGCTGGAGCGCGTCACCGCCGCCGCCTTCGGCCAGCGGCGCAAGATGCTGCGGTCCAGCCTCAAGGCGCTGGGCGGCGGCGAGCTTTGCGAAAAGGCCGGAATCAGCCCCGACGCCCGCGCCGAGGTCATCGACCTCGCCGGCTTCCTGGCGCTCGCCAAGGCGACCCTGGCCTAGGACGGTTCGAAGGCCTCGATAATGGGGCAAGGCCCCGCGCCAGAGGCCGCGCAGGCGTCAGCCAACCGCAGCAAGGACGCGCGCGCCGTCTGCAGCTCACTGATCTTCTGGTCCAGCGCCTGGATGCGCTCGCGCGCCAGCGCCCGCGCCCGATCGCGATCCTGGCCCGCATCCAGCGCTAGCAACTCGCGGATCTCATCGAGCGTGAAGCCCGCGGCTTGGGCCGAGCGAATGAACCTCAGCCGTCGGACATCCTCGCCCTCATAGCGCCGGATCCCGCCGGACAAGGCCGAACCGCCCGCCTTATCCGGCGTTCGTAGCAGTCCCCTGCGCTGATAGTAGCGGATCGTCTCCACCCCGACGCCGCCCTCCCGCGCCAGCGCCGCGACCGTCATCGTCGCCATGCCTTGACTCCGTACTGTGGTACGGAACCTACATGGGGCGGGTCCTGTCGCGAGCAAGGAGTAAAGCGATGAGTCCCGCCAAGACGGCCGTGCTGTACCGCATGGTCATGCCCAACCACCTCTGCCCTTACGGCTTGAAGGCTCTCAATCTGCTGAAGTCGAAAGGCTACGCCGTGGAGGACCATTGGCTGGAGACTCGCGAGGCGACCGACGCCTTCAAGGCCGAGCATGGGGTGAAGACCACGCCCCAGACCTTCATCGACGGCCAACGCATCGGCGGCTACGACGACCTGCGCCGTCACTTCGGGCTGAAGACGCGCGATCCCAAGGCGCTGACCTATACGCCGGTGGTCGCCGTCTTCGCCGTCGCGGCCCTGCTGGCGCTGGCGGCCAGCCAGGCGGCCTATGGGACGCCGCTGACCCAGCGCGCGGCGGAGTGGTTCGTGGCCTTCTCGATGAGCCTCCTGGCCATGCTGAAGCTGCGTGACGTCGAGACGTTCTCGACCATGTTCCTGAACTACGACCTGCTGGCCCGCCGCTGGGTCCCCTATTGCTACATCTACCCCTTCGCGGAGCTCGCCGCCGGCGTGCTGATGGCCGCCGGCGTTCTGACCGGACTGGCCGCGCCGCTCGGCCTGTTCATCGGCGGCGTCGGCGCCGTGTCTGTGTTCAAAGCCGTCTACATCGACAAGCGCGAGCTGAAATGCGCCTGCGTCGGCGGCGACAGCAACGTGCCCTTGGGCTTTGTCTCGCTGACCGAGAACCTGATGATGATCGCCATGGCCGTGTGGATGCTGACACCGCGTCACGGGTAAAGCGCCATCAAAGCCTATTGACGGTAGAGCCTCGGGACTCCAGCTTGTCGCCGGGGATCAGTGGGGCGAACGTGACGACCAAACGCGCGGTGAAAGCGCCTTCCACGGTCGCGCGGCGCCTGCTCCTGATGGCGTTGACGCTGGCCGCGCCGGCTATCCTGCTGATGGGCATGCTGGTCGCCACGCAGTATGCGGAGGGCCAGCGCCGCTTCGCCACCCAGCTGACCGCCATGACGCGCGCCCTGTCGCTGGCGACCGACCGCCAGATCGGACAGGGCCAGAGCGTGTTGCAGGGCCTAGCTGTCTCGACCGCGCTTGCGGAAGGCGATCTCAAGACCTTCGAAAAGCAGGCGCGCGCGGCGACCGAAGGGCGCGACGGCTGGATCGTGCTGATGACCCCCGACCTTCAGCTGATCAATACCCGAATTCCGCTTGGCCAGCCGACGCCCGTGGCTCCGGTCGCCGCCCACTCCTGGCGGCAGATGACCACGGGCAAGTCGAATGTCAGCAACCTGATCCCCCGTCCCGGCAAGACTCCGATCATCGGCGTCAACATGCCGGTGCTGGTCAACGGACAGCTGCTGGTTCTGGCCTATATGCAGCAGCCGGCGGCGTTCCACGCGCTGATGACCGCCCAAGGGTTTCCCGATAGCTGGACGGCCAGCATCGTCGATCGCAACGCCGCGCTGGTGGCTCGTTCGCGCGATCAGGACAAGATGCTGGGCCGGTTCGCCAGCCCCGACATGCGCAAGGCGATGGCCGCCGCCAATGACGGGGTCGTGCACACCCACACCCTGGAGGGCGTGGCGACGCTTTCCGCCTTCAGCCGCTCGTCGACCTATGGCTGGACCTTCATCGTCGGGGTGCCGCGCGGCGAGGTCGATCGCGCGGTGCTGGGTTCTTTGGGACCGGCGCTGGTCGGCGCCGTCCTGATGATCGCCTTGGCCGTGGCCGCCGCCTTCGGCTTCGCGCGCCCGATATCCCGCGACGTCCGAACCCTGGTCGGCGAGGCCGAGACCCTCGCGGCCAGCGCGCCCCTAGACCCGGCGCCGTCCCACCTGCTGGAAATCGCCGAGGTGCGCCGCTCGCTCCGCGCCGCCGCCGCCGTGCTCCGCCAGCGCGAGGCCGAGGCCAACCAGGCCGCCGAACGTCAGCAATTGATGATCAACGAGCTGAACCATCGGGTGAAGAACACCCTGGTGGTGGTGCAATCGCTGGCTCGACACAGCCTGCGGGATGGCGGTGCGCTGGGCCTGCGGCAGTTCAACGACCGCATCCACGCCTTGGCCAGCGCTCATGACCTCCTTACCCGCCGCAGCTGGGAGGGCGCGGACCTTGGCGAAATCCTGGCCGAGACGCTTCAGCCCTACGCCGCCCAGGTGGGCCTGGAAGGCCCGCCCCTGCCGCTTTCTCCCAACGGCGCCGTGGCCATGGCGATGATCTTCCATGAGTTGGCGACCAACGCCTCGAAGTACGGCGCCCTGTCGCGAGAGACCGGCCGCGTGACGATCGACTGGCGGATCGAAGGCCGAACCAGGGTCGTGGTCCGCTGGGAGGAGCGCGGCGGCCCCACCGTCAGTCCACCCGAACGCCGGGGCTTTGGCTCGCGTCTGGTCGCTGCCAGCCTGAAGGGCGAGCTCGCGGGCTCGGCGGCCTTCGACTACGCGCCCGAAGGGCTGACCTGTGTCCTGACGATCCTGTCGCCGATTAGGGCTTAAGCAAACCCACGACCGATCGTCGCAGCGCCCTGTTGTCGCCTTGGCTTGGCCATCGACGGCCTGCAAAAGAGGCTCCTGGTCGTAGGGGAGTTCTCGCGTGAGCCTGTCGTTTTTGATCGGAGCCATCCTGGGCTCGGGCCTGTTCATCGCCCTGGGCCGCGCGCCCGCCGAAAAGCTGATCGCCATCGTGCAGGAACGCATCCGCGGGAACTAACGGCGCCGTTGGGCCTTTTCTGGACAAGGTCGCGCAGGGCGGCTGTTCAGGGAGTCCCTACGATGTCCATTCTCGCCTGGCTTCTTCTCGGTCTGATCGCCGGCTTCATCGCCAGCAAGCTCGTCAACCGCTCCGGCAGCGGCGTGCTGCTGGATATCGTGCTCGGCATCGTCGGCGCGTTCGTCGGCGGCTGGCTGTTCAACCAGTTCGGCAACAGCGGCGTTTCGGGCTTCAACCTCTACAGCCTGCTGGTCGCCACGATCGGCGCCATCGTCGTTCTTGCGATCTACCACCTGATCTTCGGCCGTCGCGCGTTGTAGGCGCCCGGCTAGCGGCGGCGGGTCGAGCAGGCCCGCCGCTGATCGTCTAGATTTCTTCCTTCAGAAGATCGCCCACCAGATTGCCGATCCACGGGTTGCGAGCCCGCTTGAGCCGCTCGGCGTGGTAGATGTGGGCCAGATCCGCGTAAGCGCGGTCGAAATCATCGTTCAGGATCACGTAGTCGAACTGCTCCCAGGCCGCGACCTCATCCTTGGCCCGCGACAGGCGCCGATGGATGACCTCTTCGCTGTCCTGGCTGCGCGTGTGCAGGCGGCGGCTCATCTCGGCCAGCGACGGCGGCAGGATATAGACCAGCACGCTGTCTTCCTTCGCCTGGGCGTGGACCTTCATCGCGCCCTGGAAGTCGATGTCGAACAGGGCGCTCTCGCCCCGCTCCAGCGCGTCCATGATCGGCGGCTTCGGGCTGCCGTAGAAGTTCCCGTACACCTCGGCCCACTCCAGGAAGGCGTCCTGGTCGATCATCTCCTGGAACTTGTCGCGCGTGACGAAGTGATAGTCGCGGCCGTCGTGCTCGCCCGGACGCGGGTCGCGGGTCGTGGCGCTGATCGACAGGTGCAGGTCGTTGTGGTCGGACACCAGGCGGCGGGTCAGCGAGGTCTTGCCGACGCCCGACGGCGCCACGACCATCAGAAGCAGGCCGCGATGGGGATGGTGGGGCTTATTCAACGTTCTGGACCTGCTCGCGGAACTGCTCGATCACGGCCTTGAGCTCCAGACCGATCGCGGTCAGGGCGGTCAGGGCCGACTTCGAGCAGAGAGTATTGGATTCTCGCATGAATTCCTGGGAGAGGAAGTCGAGCCGGCGACCCGACGCGCCCTCGCCCGCCAAGAGGCCTCGCGCGGCGGCGACGTGGCTGGCCAAGCGGTCCAGCTCCTCGCGCACATCGGCCTTCACGGCCTGGGCGGCGGCTTCCTGGACGATCCGCTCCTCGGCCGCGCCCTCGCCGATCAGCTCGGCCATGCGACGGGCGAAACGGTCTTTTAGGATCGAAGGCTGGCTGGCGGCCTCGCCCTCGGCCTGTCGGTTCAGGTCCTCGATCCGATCGACCAGGCCGTGCAGCACCGGCGACAAGGCCGCGCCCTCCTCCAGCCGCGCGACCTTCAGACCGTCCAGGGCCTGGGCGATCGAGGCGGCCATGGCGGCCTCGACCGCGGCGCGGGTCTCGGCGTCGTCCTCGTCCTCGCGCGCCTCGATGACGCCCTTCAGCGCCAGCAGGCCGTCTAGCGAGGGCTTGGCGACCATGCCGGTGGCGACATAGGGCCCGCCGGCGGTCAGGTAGCGCTCCAGGACCTGGATATTGACCTTGGTCTCGCCGGCGCTCTCGCTGCGCTTGGCCTGTACGCCGACGGTCAGCTGGCCGCGCTGGAAGCGGGCCTGAGCGCCGTCGCGGGCGGCGCGCTCGAGACCTTCAAAGCCCGGCGGCCCGCGAAAACGGGTCTCCAGATTGCGGCCGTTGACGCTGCGCGCCTCGACCGACCAGGACCAAGCGCCGTGCGCGCCCTCGACCCGGGCAAAGCCGGTCATTCCTGAAAGGGCCATCGGATCAGCCCCCCGTCCTGGCGGCGCGCTGGCGCTCGATCTCGCGCCACTTGGCGACGTTGGCGTTGTGCTGCTCCAGCGTCGAGGCGAAGACGTGTCCGCCCGTACCGTCGGCCACGAAGTAGAGATCGTTCGTCTTCAGCGGGTTCAGCACCGCCGCCAGAGCCGCGCGGCCCGGATTGGCGATCGGCGTCGGCGGCAGGCCGGCGATCAGATAGGTGTTGTACGGCGTCGGGCGGCGCAGCTCGGACAGCAGAATGCCCCGGCCCAGCGGACGGCCACGCGAGATGCCGTAGATGATGGTCGGGTCCGAGCCCAAGCGCATGCCGGTCCGCAGGCGATTGACGAAGACCGCCGCCACGCGCGGGCGCTCCTCGGCGATGCCGGTTTCCTTCTCGACGATCGAGGCCAGGGTCACGGCCTCTTCCTTCGAGGCGAACGGCAGGCCCGGCTGGCGGCTGGCCCACAGGGCGTTCAGCACCTTGTCGCGATCGTCCATCATCCGCTGCAGGACGGCGGCGCGGTCCTCGCCGCGCTGGACCTCGTAGGTCTCGGGCAGGATCGAGCCTTCCGGCGGCGTGGCGGCCTCGCCGGTCAGGACGTCGGACTTGTTGAGGATGTCCATCACCATATCCGAGGTCAGGCCCTCGGGAACGGTGATCCAGTGGCGCACGATGCGGCCATGCCGGATCGCATCGAGGATCGAGGCCATCGAGGCGCGCGACTTGAACTCATATTCGCCCGCCTTCAGCGAGCGCGCCGCGCCCGTCAGCTTGGCGGCGGTCATGAACACCGAGGAGGAGCCGATGACGCCGCCCTTCTGCAGGCTGGAGGCGATCTCCGGCAGGCTGGAGCCCTTGCGCAGGACCACGGTCGTGGTCTCGCCCGCCGGCGCGGCGGGGCCCGGGCCTTGATAGATCCAGAGCGCCGCCAGCACAGCCAGCACGCCGACCGCCACGAAGGTGGCGACGGCGCCCAGCAGGCCGCGCGTCAGCCGGCTGGCGGCCGACGCGGTCTCCCGGCGGGAGGACTTGCCCCGCGTGGTCTTCTTGCGGGGAGACGGCTTCTTGCTCACGAGATCTTCTTGAACACCACGGTGGCGTTGGTGCCGCCGAACCCGAAGCTGTTGGACACGGCCACGTCGATCTTCATCGGCACGGCCTTGTTCGGCGCCAGGTTCATCGCGACGTTCACGTCGGGATTGTCGAGGTTGATGGTCGGCGGGGCGATCTGGTCGCGGATCGCCAGGATCGAGAAGATCCCCTCGATCGCGCCAGCGGCGCCCAGCAGGTGGCCGGTCATCGACTTGGTCGACGACATCACGACGTTCTTGGCGTGGTCGCCCAGGAAGCGCTCGACAGCGCCCGCCTCCAGGCCGTCGGCCATGGTCGAGGTGCCGTGGGCGTTGACGTAGTCGATGTCCGAGGGCTTGAGGCCCGCGTCCTTGACCGCCGCCGCCAGGGCGCGGCCGCCGCCCTCGCCGTCTTCCGACGGCGCGGTGATGTGGTGGGCGTCGCCCGACAGGCCGTAACCGACCACCTCGGCGTAGATCTTGGCCCCGCGCGCCTTGGCGTGCTCGTACTCTTCCAGCACCAGGACGCCGGCGCCCTCGCCCATCACGAAGCCGTCGCGGTCCTTGTCATAGGGACGCGAGGCCTTTTCGGGCGTGTCGTTGAAGCTGGTAGCCATGGCGCGGCAGGCGATGAAGCCCGCGACGCCGACCTTGCAGACGGCCGCTTCGGCGCCGCCGGCGATCATCACGTCCGCGTCGCCGTACTTGATCAGGCGCATGGCGTCGCCGATGGCGTGCGCGCCGGTGGCGCAGGCCGTGACGACCGCGTGGTTCGGGCCCTTGAAGCCGTACTTGATCGAGACCTGGCCCGAGATCAGGTTGATCAGGGCCGAGGAGATGAAGAACGGGCTGACCCGGCGGGGGCCCTTGGCCTCCAGCTCGATCGCGGTGTCGGCGATCGTCGACAGGCCGCCGATGCCCGAGCCCAGGATAACGCCCGTGCGCCAGCGCTGCTCGTCGGTCTCCGGAACCCAGCCCGAATCCTTGATGGCCTCGTCGGCGGCGGCGATGCCGTACAGAATGAAATCGTCCACGCGCTTCTGGTCGCGCGGGCTCATGGTCTGGTCGGGATCGAAGCTGCCCTCGACGTCCGGACCGCCGCCGCCACGACCGTCGACGCGCGGCACTTCGCAGGCGACCTGGCAGGCATAGTCGGTCGGATCGAAGGCCGTGATGCGGTTCGCGCCGGACTTGCCGGCCAGAATGTTCTTCCAGGTGACATCAACGCCCTGGCCCAGAGGGGTCAGCAGGCCCAGCCCGGTGACGACGACTCTACGCATGGATCACTCCCAACCTTCGGCGCGGAGCGTGTATCTGGGGGCTTCCCCCACACAACGCCACCCGCGAATCTTGGCCTCAAACGAAAACCGCCGCGCGCACGATGGCAAGAGCCCGTGCGACGCGGCGGAAATGGTCTAGTTCGCTTAGCGAACCCGACGCCTTTTAGGCGGTCTTTTCCGTGATGAACTTCACGGCGTCGCCAACCGTCTGGATGTGCTCGGCGGCGTCGTCCGGGATTTCGATGTCGAATTCTTCTTCGAACGCCATCACCAGCTCGACGTTGTCGAGGCTGTCGGCGCCCAGGTCGTCGATGAAGGAGGCCTTCTCGGTGACCTTCTCGGGATCGGCATCCAGGTGCTCGATGACGATCTTACGCACGCGCTCGAGAATGTCGGACATTCTGTTCAGTCCCTCGTTTAGAAATTTTCCGCCTGTTTCGCACGAAGCTCCGCTTCGCCTCAACAAACGTTCGGCGCTCCGCCTATCACGTTCCTTTTCGGCTTACTAGCGGGTCGCCGACAAAGGAACGGGGAGAGCTTAGATCATCGCCATGCCGCCGTTGACGTGCAGGGTCTGGCCCGTGACGTAACCGGCGTCGTCGCTGGCCAGGTAAACGCAGGCCGCGGCGATGTCGCTGCCCTCGCCCAGCTTGCCAGCGGGAATCGTCGACAGGATGCCCGCCTTCTGCTGCTCGTTCAGGGCGTCGGTCATCGGGCTGGCGATGAAGCCGGGGGCGACGCAGTTGACGGTCACGCCGCGGCTGGCCAGTTCCTGGGCCAAGGCCTTGGAAAAGCCGATCATTCCGGCCTTGGAGGCGGCGTAGTTGGTCTGGCCGGGGTTGCCGGTGACGCCCACCACCGAGGTGATGCCGATGATGCGGCCAGCGCGGCGCTTCATCATGCCCTTGGCGGCGGCGCGAGCCAGGCGGAAATAGCCTTCCAGGTTCACCTTGATCACGGTGTCCCAGTCCTCGTCCTTCATGCGGACGATCAGGCCGTCGCGGGTGATCCCAGCGTTTGCGATCACGATGTCGAGGGGCGCGCCAGCGGCTTCCTCGGCCTTGGCGACCAGGCCGTCGACCTGCTCGGCGTCGGACAGGTTGGCGACGACGGTCGAGGCGCGATCGCCCAGTTCCGCCTTCAGCTCGGCCAGGGCCGATTCGCGGGTGCCGGAGAGCACGACATGCGCGCCCTGGGCGTGCAGGGCGCGGGCGATGGCGCCGCCGATGCCGCCGGTGGCGCCGGTGACGAGGGCGGTCTTGCCGGTGAGGTCGAACATGTGGGTTGTCTCCCAGTGTCATCCCGGCCGCGGAGCCGGGATCGCCGGAAACGCCGGCGCGTGTTGCGTTCCCGGCTCGGCGCGCTTTGCGCTGGGCCGGGATGACAGTTTCTAGAGCGAGGCCGCGAAGGCTTCGAGATCGGCGGGCGTGTTCAGCGGCGTCGCTTCGGCGTCCGGGGCGATGCGCTTGGCCATGCCCGACAGAACCTTGCCGGCGCCGGCTTCGGCGAAACGCGTGACACCGCCCTGGGTCGCCAGCCAGGTCATGCTCTCGCGCCAGCGGACGCGGCCGGTGACCTGCTCGACCAGCAGCTTGCGGATGACGTCCGGATCATGGACCGGCGCGGCGGTGACGTTGGCGACCAGCGGGGCGCGCGGGGCGAGGATGGTGGTCTTGGCGAGGGCTTCGGCCATCTCGTCGGCGGCCGGCTGCATCAGCGGGCAGTGGAACGGGGCCGAGACGTTCAGCGGAATCGCCCGCGCGCCCAGTTCCTTGGCCTTCTCGATGGCCTTGTCGACGGCCGCCTTGGCGCCGGAGATCACGACATTGCCGTTGTTGTTGTCGTTGGCCACGACGCAGACGCCGACTTCCGAACCCGCCTTGGCGGCCTCTTCAGCCAGGGCGAGGTCGGTCTTGGGGCCGATCAGCGAGGCCATGGCGCCCTCGCCCACCGGCACGGCGCGCTGCATGGCCTGGCCGCGCAGCTTCAGCAAGCGCGCGGTGTCGGACAGGCTGATGGCGCCGGCGGCGGCCAGGGCCGAGTACTCACCCAGCGAGTGGCCGGCGACGAAGGCGGCCTTGTCGATCCCGACGCCGAATTCCTTCTCCAGCGTGCGGGTGACGGCCAGGCTGACGGCCATCAGGGCTGGCTGAGCGTTCTCGGTCAGCGTCAGGTCGCCTTCGGGACCTTCCTTCATCAGAGCGAAAAGCTTCTGGCCCAGGGCGTCGTCGACTTCCTGGAAGACCTCGCGCGCCGCGCCAAAGGCCTCGGCGAGATCGGCGCCCATGCCGACCGACTGGCTGCCCTGACCCGGGAAAATGA